>NZ_BAAJPA010000002.1:0-404359 GCF_057552235.1 Kistimonas ophiarachnellae | reverse complement strand
CCCTAGGGGACGCCACTTTTCTATTGAGTGGTGTCATCTGCTCGAGACCGGATGTCGGTCGGTAAATAACGCATCAGATTTAACGCGGGAATAGCTCAGTTGGTAGAGCACAACCTTGCCAAGGTTGGGGTCGCCCAGAGCTGGAGAGTGAGTCTCGTTTCCCGCTCCGACGTTGAAACGTCGCAAAATAAATTTCATGCGGGAATAGCTCAGTTGGTAGAGCACAACCTTGCCAAGGTTGGGGTCGCGAGTTCGAGTCTCGTTTCCCGCTCCAGATTAAAAAGCCGTCATCACTGATGACGGCTTTTTTGTTGTTAGACTTATCTTTTCTGTCGCATTGACTTCAAGCTAAGCACTTGTTTCTTTGAGTTAGTTGTTGTTGGCAGCACCGTTCGCCCCGTATAGCTTTAGAAGATTGATCATATCCGCTTGTCCTGTAAGCTTGGCCTGATAGAGTGGGGTATCTTTTCCGGTGCTGAACGCGTTGACATCTGCCCGGTAGCTTAGCAGAAGCCTGGCGAGATCAAGCTTTGTTGAAGAATCAAGAGTTGTTGAAACGATGATCCGGTGAATTGGAGTCTTCTTTCCAGAGGGTGTCTCATTGTTCATACTCCAGGCGTCGGCATTTGCTCCGTGTTCGAGAAGTAGTTCGGTTATGTCATAGTGGCCTTTAGAGGTTGCTTTTGTGATTGCATGATAATGACCTGCTCCCATGTGATGGGTATCCCCGCCATTAGCCAGCTCACGTTTAACTCTCTCAAGGTCTCCATCGCGGGCTGCATTTCTCAAGTCGTATGAACTCTCGAAATTAGCAGGTATACGATCAAGCATGAGCAATCGTATGGGGGGTCTGACCATTTCGACAGCTCTAGCGCCCTTGAGCTGATTCTCACGATTAACACGAGATACCGATACAGCGTAGAAGGGGAGTGAGTGAGTTCGCTCTGAGGTAAGGTTGTTGGCCAAAGCTTGCAGATGGGAATCGCGCGCAGCCATAGGCATCGCAGTGTGTGGGGATGGATGTGCTTGGTGAGCGGCTTGCCGGGAAGCTGGGGGGAAAGCAGTGTTAATTGTTTTGTCCATAGAAAGTTCTCTCCTAAGGTGATAATAGATAAAACCTGACCCTCTCCTGATCGTAAGTGGTCGTATGCAGGATTTTTGCTGGAAGTAAAAAACAACAAAGGCTAGAAGCCAGCTACTAATCGGTGTCATTGTCCGCTGCCAGTAAATGTAAGCAGTCGAGGGATTGTGCGACTGCGCAACCGACCATGGAAAAGGTCTATGCGCCGCTACTAGAGATTGTTTAGGCGCAGATTAGTTCACTGCCTGTCAGAATATTTGACACCATGGTTTTTTATGTGGCAGTTCTATCCTCAAGGACGCCCTCAGTAACTGGGGACGTGTTTTTTTTGCCTTTGTTGACGACACATGAATCGCAAACATTGTGGTCTGATAGTTATGCTATTGGTTTGTGAGGTATGGGGGAGTTCGTGAAGGCGTATTGCTTGCGTTGAGAGGCAGCAGGGGAAGGCTACCGTCAGGCTTATGCCTGATATTAGTGGTAGCCCATTCATGCCTAATCAGCGTTTATTCTGTCTGTTGTGTGTTCGGCGGTAGCGTTGAATCCATTGGTTCAGGATATGATTATTCGGATGGCACTCGGCGCGACCAGCGAGTTGCTCAAAGATCTGATCGCCCAGCACTTTGCCTAATTCGACCCCGAATTGATCGAAACTGTTGATGCCCCAAATCACGCCTTGAACGAAAACTTTATGCTCATACAGGGCAATCAGTGCGCCTAACGCTTCTGGTGTCAGACTTTCCATGACCAGCAGGGAAACGGGTTTGTTGCCTGGAATGGTTTTCTGTGGCGCCAGAGTATCGATCATTTCCTGACTGGCGCCTTCTTTGGCCAGTTCATCCCTGATTGTTTCTTCCGAACATCCAAGTGCCAGTGCCTGAGACTGGGCCAGTGCATGGGCAAACAGCCAATCCTGTTGTTCTCCAATAGGTGACTGGCTGACCATCGGGACAATAATGTCGACAGGAACCAGTCGTGTGCCCTGGTGCAGAAGCTGATGGTACGCATGCTGGCCATTGGTGCCGACACCTCCCCAGATCACGGGGCCGGTCTGCCAGCTGACAGGCTGCCCGTCAGTGGTGACACGCTTGCCATTACTCTCCATATCCATTTGCTGTAGGTGAGCAGGGAATGCTTCCAGGTCTGAGGCGTAGGTCAGCACGGCATGGTTTTGCGCGCCAAAATAGTTGCTGTACCAAATACCCAGCAGGGCCATGATCACCGGCATGTTTTGCTCTAAGGGGGCGATCCGGAAGTGTTCATCCATGCTGTAGGCGCCGTGAAGCAGGCGCTCGAAGACGGTAAAGCTGGTCATCAGGGGTATCATCAGACCGATGGCAGACCAGAGCGAGTAGCGTCCACCGACCCAGTCCCACAGTGGCAGAATGTTGTCCGGTGCGATGCCGAACTGTGTGGCTTTGTCGATATTGTTTGACACTGCGACAAAGTGACGGTGGCTATCCTGCCCTGGCATGCCCTGTTCCAGCATCCAGGCTTTGGCAGCCTCTGCATTGACGCGTGTCTCCAGGGTGCTGAACGATTTTGATGCGACGATAAATAGCGTAGTTTCCGGATCAATCACTTTCAGTGTTGCGGCAAGATCCGCAGGGTCAACATTCACGACATAGTGTGCAGTCAGTCCTTCACGGTGAAACGGGCGCAACCCGTCCAGCGCTGTCTTGACGCCAAGAAACGAACCGCCAATGCCAATGTTGACGATGTGTTTGATCGGTTTTCCTGTATAGCCGGTCCATTCGCCACTGTGAACGCGCTGACATAGTGCGCGCATTCTTTCCAGGGTGTCACGGATGGCGGGCATGACATCTGAGCCATCGACCAGTACCGTCCGCTGGCTTCGATTGCGTAGTGCCGTGTGGAGGACAGCGCGCTGCTCTGACGTGTTGATGATGCTGCCATTAAACATGGCTTCCCGGGACTCTTCCAGTCGGGCTTCCCTGGCCAGTTCAATGAGATCTGGCAGGGATTCTGTTGTAATCCTGTGGCGGGAGTAATCCAGGCAGAGTCCTGCGGCTTCAATGGTGAGTTGCTGGCAGCGTTCCGGCTGTTCCATCAATAGTGCAAGAGAGGTTTCTGCGAGGTGTTTGCAGTGCGACTCGAGAGAGGGGGAGACAGCATATTGGCGCAGGGGGGAGGGGAGGCCGGACTGTTGTTCGATTGAGGGTGTTTTCATTTCTGGGCTGATGTGTTCGCAAAGTGTGTGGGTATCTTACCGCATTACGGCGTTGATACCGGGATCATTGGATAAAAAGGTGTTTGCCAGGTAGGTTGCCACGGCTTCGTCGGCATCAGAACCAATAATTTCCATTTCTGGCAGCAGCTGTTTCAGTCGTTTATCGGCGTTTTGCATGATGAGTCCTTTTCCGGCTGCCGTCAGCATATCGGCATCATTCAAACCGTCGCCAAAGGCGATGTACTGTGCAGGTGAGAGATTGAGATGCCGGGCTTATCAATCAGTGTTGAGACCATGGTCTGAACAATGTCTGCGGGCAGATCCTTTTGAAACAGTCGATCGTTAGTGGGTGTGTCAATGCGGGCGCCATTGGCTGTGATCATAAAGGCGGGTATTTCAAGGGTGTTTATCAGCGCTGATACTTCGCTGGCATGGCGTCCACTGGCCAGAATCAGCTGATAACCTTTTTGGTTCAATTGCTTAAGCGTCGAGACTGTATAAGATCCCAGGCGGTGGTCTGGTGTCAGGAGGGTGCCATCCAGATCGGCAGCGATCAGTGGGAACAAGTTGCTTCTCCCGTGCTTTGTAATGGATGGCAACCAGTATGGGCGTCCTCCGTGGAAGACGCCCACCCGTTATCAGGCAATGGCTACCTTAAGGTGTTCATTGAATGCCTGTTCCCAGGCTGAGGTGTTTTGTTCACCCACCAGGAGGTGAATGACAGTATCGCCGCAACGCATGGCTTCGGTAATGCCCGCCTGTTTCAATGCTTGCGTATCGGGGGCGATGCCCTGTCCAAGCTCAACCCGTATCCGCGTGAGTGCGCAGGCTTTGGCTGATCGGATGTTTTCTGCACCCCCCAAAGCCTGAATCGCAGCCAGGGCGTCACTGGTTTTGATGCTGGCATGTGTCGCTGTAGTTGTGGCGACGGCTTCTTCAGGTGCTGATTCTGTCTCTGCAACACTTGGCTGGGGTTGTGGGTGTTGCTTGAGATAGTGCTCCATATCGGTCTTGAGATTGTCCGAGCGGGTACCGAATATGGCTTGAACGCCGTTACCGACACGAACAACACCGGTTGCACCGAGCTGTTTCAGGCGAGCGTCATTGACCTGGTCAGGCTGTCTGACAGCAATACGCAGTCGTGTAATGCAGGCATCCAGGCTGGTGATGTTGGCTGCGCCGCCGAAAGCTGCGATTAATTCACCGGCCATTGAGCTGGTGTCACTATCGACTGTGGCTTCGGATTCATCTTCACGTCCCGGGGTTTTCAGGTTGAGCCACTGGATGGTGACACGGAAGATGACGTAATACAGGGCGGCAAACGCCAGGCCCAGCACCAGGATGCCCCAGCCGTTGGTGGAATTGCCGTAGAGCAGCGAAAAGTCAATGAACCCGTGGGAAAAGGTCATGCCGTGCTTGATGCCCAGGGCGATACAGGTGAAATAGGCCAGGCCCGCCAGCAGGGCATGAATGCCATACAGGACAGGCGCAACAAACAGGAATGAGAATTCAATGGGTTCGGTAATGCCGGTCAGAAAAGAGGTCAGCGCCGCAGAGATCATGATGCTGGCAATCCGCGCACGGTTTTCCGGTTTCGCGGTGTGCCAGATAGCAATCGCCGCGGCGGGCAGGCCGAACATTTTGAAAAGGTAACCGCCGGCCATGTTGCCAGCCGTCGGGTCGCCGGCGACATAGCGGGCAATCTCGCCAGTGAATTCCTTGCCGGTTTGAGGGTCGACGTATTGGCCGACTTCAAAGAAGAAAGGTACGTTCCAGATATGGTGTAGGCCGAAGGGGATCAGTGCCCGTTCCACAATACCGTAAATGGTAAAGGCGGCAGCCGGATTTTCGCTGGCGGCCCAGGTGGAGAAGGACTGAATTGCTGCACCAATGGGTGGCCAGACCAGTGCCAGAATAGCCGCCACGCCAATCGCTGCAAAGGCGGTGACGATTGGCACGAACCGCTTGCCGGCAAAAAAGCCCAGATAGGCTGGCAGCTCAATCCGGTAATAACGGTTGAATAGAAAGCTCGCGACGGCACCGATAATAATCCCACCCATGACGCCGGTATCAATGGAATCAATACCCATGATACGCGTGGTTTCGAGATCCAGTGCAGTGGCGAAAACACCCATGGTGGCAATCATTACCGCGTAACCGACCATGGCTGCCAGCGCAGCAACGCCATCATTCTCGGTAAATCCCAGCGCAACGCCAATGGCGAAAATCAGCGGCAGGTTGCCGAATACGGCGCCGCCGGCCTGGGCCATGATCGTATTAACAATATCCGGAAATAACGCGAATCCCGCGGAACCTACACCCAGCAGGATACCGGCGGCGGGCAGTACCGCCACCGGCAGCATCAATGATTTGCCGATTTTCTGTAGGCTGGCAAAGGCGCGATGTGCAATTGTTGTCATGGGTTACTCCTTATCTTTCCATTGCGCCAGCAGCGCGCGCACCTGTGTGGCGTCTTCCATGGCGAGGGCTTGTTGTGCCAGTGTGCGGCAATCGGCAAGACTGAGTTCGCGGATACGGGCTTTCACCAGTGGCAGAGAGGGAACGCTGACGGACAATTCGTTCACCCCGAGCCCGAGCAGCAGCGGGATAGCAGTAATATCGCTGGCGATGCCGCCACAGACGCCGGTCCAGCGATTCCCGGCCCTGGCGCCTTCCACGGTCATGGCGATCAGGCGCAATACGGCAGGGTGCAGGCTGTCGATCCGGCTGGCCAGTTTGGGATGGCCGCGGTCCATGGCGAGGGTGTACTGGGTCAGGTCGTTGGTGCCGATGGAGAAAAAGTCGGCTTCTCTCGCCAATTCCCGGGCCATCAGGGCTGCAGAAGGAACTTCAATCATGATGCCGAGCTCAACGGCGCTATCCAGTGACTGGCGTTCTTCCTCAACCAGCTTTTTGACCGCGCGGAATTCTTCCAGGCTGGCAATCATGGGTAACATGATGCGCAAATTGCCGGCTTTCGCACTGCGTAGAAGTGCACGAATCTGTCGGCGGAGCATGGTGGGGCGATTAATGCCGACACGAATGCCCCGTTCCCCCAGGAATGGATTTTCTTCTTCAGGCAGTGGCAGATAGGGCAGGGGTTTGTCGCCGCCGACATCCAGTGTGCGGATGATGACCGGACGCTCCGTGCCCATGGCGCTGATAATATCGCTATAGATTTGTGTCTGTTCGTCTTCGTCCGGTTCGGTTGTGCGATTGAGATAAAGGAATTCGGTACGCAACAATCCAATACCTTCTGCGCCCAGCTCTACCGCTTTGCGTGCTTCATCCAGGCCGCCCACATTGGCTGCTACTTCTATATGTGTACCATCGAGTGTAACGGCAGGTTCGTTTGTCGTTTGCAGTGCAGCCTGGAAAGTGCGCTCAGCATCGTCTTTTTGCGTCTGGCACAGGCTGATCTCATCAGCGGATGGTGATAGCAGCAGGTAGCCTGCATCAGCATCCATGATGACGGTGGCGCCGTCCGCTTGCTCATTGATGCGGCTATCCATGCCGGCAAGGTAAGGAATGCCCAGGGAGCGGGCAATGATGGCTGCATGAGAGCTGGCGCCGCCTTCGAGACTGCAGACGCCAGCCACGCGATCACGATCCAGGCTGAGCAAATCTGATGGGGTAATGTCCAGGTACACGGGAATGGCATTGTCCGGCCAGTTTTCGGTGCCGAATGAAATACCCGTCAATACAGCCAGTACACGTTGGCCAACATCATCAATGTCAGCTGCCCGGGCGGCCAGTAACGCGTTGTCCAGTGATTGTAGTGCGCGAACCTGCTGGTTGACGGCATCATTCCAGGCCCAGGCTGCTGAACGCCCTTCTGTAATCAGGTGGTTGGCGGTTTCGGCCAGTGCCGGGTCTTCCAGCAATTGAACGTGGGCATTGAATATTTCGGATTGTTCCCGTTCGCTGGCGGCTGCGAGTTTGGTCACCAGCTGGCGCAAGTCATCACAGGTTGATGCAATGGCGTTGTTAAGCTGATGTTGTTCGGTTGCTATATCCGATGCCCACTCCTGCAATTCCGGATGCTGTCGGCGAATATGGATGAGTTTGCCAATGCCGAGTCCTGGTGCGGCGCGAACACCGGATAGACGGCGTGGGTCGCTTTGTTCACTGGCTAGAAGGGGTGTTTCGGTTTCCTCGATGGCAGATGTCTGGGTGCTTGTTGAAGCGACATCTTCACCCAGGCCGGCTTCAATGGCCGCAACGATTGAGGCGATTGCATTCTGTGCATCATCTCCCCAGGCTTTTATAGTGACATCGTCGCCCAGCCGGGTATTGAGCTTCATCAGTTCAGTGACGCTGTCGCCGCGTGCTTCGATGCCATGGCAGGCCAGCTTCACGGTTGCATTACACTGATGGCACAGTTTCGCCAGAACAGCAGATGGGCGTGCGTGAAGGCCTTCAGGGTTGGGGATGCGAACAGAGGCTTCGGCATCTGGTTCGCCCTGTGCCTGTGATGGCGCATCGGTGGCGCTGGTTGATGAGGATGTGCTGAGTACCAGCAGGCGATCATGGCCAGCATTGACATGTCCAGATGCCGGATGGCTGATAGCCAGGTTTTCCGGGCCGGTTTGTACAATAACAGTGATCAGGCTGCGCGCGTGGCAAGCGAGATAGTCTGCATCAAACGCCAGCAGTGGTTGTCCGGCTTTTACCTTGTCGCCTTCGCTCACCTGTGGGTTGAAACCTTCTCCGCGTAGCGTCACGGTATCCAGACCGACATGCATCAGGATTTCAATACCACTACCGGTTCTTAAGGTCAGTGCATGGTGGGCTGCATGAAGCTGTACCACCTCGGCATCAACCGGAGCGAGGAGCATGTTGTCGACCGGATCAATCGCGATGCCGTCACCGAGCATACGTTCCGAAAATACCGGGTCGGGTACCTGGTCGATAGGGATGATTGGACCGGATAGGGGGGCCAACAAGGTGATGTCATGCTGTACGGGAGGGGGGGAAGGATTCAATCGTATTGCTCCGCGATAACAAGGCGTAAGGAATTTCAAGGGAGAGGCAGGCGCTGAGTGCGCGTTGATGTACGTCATGCGCCGGTGCTCCCCGCTGCCCACTGTAAGGATTTTGGGGGCGCTCATATTGATGCAGCTCAAATACGCAGGGTATTCGGGTGCAAAACAGGACGCCGCTCAACGTGTAAGTTTGAGGTGCCTGTTACCGATTTATCTTCAGACTGTAGTCTGGTATCGGTAGGGGAAACGTTCAAGGAATTGGCTGTGTATTATGCCGAGGCGGATAAGTGTTAGAAGGTATGCAAGAATAAGAGAAGGTAAAACGAGTGACTTACAAGATGGCAGTGTATGGACGACAAAGTTCCACTTTTTTATAACAAGCGCAATATAATCAGTGAAGAATATCCCTTTTTAGAGGGATGTAGAGCAAAATAGTTCGCTCTGCTGAGATTGCAAGTTTGGGCTGAGAAATTACCATCTAAGCCGTGTGCCCCGGTGCAGTATGTCCTGAATTTCTTCTGATAGATCCAAGGCTTCAAGCTCTTTGTACTTGTCAGGGTTTTCGGCGATAACCTTAAACACGGTTGTCTCAATATGAAGAGGTGTGTTGAAGTGTTCATCGGAATGATCAAATACAGGGTCAGCCTCTCGGGCCTTTCGTTCAACCCATGAAAGCCATTCTTCAGTGTTGGGTGAGGTTAGCGCTTCGTCTGGTGCTTGTTTCATATAGTCCAGAAAATCATAAAGCCGTTTCGCTTTATCATACTTTTCCAGCATGAGTTCGAGGTTTTCCTGACACTGGCGATTATACTTTTTAACGTCGTTAACAAGGCTGCGAAGGGTTTGGCGTAAACCCTCAATATATGCTTTCTTTTTGGCTCCCTCTTCCCTCCGATGTTCGCGCTGCACCTCATCTTCCAACCTGGCGATAATGTCATCTAATTGATCTTCAAGTCGTTTGTTATTTTTATCCTTAATCTCCCTCGACCCGGTTGCGCCAAACTGAAAGCGAAGGATGCCAGTTGATGCATAGCTGTATTCCCACTCCCTCCAATAGGAGTCACTTTTGGTTTTTACCTGCTTTCGCTGCTCTGAAATTGTGAATGTGATAGTGACGCCATCAATGGTTACAGCATTCATGCGCTGATTGCTTTTCGCTGGTATTTGTATAGGCCACTTTCGATCTTTGAAATAGCGCAGGAGGCTGTCATAGATTAGAAGAGCACGTGCCACAGTTTCCGGCATGACAGCCATTTTTATGATTCCCTTAGCCTCGGGCCAAAGATATTTGTATCGATAATCAATTGACGCTTTGGGGCTGTTGTAGCTTCTGAAGGACTTTTTGATTAACGGCAGGGCTTCCTCGATTGATTGCGTCAAGCTGATCGTCTGGTTGCAGGCTTCAGGTGTAGGGATGGGTGTTTTTACTGCTACGGCTGTCTTTTTGGGCGTGTTTACTGTGACTTCGGTGATGTCTTTTTTTCGCGTGGGTAATTTGGGTGGTTTCACAGGTACTGTGAGTGTGATCACCTCCTGAATATCCCCCGCCAGAGGGGGAAGGGTGAAATCCTTCCCTAATTCTACGAGGGTCCAATAACCTGGCGGAGGCAGGGGGATATTTGCAGATTTAGCAGCTTCTGTAATGACGGATGCAGGAAACTCCCATTCTTCTGTCAGGGCCTTTCTCGTTTTTGACCAAAGGGCGCGGTATAGCTCTGAGCGTGTCATGCTTTGCGACATAGGATCCTCAAGTAGTACATCTATTGAACTATATGGATATAATAGTGTCTATAATATGGGTATATATCCTTTTTAAGCTACTATTATGTCTATGTTTTATTGGGTTTGGATGTGTGATGGCTCTTCTCTCTTTGGTAACTGCGCCTGATATTCAACAGCGTTTGGCTGATTCGGTCAGATTGTTGAGAAAAACGAAAAAGCTTTCTCGCAAGGCGCTCGCAGAAATGAGTACGGTTCCTGAGCCGACAATCAAAAAGTTTGAGACGACAGGGCAGATCTCCCTGCGGCAATTTCTTTTGTTGTGGCAGTCGGTTGCGGATCTTGGCTCTTTTGTTGATCTTGCGAAGCAGGCAGAGGATAAATTAGTACAATCCCAGCCTCGTTCAATCAATGATGTCCTCAGGAGCTGAGCATGAATACAGCAAATGTTCGACACCTGCAGGTTTGGCGTCGTTTGTCTGATGGGGGCGATACTCTGGTCGGTGAGTTGGCGCAGAATCAACAGGGGACGTTCTTTCAATATGATTCATCTTATCTTGAGCGCTGGCAGAGTCTTTCTCCCTTTAGCTTGCCATTTGATAACAGTCTGACAAAAGCGCCTAAGACTCCCCATGCCGGTTTGCACGGGCTGTTTTCTGATTCCCTTCCAGATGGCTGGGGTATGCTACTGATGGATCGGGTCTTCCGGCAGCGGGGAATATCGCCTCACAGCATTACCCCAATGGATCGTCTGGCCTATATCGGCAGGCGCGGAACGGGGGCATTGCACTACATCCCCGCTATGGATAGCGAAAGTGAAGAAGGCCTGACTGAGATGGCCACGCTAGGTGAGCAGGCTGCTTTGGTTTTTGATGGACAGACGGATGAGGTACTCCAGGCGCTGGCCAATGCCGGTGGATCCGGTGGCGCCAGACCGAAGGCATTGATCTATTTTGACCCTGAAAATCCGGAGCAGGTATTCACTGCTGAGCATGGGGCAAAAAGTCAGGCCTGGTTGGTTAAATTCACGTCTTCAAAGCTGGCCTTGGGACATGATGAAGGGCTGTGTGAGGCGGCTTGGCTGGATATGGCCAGGCAGTGTGGTATTGATGTGCCGGAGCACAGGCTCTTCCCTCAGAAAAATGGACATGCCTGGTTGGCCGTAAAGCGATTTGATTGTGTGGAGGGGGTTCCTTCTGGTCGCAAGCATATGCAGACCTTGTGTGGTTTGCTTGATGCTGATTTTCGTCAGCCGTCCATGGATTATGAAGACCTCATTAAGGCCAGCCAGATACTGTGCCAAAGCCCGGCAGTCGGTCGGGTGCAGTTCCTGAGGGCTATGTTTAACCTGTTTGCCGTTAATCAGGATGATCATACAAAAAACTGGTCGTTCCTGATGTCAGACTCCGGGCAATGGCAGCCGTCGCCAATGTACGATGTTACCTTCAGCCCGACCCCTTACAATGAACACTCCGTGGCATTTGGTGGGTATGGTTCCAAACCTCCGTTGAAAACGGTTCAGAAGCTGGCTTCCTATGCCAACTATGCATCGTGGAAGGAGGCCCGGAAGGATTTGCAGATGATTTGCGATGTACTGGCAGGGTGGTCAGATCGTGGCAAAGAACTGGGAGTGAAAACTATGAGGGTTAAAGAGATCAGCGCCCAGATCAATAGGGTATATGAGGAAAATAAAGGGCTGTTGTAGTTCGTATTTCAGTGTCGGTAAGATCAATTACCGGTACTTATCTCAATTCTTAATACGATTAGGATAAGGGCGTGGCAGAAGCATGTATTAAACAGCGGTCTGCGCTGGTTGCTGTAAAAAAAGCAGGTATGAATCAGAGAAAAATTGCACTCCAAGTTATTCCCTGCAAATATCGACGAACGTAACTGCCGTCGGTAAAAACAGTAATTAACAGTCGCTGTCGTTTAATGTGATCGTAACCTTTTGGAATATATGTAGAAAAGAGAGGGGCGGAGGGTTTTGAAGATATATCCCCGTTTTTAGAGCACAGAGTCAGGCATGTGGCTCAAAATGGTGAAGATAACAGAAATGGAGGCAATGACCGTTTCCCTCACCCTCTCACGAAGCGCAAGCCAGGTCGGTTGCTTTGAGTAGGAGCTGAAAAAGAGAGGTAAGTTCTATAAAGGAAGATGGCAGGCCAAGAGGGAATCGAACCCCCAACCCCCGGTTTTGGAGACCGGTGCTCTACCAATTGAGCTATTGGCCTGTGAAGTGGCTGGAGTATAACACGAGAATAATGCTGCTTTTCCAGTCTTTTTTTCAAAAAAGTCTTTTTGTTTCAGTCGGTTGACAAGACTTCTTAAGGTCCATAGAATGCGCTCAATCTTCGCTGGGGCAGCTTGTTATTTGTCCTTGTTGAGAGGATGTTTGTGGGGCCATAGCTCAGCTGGGAGAGCGCTACAATGGCATTGTAGAGGTCGGCGGTTCGATCCCGCCTGGCTCCACCAAATTCCTGTAAGAATTTGCGTCCCCTTCGTCTAGTGGCCTAGGACACCGCCCTTTCACGGCGGTAACAGGGGTTCGAGTCCCCTAGGGGACGCCACTTTTATATTGAGTGGTGTCATCTGCTCGAGACCGGATGCCGGTCATTAAATAACGCATCAGATTTAACGCGGGAATAGCTCAGTTGGTAGAGCACAACCTTGCCAAGGTTGGGGTCGCGAGTTCGAGTCTCGTTTCCCGCTCCAGATTAAAAAGCCGTCATCGATGATGACGGCTTTTTTGTTATCCAGGCAGTCGTTTTTGCAGTGTGGCGCCTGACTTCAGCACCCATGCTCTGCACAAGTCTTCAGAACTGACCTGCCGGCCCTGGAACAGGTTGCAGCCTTTGTTCCCTTCGACATAAAGCACGCAGTTTTTACATTTCTGTCCAGCCCGGTACTTTTCATCACCCTTCGCGTCCACGGCATTGGGAATATAACCAAAGTGTTTTGCCATCGGCTCATCAACACAGACGACCTTTTCATCCGTAAGGGGGAGTGTTGCGAGTGGAATCAGGGAAAGTCCGATAGTGTTTTTTTTCAGAAAATCACGACGGCTTTGCGTGCGGGCTCTCCCCTTAGATTAATTACGACTAATCACGTATAAAAAGCTTCGTAAAATGACTAACTTATTGATGTTCTTTTGTACTTATTGAATTTATATTTGTACGTGTATAGATAATTGTATAAGAATAATTCGGGATATGTTGAGAGCGCTGACGGAGAGGAGGGTAAGGTGTGGCTAAAACCCGACAACTGGTATGGTTCCGGACAGATATCAGGGCTGAAGATAACAAGGCGCTTTATCAGGCATCGCAGGCTGGTGATGTGGTAGGTGTTTACCTGATCCAGCCGGGTCAGTGGGCTGATCATGACGACAGCCCGAATAAATTGTTTTTCAGTCTTTCCTGTGTGGCTTCGCTTCAGCGGCGTTTGGCTAAGCTCAATATTCCCTTGCTGGTCAAAGAGGCTGGTTATTATTCTGATTCTGCAGAGATATTGCTCAATCTTGCGCGTTCCCTGGATTGTCAGGGCGTCTGGTTTAATGATGAATACGGTGTGAATGAGCAAAGCAGGGACAGGAAAGTAATAGAAGCATTTGATGCAGCCGGGTTCTCTGCGCATCGATTCACGGATGCGGTCCTGGTGGAACCGGGCCGGGTAACGACGGGAAAGGGAGAGGCTTTTAAGGTTTTCACACCATTCAAGAAAGCCGTCTATCGGTATTTACGGCCAGAAGACTGGCAGCCATGTCCACCTCCATCAAAACAAGCTTCTCTTGATATCGCTTCGGATCCTGTTCCTGTTGATCGATATGCTCCGACTGCATCCAACATCCTTGATCGATGGGGGCCTGACGAGACGTCTGCCCATAAATCGTTAAATGATTTTATTGAATCGCGTGTTCAGCGCTATGTTGAGCAACGGGACTTTCCAGCGCTGGATGGCACAAGCAGTCTGTCACCTTGGCTGGTGGCTGGTGTGTTGTCTATTCGTCAGTGTTTTGATGCTGCTGTTCGCGCCAATGATGGTGAGCTGGATAGTGGGAATGCCGGTATTACCTGCTGGTTAGGGGAGTTGATATGGCGAGAGTTTTATAAGCATATTCTGGTCGCGTTTCCCCGTGTTTCGATGCATCGTCCTTTTCAGGTTGATACGGACAAGCTGAACTGGCGACATGACCCCGTATTGCAGGAAGCCTGGGAATCCGGAAAAACCGGTTTTCCCCTCGTCGATGCGGCCATGCGACAGTTGGTGGCTACAGGCTGGATGCATAACCGTTTGCGCATGGTGACCGCGATGTTCCTGTCCAAGAACCTGATGCTGGATTGGCGAATAGGCGAGCGCTTTTTCATGCGCCACCTGGTGGATGGCGATTTGGCTGCCAATAACGGGGGATGGCAGTGGTCAGCCAGTACCGGTACCGATGCGGCGCCGTATTTCAGGATGTTTAATCCTGTCAGTCAATCCGGGAAGTTTGACCCGGACGGCACGTTCATTCGCACCTGGGTGCCTGAGCTGGCAGCGCTGGATAATAAAACGATTCATCAACCGTTGACGGGAAAGACGGGTGATTTGTTCGGCGCATTGGATTATCCGGCGCCGATTGTTGATCATTCCGCATCACGTCAGCGAGTGATGGAGGCTTTCAAAGGATTGCGTTCATGAATGATTCTGAACATCTCAGCCGGTTTCTTGAAGTGTGGTCAAAGATAAGCGCTGACACGATTGATACTCTGGATCAGATTTACGATGAAAATATTGCCTTCTCTGATCCGTTGCATCACGTGCAGGGCTTATCGTCCTTGAGGCAATATATCGCCAACATGTATGAGAATGTGACTGAAGTCCGTTTCTCTTTTGGTAAAACGCTGGTGGATGATGATCAGGCTTGTGTCGAGTGGGTGTTGCGTTATGCGCATCCGCGGCTGCGGGGCGGTGAGCCCATTGATATTCCTGGATGCAGCCGGCTGGAATTCACCGCGGCGGGGAAGGTGATCCGGCATCGGGATTACTTTGATGCCGGCGCTTTCCTTTACGAGCATCTGCCGATAGTAGGTTCAATTATCAGGGCGTTGAAGCGGAGGCTGTCAGACGACTGATATATTCATGATGAACGGTCAGTCGTTGATTGCTGTTATTTGTCGCCTTCAAGTGATGCAATTTTCGATTTTAGCGCCTCGATCTCCTGCTCAAGGGCTTCAATTTTCTCCCGGGCTTCCATCTCTTCCGTGACATCTTTCTGGATGCCGATGTAATACATCAGCTGGTCATCGTCATTGAATACCGGGGTGATACGCAGCTCGTTCCAGAACATGGAGCCATCCTTGCGGTAGTTGCGGACGACTTCGCACGTGGGTTGATCCTGCTTGAGTGCCCCGCGAATCCGTTCAATCGCATCCTGTGCGCGATCCTCTTTCTGCAGGAAGCGGCAATCCTGGTACAGAATTTCCTCACGGGTATAGCCGGTCAGGCGTTCGAAGGCAGCATTGGTGTAAATGAGAATATTCTCATCACCTTCGCGTTCGGCGACGACAATCCCGTCATTCGATTCATCCACCAGTTTTTCCAGCAAGGTCGGGTCAATCATTGCCTTCTCTCCCAAAAAGCCCCTTGTACAACTATGTGAATATCCAGGCCGGTTAGCAAGTTTTGCGGTATTGATACTGACGAATTTGTCAGGGATTGCTTTGCTAAACTGATATAAAGTTGTACATTATTTATATGGTTGTACAAAAAAGAGGTGCTCATGGCTATTGTACCACTAGAAAAACCACAGCGTCATATAACCTTGGGTATTAGTGCTTGCCTGATGGGACACAAGGTTCGTTATAACGGCCAACACAAGCGCTCATCTTTCTGTATGAATACCTTGGCGGAGTATTTCAATTTCCTTCCAGTGTGTCCGGAAGTTGGCATTGGTCTGGGGACACCGAGAGAACCTATCCGTTTGGTAGGTACGTCTGATAACTACCGTGTTGTGGGTACGGATTCACCCGATCGTGACGTGACAGAGCAGCTTGAAGCCTATGGGCGCGAGAAGGCGCGCGAGCTCAAGGATATCAGCGGTTATATTCTCATGCAGAAATCCCCCAGTTGTGGGATGGAGCGGGTGAAGATCTACGGGGAAAATGGTATTCCATCGGGCGATAACGGGCCGGGTGTGTTTGCCCGCAGCCTGATGGCAGAGAATCCACTGTTACCGGTGGAAGAAGAGGGGCGACTGCACGACCCGATCCTGCGCGAGAATTTCTTCACCCGGGTATTTGCCTGGCACCGCTGGCAAACCGAAGTGATGCCGAACCCGTCGCACAAGGCTGTGGCTGATTTTTATACGGCATATAAATACCAGGTGATGGCTCACAGTCCACAAAATTACACCGAACTGGGTCAGTTGATTGCAAAAGGTAAAGCAATGCCAATTGACGAACTGGTGGAGGCGTTCAGTCATATCTTTATGGCAACCCTGGCCAAGCGGGCGACCCGCAAGTCCCATACTAACGTGATGTTGCACCTGATGGGTTACCTTAAAAAAACGGTCGCAGGCAGTGAACGTGAAGAAATTCTAAAACTCATTGAGCAGTATCGGCAGGGCGTACTGCCCCTCGTGGTGCCGATGACCCTGCTGAGAAACTATCTGCAACGCAGTGGCGGTGACTATATTCAACAGCAGGTTTATCTTCAGCCGCATCCTGAAGTGTTGGGATTAAGGAACACAATATAGGCAAAGTCTGTCCATTTGCTGAGGCCGTCAAACAATCAAGACCTGCTTGGGACAGGCGGCACGTGATTCTGTAGAATCACCCGGGTTCAAAGGAAACCGCAAGTGATGACTGATAAAGAAGAAGTTCTCCCTGAAGTTGAAGGCGCGAATGCAGCAATGTTGCCCATACGGGAAGTGTCACGGCTGACCGGTGTGAATGCTGTCACCTTGAGGGCATGGGAGCGTCGCTATGGATTGATTAAGCCTCACCGAACCCCCAAGGGCCACCGTCTTTATTCTGAGGACCATGTTCGCCAGATTCGCGCCATTACGGACTGGATAAACCGGGGCGTCTCCGTCAGTAAGGTGCGCAAGTTGTTGGAAGAATCCGTAGCCGCGGCGGAGCCTGAGACTGGTGTTTCCGATGACGGTGTCTGGGACATCTATCAGCATCGCTTCATTGCTGCACTTAAGGCGCTGAATGAACAACGGCTCGACAGTGTGTTTCATCAGGCGATGACGGAGTACCCCGCAGATACCGTGATTCGGCGGTTGTTTGAGCCAATGCTCGACAAATTGCAAAGTGCCTGGCAGGGCTTGTACGGCGATCGTCTGGAAGAACGCTTTTTGGAGAATTTCCTGCGGACGCGTATCGGCTTGAAACTGTACAACGCGAACCGTCAGTCGCAGGCAGATGATGCCTGCAGCATCATGTTCCTTAATCTACCAGGAGAAGTCTCAGAAATGGAGCTTCTTCTGTTATCGCTCTCAGCCGCCTCGCACGGCTGTAAGGCGCATTATCTGGGAGCAAGTATCCCGCTGGTCGAAATTCCGCTGGCGGCAGAGAAGCTGCAAGCGTCAGCAGTCGTTTTGCAGGGTAACTCAGCACTGGATAGAACAACGTTGTCGAGGGATCTGCTGCGCGTTGGGCAGACGTTGACAGTACCCGTGATTATTGCCGGTCAAAGCGCCAGGATCCATCAATCAACACTGGCACCGGCTGGGTTCCATCTCTTATTGCCCGGTTCTGACCAGACACTGGTATCCGTTATTCCGGATCTCCTTTCTGCAGCCCCCCAGTCAGTCTGAACCACAGGGAAGCCGGAAGCAGTGACAGGAGTTTCAGTGGCCAGATTAATCGTTTCGGGAACGCAATTTCGAATCGGTTTCCCCTCAGGCCTTCGATAATGCGTTGACTGGCCTGCTCAGGTGTTAGAAGTGCTGGCATGGTAAAGCGGTTTTTACGGGTAAGCCGAGTATCGACGAAGCCCGGGCTGATAAGTCGTAGTTGAATGCCTCGTCTGGCCAGTGCCGGCCGCATGGACTCCGCCAGATTGATCAGTGCGGCCTTGCTGGCACCATAAGCCCCTCCACCCGGTAAGCCCCTGTAGCCAGAAGGACTGACGGTGATCAGAACCTGCTTCGGAGGCACAGGGAAGTGGTTGAGGCAAATGTCCAGCCCATTCAGAACGCTGTGTATGTTAACCCGCATGACTTCCCATTCCCGTTCACAGGAAAAGGTACCCGCATCCAGTGGGTCATAAATGGCGGCATTCAGGATGACGGCCTCTGGGGTGCCTTGTTGGCTGAAAATCTGGTCAGCACTGCCCTGAAGTGCTTGCAGTTGGGTCGCATCGCAAGGATACCCCGTTAATTTCCCTGTAGCGCTTTTGCTGGCTTTTTCGAGTTGTACAAGATTTTCAGGGTTTCTGGCGCTCACTGCGACCGTGCATCCCTGCTGTGCAAGGTCCAGTGCCAGTGACCGGCCAATACCCGTGCTGCCGCCAATAATCCAGATATGTTGGGGTAATGCCTTTTTCTTATACATGGTTTACTCTCGCACCGACTATTTTTATTATACAATAAAAATATAATGTACAAGAAAGAGAGAAGTCATGCATACCTGTGAGTTTGCAGTAATTGGCGCTGGTGTGTCGGGACTGATCACAGCCTGGCTGCTGTCTCGACACCATGATGTTGCTCTGATTGAACAAAATGCGTGGTTTGGTGGGCATACCCATACCGTGCCGGTCGATGATCCCTTAGGTCCCATGGGTATTGATACCGGTTTTATCGTCTTTAACCGTAAAAACTACCCCCACCTTTCCAGTTTTTTTGATTTTCTGAAGGTTGACTGCCAGGCCGTGCCAATGACCTTTTCGGCCTCAATCGGAGAGGGCGATATCGAGTATGCCGGTGATAACCTGGATACCCTGTTTGCCCAGCGCAGTAAGCTGTTCAGTCCTTCCCATTGGCGGATGATTGCCGATATTCTCAGGTTCAATGCCAGTGCCCGGGAGGATCTGTCTTCCGGTATTGATCCTGATTTGTCGCTGAGGGATTACCTGAAACAATTGCGGTTAGGGGATGGGATCCGCGATCACTATCTGCTGCCGATGGCTGCGGCGATCTGGTCTTGTCCGCTGGCTACCATGCTGGAATTTCCTGCCGCCAGTTTCCTGCGTTTCTTTGCCAATCATGGGCTGCTCTCCGTGTCTGACCGCCCGCAATGGTATTCCGTCAAGGGCGGAAGTCAGGCTTATGTTCAGGCACTTCTGGCGCAGCTGACGGGTCCCTGTTTCAGTGATTCTCCCGTGGAGCGGGTAGAGCATGATGGTCAGGTTTACCGTATTCATACTGCAAGTGGAAACCAGATCCTTGCAGAGAATGTTGTCTTCGGCTGCCATGCTGACGAGGCGCTGGCCTTGTTGGGCGAAAGGGCGACCGAGGATGAGCGGGAGCTGTTGTCGTGTTTTCGCTACCAGGAGAATACCGCCTGGTTGCACACCGATGAACGTCTGATGCCTGAACGCCGCAAGGTGTGGTCATCCTGGAACTACCTGGCCGATTACCGGCTGGCAGGACGCCCGGTTTCCGTAACCTACTGGATGAATATCCTGCAGAAACTCCCTGAAGGTGCAAAGAATTACCTGGTGAGCCTCAATCCGTTGTCAGAGCCGGCTCGGGATAAAGTCATCAAACGAATCACCTGGCACCATCCTGTCTTTGACCGACAGGCCATGCGGGCACAAGCATCGCTGAATGATCTCCAGGGAAAAAATAACCGCTGGTTCTGTGGCAGTTACTTTGGTTATGGATTCCATGAAGACGGTATCCGGTCTGCGGTTGAGCTCTGCAATGGCATGGGTATCAAAGCGCCCTGGCAGGTGGTTATATGAGCCAGCCTGTAAGCGTGTTCGTTGGC
This sequence comes from Kistimonas ophiarachnellae, assembly GCF_057552235.1. Lineage (NCBI taxonomy): Bacteria > Pseudomonadati > Pseudomonadota > Gammaproteobacteria > Oceanospirillales > Endozoicomonadaceae > Kistimonas > Kistimonas ophiarachnellae. Next base: position 384,469 of record NZ_BAAJPA010000002.1, on the reverse strand, counting down.
GAGGTCATGCACCGGCGTTTATTTCCGGTGGAATACCGTTTTTCTTACCGGGTATTCAGCTTTGCCATTGATTTGATGCAGCTGGATCAACTGGGTCGGCAAAATCCTCTGTTGTCGTTGAACCGATTTAATCTGTTGTCTTTCTATGCCAGAGATCATGGCGCGGAGGATGGCAAGGGGTTGATAGCCTGGGCAAACGAAACACTCCACCAGGCAGGGCTGCAGGAAGCACCGGCAAAAATTACGTTGTTCTGTTTTCCCCGCGTATTCGGTTATACCTTTAATCCGATGTCGCACTGGTATTGTGAAAACGACAATGGGCAGTTAATAGCCGTTATTCTTGAAGTACGTAATACCTTTGGTGAACGACACCCCTATGTGGTGCATGACAAAGGACGTCCATTGCCTCAGTCTGTGCGATTCCAACGAGAAAAGGTTTTTCACGTATCGCCATTTATCGGCATGGATGCCTGTTATCACTTCACCCTGAGAAAAGTCGGAAAACGACAGTTCACTGCAATCAACGAGTATTCCGACGGCAAGCTGATGCTTGTCGCAACCCAGAATACCAAAGCAATCCCCCTGACCACCGGGCGGCTCCTGAAGCTTATGGCCCGGATGCCGTTTATGACCCTTAAAGTGATAGTCATGATCCACTGGCAGGCTTTAAAGATCTGGTTGCGGGGCGCCACGTTTTACACTCATCCGGGAGAAACCAAGTCATGATGCCTGATCAGGATGTGGGCAGCAGCGTCAGTCTGCCATTCATTATGCGACGCCTTGTCGGACATCTCGACAAGGCTGACCAGGGTAAGTTGCTGATTGAAGCCGGTGAAGAGCATAGCTATCAGGTGACAGGCGAGAAAACCGGTGAAGTGGTTGATTTGCGTCTCAATGATAGCGCTGCCATCGCCAAAGCCCTGCTGATGGCCGGTGAGATTGGCTTTGCCAGGAGTTATCTGCAGGGGCATTGGGACACCACTGACCTGACACGCCTGTTTTGCTGGTTTGCGGATAATGAAACTGCATTGAAGCCATCTGCAGGGTTGGGCTTGCCTGGACGTGTAATGCAGCGTTTTCAGCATTGGGGAGCCCGAAATTCCCTGCGGGGCAGCCGTCGAAATATCGCCGCCCATTATGATCTGGGTAATGATTTTTACCGGTTATGGCTGGATCCTTCCATGACCTATTCATCAGGCATTTTTACGTCCGATGACCATGACCTGGAACGTGCACAGACACGCAAATATGCCCGTTTGCTGGCATCACTGGATGCCAGTCCGGGGGATCATATTCTCGAAATCGGCTGTGGTTGGGGGGGATTTGCCGAATATGCTGCCCGCCAAGGGTATCGTGTCACGGGGATCACATTATCCCGCGAGCAGTTGGCGTTTGCACAAGCGCGCATTGAACGGGCTGGGCTTTCTGATTTTGTCAGCTTTGAACTCAGGGACTACCGAAAGCTGGACGGAGCCTGGGATCATATTGTGTCGATTGAGATGTTCGAAGCGGTCGGACAAGCCTGGTGGCCGACCTATTTCAACGTCGTTAAGCGCTGCCTGCGCTCCGGTGGGCGGGCAGCGTTGCAGATCATTACCATAGATGAAGCACGGTTTGAGCAGTATCGCCGCAATCCGGATTTCATCCAGCTCTTTGTGTTCCCCGGCGGGATGTTGCCCACCGTATCGCATCTGCATGCGTTGGCGGCCGGTCAGGGGCTGGAGGTGGCGCGTTCTGATCAGTACGGTCATGACTATGCCAGGACGCTTTCACTTTGGCATCAGCGCTTTAACACTGTGCAGGATGACGTTGTTGCACAGGGCTTTGATCCTTATTTCATGCGTCTCTGGCGCTACTATCTTGCGTATTGTGAAGCGGGTTTTCTCAAGGGAACGGTTGACCTGGTACAACTCCGGCTCGATGGGTAGTGTTTTTCTCTCAATTTTATTATCGCCTCAATACTAAAAAAGCCCGAGTCTTCGCCAATATGCAATGAGCCTGTAGATTTCAGTACTTTGTTCATGATGAGGACATGAAAATCATCATGAACACGAATTTCATCAAACCCCTGAGGGATGTGGAAAACCTGCTTTCACAGGCTGCCTGAACTATCACCGCCTATGTTTCTACCCGGAAATCAGGATCGACGACAGGGGCAAGGAGAAAAAGGTCTATCGCTATGAAAACATAATGACACCTGACGAGAAATTCCTGTCTCTGGAGCAACCTGAGCAGTATCTGAAGGAAGGCATAACACTGGGGCAACTGAAGGAAAAAGCAGATGCAATGACCGGTAATGAAGCCGCCAAACGGCTACAACAGGCCAGAGAAACCTTGTTTAAATCTGTACATAAGCGACGATCTGAGGCATAGGAACTATCAGCTAAGTCAGGCTTATTGCGGAATTGGAAAATACTGGCTGTTAGTCAGAGCTGCAGGTCTGAGATGAACTTTCTATTGTTTGGTTGCCTCTAGCGGGAAGCTTACTCATGAATTGGAAAATTCGGCAGTGTATTTTATGGAAATAAATTTTAAAACCGGTCTCGTCCCCCCCCCCGTCACCTACAAGCGAACTTGATAGTCATATTTTTCCCCTGAAGATTAAAATCCGGATACTGTCACAGCAGGAATGTTGCGTAAGGTGATATCTGACATTATTTCGCTGTATGTGCCTGCTGAAACCCATACCACCAGGACTTTGAGGTCAATCAGAAAAAACGGGGCAGTATAAATGAGACGGATGTAGCAAAAGCGGCCTGAGTTGCCGCATTCTTTATAGAAAGACGTGCAACAGAAAGGTTTGGCGAGTGGCCTGATGGGAACTCTGTTGCCGCAATTGAAACAGGATGGCTATTAACATGGTAGTAAGACGTTCTTTCAAAATTTGAACTAATGCTTTATGAACGTGACTAAGTCCAATATGTCAAAATAAAAAGCCTCATCATTTATTTATGGGGAAGCTTTTTGGATTTCAAATAATACATGTTGACATGTTGAGAAGAGGGCAAATGATATGAATTCAGTCCATGGACGGCAAAACGTTTTACAAGATACGGCGACATCGTCTTCCTTCCTGGTTTCGGATGAAAACGCTCAGAAACAATCAATAGTGCAAGTTCAACCAGCCGAAGATTCTCTTCTCCCAAAGGCAGAGGGTGAATATTCGATATCGGAAAAAAAAACGTTTGATACAAAAATCTTGTCAGTGAATGAGTGGTATTTGCTCGGTAATTACTTGGGGGTGCGCGATATTTTCAATTTTAGAGCAGTGAGTAAACATGTTTCTAGAGAAATATTCGATTGCAAGACCGTTGTGAAATGTCTGGTTGATGAATTCTTTAGCAACAAAAAAACGACACAAGATCAATGGTTGAAACTGACAGATCTTATATCTCATTTTCCACTGCCAAAAGAAACGTTTTCTTTTATAAAAGGAGTAAATGACAAGCGTTGGTTCATGAAGAACTCGTTGAGGACTGCAGCGGTGTTTCGTCACTGGAGTAATCATGCGAAGCAGATACACCATATAACGACTCTGAATATGGATTCGCCGGACGTATTTTCGTTTCCTGGTATTCAACGACTATCAAGCAATCGGCTGGCATCGTGGAATGAGCCAGGACGCATCAAAGTCTGGAATTTGAACAGACCCACACGACTTGAAAATTGTGAAATGGGTGATTGGTCAGTGCAGGGTGTACGGTGCTGTATTCCCTTATCGGGCAATTTGCTGGCTATGTCTTTTTGGAAGAGAGAGGGGTCTTTCCTATTTGTTCTTTTCGACTATGACAGCGGCGAAGAAAAAGCAAGAGTCACCCAATCAGACCTGTTCCTCAGTTTGGATCACATAACATGTGGTGTGCAAATAGAACGGGGGTGGTGCATCACGGGTACCTATAACGGTAAGCTGGCCATTCTGGATCTTTCCCGGCCTGAAAACCCTGTGCATCTTAATTTATGTGAAGGTCATGGCGATGATCCGGTCCTCCGCATGGTAAAATTAGGAAATAATCGGATAGCTTCATCAAGTCATGACAAAATCTGTGTCTGGGATTTTAACCAACCCATAGAGTCGGCACGTATCAATGAGCGATCACTGGAACAACGGATTTGGAGTTTGCAGAGGGCGCCAGATGGTTGTGTCGTTACGGGTGATGCTTTCGACGGCCATATATCTATCTGGAATCCTGAATCTCATCCGGCTACTGCTATAGCATTTAAGGCCGATCCCGAGAGAGGGCAGGAAAAAGTCTGTAAAATCCGATTTTTGCCAAATGGTCATATGGTTGCGTGTCATGGTCCGACACTGACGATTTGGAATCTTAACGACCGGTCAAATCCTGTCGTTGTCGCAAAGATGCAACTGGAAGGCGAGTTCGATGTAATAAAGGATTTTGTCATATACCCCGATGGTCGGGTGGTTTTTGTCCACAACCGGTGGCTGGAAGTTTGGGAACCAACACTATCAGGGGAAAAAGCCCGCATTCTTAACCTTGAGTGTGATTTTCCGGAAGCCGTCGAAGTATTATCCAATGGTTTGGTGGTCAGTTTACTCGAAGATGGAGATGTGTTGGTTCTTGATCTGAATGGTGCCCGTCACCGTTACGATTTCAGGGTGTCCACATAACTGTTCAATAGAAGAGTCAATGGATCCTTAACGAATGGGAATCATCGACAGCAAGCACATGTGTGGGTAGGGTCTTTTTGCGGATTAAAAAAACGGCCAGCGGCTGGTTTTCAGAGTTTATGCCCTATTCCATTGGTTAAAAGTCATAACGGAACTTGGCCTGTACCCTGTCCGCCTTGAAATCAGATTGCCAGTTATGGTCGTAGATAGTAGAGAAGGTGACATCATTGTCCATCTGAACGCATTCACGGTTATCGTCGGCATGGCGGGCAGCAAGCTGAAAATCAATGTCTTCAAAACCTTCAGGTAGCAGTGGTCGGCGAGACATCATTTTAAAGAAAATGCGTTGATGATGCCTGAGAATAGCTGGTGTCAGGCAGAGGGCTTAGTAAATGTGATTGGTATTAATACCCAAAAAAGCCCGATCATTTGATCGGGCAGTGCCTAACGGTTTTTATCTTGTTAGTTCTTTGCACGTTTTTTGGTGTTATAGGGCTAGCCGCCCCGTATAACCATTACAGGGTGTGCTTGTGCAGGTGCATGGAACCTTCAAAGGGATTATCAATGGAGGAACTCTCACCACAAACGTGCCGGTCTGGAAATTGTTGATTGAGCTTCTCCAGGAAGCTTTGTTCCTGATGGGGCGGGACATCCACCATCACCAGGCATTGGCCCGCTGCGAGCTGATCATGGTAGGGGTCCAGACGGTAATTGTCGCAGGAGGCGCCAATCATCCCGCCGACCCAGGTGCAAAATCCCAGCGTGACCAGTCCGGCAAACATCGTCACGATCAAGGCAATCTCCTGCCCGTAAAGCAGGTTGTACAAGCTGAAACTCACCAGTGCACTGGCGATGAAACCGACCATCAGTCCCCGTTCGCCGGAGTGAATGATATCCACCTCTTCCCAGAAGCTGGTGCCATGCAGGCGCCTTTCCTCCAGCGCCTGGGGATGCTTGTAGGTCACATGCGTGTGTTCATGGGCTATGCCAAGGGTCTCCATGTAATGGGTCATTGCCTCGGCCTCATCAATATCTTTCATCAGAAAATGCAGCTGTTTCATTACCTGACTCCTTGTCTATACTTGTACATATATCTAATTATGTACAATATAGGGGTTGTTGTTAGATAAAAATGAATCTTTAATGCTGTTCTGATAGAGGTAAGTGGCATTTAAGAGGCAGGGCACAGTAAGCGTAAAAAGGGCTAAAAAGCGTTTTTTTTAGTGCAATTAGTGCAAATGGATCAATGCCTGCGGGTCAGGAAGGAGTTCTGAACATGTTGGATCATCTTGCAGGGTTATTCACCCACCCCCATGAAGAATGGGAAGACATAGACCGTGAAATCGAGCGTCATGGCCATGGGTACCTGTCCCATATGGTGGTTCTGGCGGCTTTGCCGGGTCTCTGTATGTGGTATGGCACCAGTGTTACCGGCTGGTCTACCGGGCTTGATACCATTCGGCTGGAGCCGACAAGCGCGTTTCTTCTGGGGGTTGCCGCCTGGTTGGGCATTATCTGCGCGGTCACGATCATGGGGTTGTTCATTCACTGGCTGGCCAGGACTTACGGATGCGACCCTTCCTGGAGTCGCTGTGTAATATTCGCAGCTTATACCGCCACGCCACTCTATCTGACGGGCTTTCTGGGCTTGTTCCCATCAATTCCCCTGGCCTTGTTTGGCGTCCTCGTAGCCATTGCCTATGCGGTTTACCTGCTGTATGCAGGCTTACCTCACATCATGCACATCCCGTTTGAGCAGGGATTCATGATGGCAACCTCGATCGTGGCGGTCGGACTTGTGGTACTGGTTTCCATGAAAGTGATGACCATCGTGCTGTGGGATATGGGACTGGGTACGATTTTCAGTCTTGGATAACACCAGCGTGAGCCGGCAATAGATGTCGGCTCATTCATTCAATCTCCGGGTTTTTGTACGGTATAGATGAGTTGATCGACAGGAAATCCTTCACGTTCCAGTATGGCGATTGCCTTTGCAACGGTCTCATCCGGTAATGTGGGCGTTCTGCTCAGCAGCCAGGCATAGTCGCGGTCAGGTTCTCCTACCACGACATACCGGTAATCCTCATCCAGTGCGATGATCCAGTAATCCCCCCAGAACGGCCGGATGCCCAGAACATTGAAAAAGCTGACCTCCAGGCGCGAGTTCTCCGGCGGGTTGGTGCTGCGTGCCAATCCCTGTGCGGTCTGGATTTTCCCCTCCTTGTTTTCACACTGGTTCAATACATCAATATCGCCGTCTTCCCGAAGGGTGTAGGTGGCCATGACATTGGCGACACACTTGCGCTGAAAGACGTTGGGTAGCCGGGCGATTTCGTACCACTGACCCGCATAACGGGTGAGATAAACCTGGGGAACGGTAGTCAGGGGCCGGGCCATGGCGTATCCCACGGAGAGACACAGGCAAAGCGTCAGTATCAGGCGCTGCATACAGATGACTCCTGTGGGGCTTCAAGGAATTGAATAAGATCCCTCGCGCTTTGTTCAGGAATCTCTTCCATTGGCATGTGCCCAACGTTTGGATAGACGATTAGCTCACTGCCCGGAATCGCCTGATGGTATTTTGGTGCATGACGTACAGGGATCCAGTGGTCCTGATCGCCCCACATAATGAGCGTTGGCATGGTGAGAAGGTGGGTACGTGAGGTGTCAAAGCCAACACGGTTACGGATATGCCGGATCAATCGGCCACCGGCAGCCCGGTTGCCGTCCCGCTGCAGCAGTTCGTTGTAGCGTCGAATTTCATCGGACGTGGCTTGGCCTGGATCAGCATAAGCCCGGCGTACCAGTGAAGCGAACAGGCCGTAAGGAGCCTGCGTATAATCGGCAATGCGGCCCATAAGCGGCATGCCCCAGGCAATCAATGCGGCTGGCGGGATGAAAAAGTAACCGGCGGCATTGAGCATCACCAGCTTGCTAATGCGGTGCGGATAGCGTGAGGCGTACTGGTAGGCAAAATAGCCGCCCAGGGAGTTGCCCGCTAAATGGAAGCGCTCAAGGTTTAGTGCAGTCACGAAACCCTCAAGAAACTGCATGTAGGTCTGGTCATCGACCCTCTTGTTGGGGAAGGGACCTGTCAGTCCAAAATTGGGTACATCGATCCGGATGATCCGGTACCGGTCCTGTAGCAGGTTAACCCACTTCTCCCAGGTATGCAGGGAGGAGAACAGTCCGTGGAGGAGGATCAGCACCGGGCCTTCTCCTTCATCCCGGTAGTGAACCTTGAGACCATTGACCTCGACAAACCGGGACGGCGACTGCGACCAGTGTGACAGTGATTCCGCTGTCTGCTGTCGTGCACGGCCTTTGATCAGGAAGATGGTAATCAGTATTCCAATAGTCAGAACGACCATCAGGAAAACGGTTAAAAACCCCTCGGAAAACATGCGGCAGGATTCCTTTACTTGTTTGGTCTGTTGCCGGTGATCATAGGCTGTTCCCTCGGCAATAACCATGACCTTGACTGACATTTTCATGCGGTAGTGATGTCAGAAAAACCGGTGCTGTGGCCCATGCGAATGGGATGTGTGTCCGATCGGTAGTACTATTCCCTGAAACCCTGTTAACCCTCAGAATGGATTGTCTGAACGATGACGATGTCCTTCCTTGTTTATACCCTCCTGCTTGTTGCAGTGGCGGCCATTGTCGCTGTTGCAGCCTGGAAGATCAGTGCAGATTCAACCCGTCAGCGTTGCGAAGCGGAGTCACTGCGTGAGCAACAAGCCCTTGAGACAGAACGCCTGCAGTCAGTAGAACGCCAGACCTGGCTTGAAACGGAAAATCGCCGTCAGCAGGAAACCGTTTCGCAGTTGCAGCAGGAGCAGGAAACGGCGCGACAGCGCATTCAGGCCCTGGAACTCGAGTTGGCGCGCTCGACAGAGCGACTTACCGGTATGGATGAGTTGCGGGTTACGTTGCGGGATGCTGAACTGCGACAGCAACAGCTGCAGGCATCCGAAAGTGAACTTAAAACGGCACTGGCGGCACGGGATAAAGAGCGGGAAGCCGCAGACGATAAAATCCGATTGTTGGAGCAGGCTGAAATAAGGCTCAATCAACAGTTTGAAAATCTGGCGAACCGTATCTTTGAGGCGAAAGCCTCTCGTTTTACTGAACAGAACAAAATGGCGCTGGATGGTTTACTGGGGCCTTTCAGGCAGCAGATTACTGATTTCAAGCAGCAGGTCAGTGAGGCCTATGTCACCGAAGCCAAGGAGCGTCGCTCCCTGCGTGATGAAGTGCTGGGGCTGCGCGAGCTGAATCAGCAGATGAGCCAGGAAGCCCTGAACCTGACCCGTGCCCTGAAAGGCGACAAGAAAACCCAGGGTAACTGGGGCGAACTGGTGCTGGACCGGGTCTTGGAAGAGTCAGGCCTGCGGGAAGGGCATGAATACGAACGACAGGTCTCACTGAAGAACACTGACGGTGAGCGACTGCAGCCTGATGTGGTGGTTCATTTGCCAGATGGCAAGGATGTCGTCATCGACTCTAAAGTCTCGCTGGTGGATTACAGTCGTTATCACGAGGCGGAAGATGATGCGGAACGCAACCGGGCGCTGGCTGCCCATGTTCAGTGCCTGCGTAATCATATTCGTAGCCTGAGCGCCAAAAGTTATCAGGACCTGGATGGCGTCAGAACCCTGGATTATGTCCTGATGTTTATTCCGGTGGAACCTGCTTTCTATGCAGCGGTTGAACATCAGCCTTCACTGTTTCAGGAAGCGCTGGAACACAACATTATGCTGGTCAGCCCGACCAATCTGCTGGTGGCATTACGCACCATCGAAAATATCTGGCGCTATGAGCATCAGAACCGGAATGCGGAAAAAATCGCGGAAAAAGCCAGTGCGTTGTACGACAAACTTCGCGGATTTACGGACGATATGCAGAAACTGGGCACCCAGCTGGATACGGTGAAAAAAACCTATGACGGCGCCATGAACAAGTTCAGCGCAGGACGGGGCAACCTGGTGCGTCAGGCGCAGCAGTTTGTTGAGCTCGGGGTCAAGGTGAAAAAACAGTTGCCGCAGGAATTGCTCGATCGTTCGGTGACGGAGATTGGCCTGCCAACCGAAAGTATCGAAGTGCCTGGGGAAAGCGATAAAAATCTCGGCTAATACCTATGGTCTTTTGATGCGTATCAATATCTGGTTTGTCGAGTCAGGTAGAGTGAACCCCGCAGTGAAGAGGGGAGGGGTTGGTCGCTGAAAACCGCTCAGCGATGATCCTGCCACTGCAAGCAAGTGTCATGGCGCCTCGTTATAGCAGACTGCGTTAGAGACAGTCGGGACAGGTTTGCCAATGGATTATTAGGCCGGTTTTCTGAGGGGGAAGCCGGCCTTTTCTTTGTTCATGTCATTCTCCGTTTTTCTCGTCATAGCTGAAAACCACTAAGGCAGTGATGCTGCCCTTGTGCTTAGCTTTTGTCTCCTTTACTACCGGGCTGGAGTTCGTTATGCCACACACAAGGGAAGGCCAGAAGGTCGAGGGCCGCCGACAACATGGGGCTGAAAAACCGGTTGTGCTGGTCACCGGGGGAGCGCAGGGCATAGGTCGAGGCATCACCGGGTATTTCCTGGCGAAAGGCTATAGCGTGGTGGTGGCGGACAATGACCGTGAAGCCGGTGAAGAGTTGGTGGGGTTATTGGCACGGCAAGGGGACGTACGCTTTATTCGTACCGATGTCAGCAGTGAAGAGTCTGTGCAACGTTGCACTGCCCGGGTTCAGCACTGGTTTGGTGGTCTGGATGGACTGGTCAATAATGCAGGGATTGCTGACCCGTATACCGGCCCCCTGGAATACCTGGATCTTGAAGACTGGCAGCGGATTATTGATGTCAACCTGACCGGTGTCTTCCTGATGGTCAGGCAAACGCTGGGATTACTGCGGGTGCGACATGGCGCCATCGTGAATATTGCTTCCACGCGCTATCTGCAGTCAGAACCTCAGACTGAAGCTTACGCTGCCAGTAAAGGCGGTGTAGTGTCGCTGACCCATGCGCTGGCGGTATCACTGTCGGGGCAGATTCGGATCAACTGTATCAGCCCGGGCTGGATTGAGGTTGGGGAACTGCAGAAATCCCGGTCACGGCGACCGGTGCACCTGACGGAAACCTGCCATCAGCAACATCCGGTGGGCCGGGTAGGGGAGGCACAGGATGTTGCCAGCCTGGTGCACTTCCTGCTGTCCGATGAGGCCGGGTTCATGACCGGCCAGAATATCATTCTCGATGGCGGCATGACCCGGAAGATGGTGTACGAGTAAGTGGGATTTAGTTGAAAACGAACCGGCGGGCTTCAATCCACGACATGTCCCGCCCGTTGTGTTCGGCTTCTGCCAGAATATCCTCCAGCCGCTGATATTTGCCGATTTCATCATCTGACATGAAGTGCAGGCATTCCCCGCCAAAGAACCAGAGCAGGTCACGAGGCACCATCGGCGCAAGCTGGGGGTGGTTGCCGATAAAGGAAAACAGCCACTGCTGGCCCAGGTAACGGGATTCTTCCAGGTGATCCACCAGTGCCTGCTTGACGTGTTGTAACTGTTCCAGCAGTTGTTCTTTCTGCTCTTCTGTGCAGACGGTGTCCAACGCAGTAGGCAGCTGCATCATCAGGTTATCGAGCAGCTGTTGGTGATGTTCGATGTAGAGACGGTGATTTTCAGGCATCAGGGATTTCCAGTCAGGCCAGGTGACCTGTGATGAAAGGTTTTTGAACCCGCACAACCTAACGAGCCTTGGCTGGAAGGTCAAGGCTGTTAGTCAGAGCTGCAGGTCTGTGATGAACTTTTCGATTGTTTGGTTGTCTCTAGCGGGAAAGCCCCATTATGAATCGAAGAATTCGGAAGTGTATTTTATGGAAATAAATTTCAAAACCTGTCTTGCCACCCCGTCACCAACAAGCGATATTGAGAATCATATTTTTCCCTTGAAGATTAAACAGACAGATTCAGAGCATTTCCTGCTGGTTAGTCAGTACCAATTTGATGATTCGGAAAATATGGCTAATAAAGGTGTCATGGAAAGGTACGTGGCTCTCGTGAAAGATTCAATATCTACTCGTGTGCCGTATCTCTGGTTGTATAACAATTCAGCGGAGCGTTTTCCGTACACTGTTAAAAAATCACTATTGAATAAAATGAGGTTTAATATTGAACCTGAATTTCCTGGCGTTACCATCAGGCATGCGCAATCGCTTGAAAATAGAACAATCCACGATGATCATAGTCTGCTGTTAAGAAATATTGCCTACGCCAGGAACTATTTGTATTGGCTGTCTATTAATCATCAGTCGACAGAAGGAACCAGGCAATCCTGTATTGAACTGATTGATAAGTTTGATCAATGCATCTCGGAACCCTGTCTTGATATCAAGCGTTTTATCCAGGTGTTTGGATCCATGGTGAATATTTTAATGGATGATCTTTTTATGCTTGATGGTCAGCAAGAGGCTATGCCCCTTCATCAAGTATGGGTGGGTAACCAGGTTCCTCCCCTTGAAGGGCGTAATATCATGGCTGGAATGTCAAGGGATAAAAATTATCAAAATGTCAGGATTCATTTTTGGGGGCATCGTCAGTATGCTGATTTTTTGTACCAGTCTTCCAGGGCATCGGATTTGGGGCAGCATGAAACAAGAATTCTCAGAGAAAAGTATAAAAATATTATATTCCATGACATCAATGAGGATTTCGCTGAGAATATGTTTGAAAGCAAGATTGAAAAATGTCTTGTATATATTGTCCATGCGATCATAAGGCAAGGAGACCTGAAAAGTTTCAGTTCCGCTGCAGATGTGATGAGAACGATGCTGGTTAATTATTCGATAAGGCGAGTAGAGGATACGGCATTCACAGGGATCGGTAAGTCTGCCACGAGTCCATGGAGGCTCATGAAGCCCGTGGATAGTGCAGACGTTGTGCCTGTTTCAGCCTATCTGGATTTTGGTAAGTTGCCGTTGACGAGAATTGAGACAATGAGCAAGCTGATTGATGAAAATCAGCGGGTCGGCTTCATCTCTACCTACTCCGGTAAGGATACTTGTTGGTCAATGTTGAGTTTTCCAGGTGCATTTAATGACGCTTATGCTATGACCCTTTATCTCTATACTGTGATTGGATATGAACAGAACATACTGATAACTAATATCTTGATGTTGACGGAGCTTGATGTTATTGGGGAAAACTTTGATGCAGCGCTTGCAAAGCGTTTGATGTATGCAGCTTCATTGGGGGTCTCGCTTACGGATATTGGAGCTGATAAATATTCCTGTTTCGGTATAGCACGTTATTTCAACAGGAAGTGCGATGAAGCGATGAAGGAAATAAATGATAAGGAGAGTTTTTTTAATACGATGCCGATAGGTGAGATCAAAAGTCGAATCGATAAGTTTGTTGTGTTTAGGTCGAAGATGCTGAATCTGTCGCTGTATAATTATAATGAAATTGAGAGTGAAGTGTTGAATTGGTTTGTTTGTGATTACTATTCTGGCTCTGGCTCTGGCTCTGGCTCTGGCTCTGGCTCTGGCTCCGATTTTAATGTTGATATTACAGCAAAAGTTTCAGCCGTTGCTTCTGAAGTATTAGTTAACTATTTTTGTGTGTCGCAAGAAAAAAAGAATGTTGTTGTTCCTGTTGTTTCGCAGTTCAAAGTCAGCACAGAAAGTCGTTACAGGTCATATCTGCAATTGAAGGATGTTTTCTTAAATCACCCTTATGATGTTCACCCCTCTGAAATGTCTGAACACCTGAGTAAGAGTAGAGTCTATCATCCTTCCAGGAATTATTTGCCAGGGTCTTTTAGGGCAAAGCAAGTTGCATTTCTGCAAATGGCGCCACATTTATATAGGCTTGCGATGAATTATTCCAAAAAAAGAGCGACTGCAAACCCTATTGATCCTATGACCTCCCGGCTCCGTGAGTTGGGTATTACCGGATTGCAAAAAGACCAGGCATGTCAAACGGATGATACATTAAGTCTGTCCGCTGTAGCCCTGTTGACATCACTCCAGCCTCCGCTACTGTTTACCCATTACTACCATTTGGATCCTGTTAACAGTGAGAGCTACATAAGGCTAACCCCTGATGAACTCAGGAGTCTGGCTGAAGGTGACTATCAGTCCATCTCGGTTTTTTTATTCAATCGTGCGTTTTACAGTTTGCACATGCTTGTCAATCTTGACAGGTACTATTCCAAGCCCTGATACAGTGTATTCATTGTTCTCTGTCGCCGGACGTGAGTCAGGATGGCCAATATTGTTCAACAAGACCAGGCTGTGGCGCAATCTGTACGAATTTTTGCACACCTGGGCTGGCGGATGTCCATGCTTATCACTAAGCACGCAGGGTTCCTGTCAACACGGCGTCTTCAGCCATTTTGATGTGGAAAATGCACATCTGTTTTTTGCAATAAAATACTATAAGATGCCCGTTTAAAGACTGATATAAGCATAAGGATCTGGACGATTACATGACCCGGGCATTGCAAATCCGCCAGCTTCACAAGACTTACGACAATGGTCATCAAGCGCTGAAAGGTATTGACCTGGATGTCCAGGAAGGTGATTTCTTCGCATTGCTGGGCCCGAATGGCGCGGGCAAGTCAACCACCATTGGCATCGTCTCCTCACTGGTTAATAAAACGTCTGGCGACGTTAATATCTTTGGCCACGACCTCGATAAAGACATGAGCCGTGCCAAACGCCAACTGGGCGTGGTTCCCCAGGAAATTAACTTTAACCAGTTCGAAAAAACGCGGGATATAGTCATTACCCAGGCGGGCTATTATGGCATTTCCGCCAATGAGGCCGGTGCACGGACCGAGTTATATCTCAAGAAACTCGGGCTCTGGGACAAGCGCAATGTTCAGTCCCGAATGCTGTCTGGCGGGATGAAACGCCGGCTGATGATTGCCCGTGCATTGGTCCATGAACCCCGTCTTCTCATTCTGGATGAGCCAACGGCAGGTGTTGATATCGAACTGCGTCGTTCATTATGGGAGTTTCTGCGGGAAATCAATGGCAAGGGTACGACGGTTATTCTCACCACCCATTACCTGGAAGAAGCGGAACAGCTGTGCCGCAATATCGCGATCATTGACAAGGGTATGATCGTCGAAAATACCAGCATGAAAGCGCTGCTGGGCAAATTGCAGAAAGAGAGCTTCCTGCTCGATACCCGCGACCCCATCAACGACATGCCTGATTTTGCGGGTTATGTCGTGCGCAAGGTCGATGACAGTTGCCTTGAAGTGGAAGTGAACAAGAACCAGGGGCTGAATGGGCTGTTCCAGCAGTTGAATGCATCCAGTATTGATGTCATCAGCATGAGAAACAAAGCCAACCGGCTGGAAGAACTCTTCGTCGGCATGACGGCCCAGGGATAACAGAGAACAGGAATACAGGTGTGAACACGAACAGGGGTTCCTATCCGGTCCGGGAAAACTGGATCGCTTTCTATACCATATTTGTCAAGGAAATCCGCCGGTTTCTCCGGATCTGGCCGCAGACACTGTTGCCGCCGGCGATCACCATGGCGCTCTATTTTGTAATTTTCGGGAATGTGATCGGTTCGCGCATTGGCGAAATGGGCGGCTTTGATTACATGACGTTTGTCGTGCCCGGATTGATCATGATGTCGGTGATCACCAACAGCTACAGCAATGTGGCGTCCAGTTTCTTCGGTAACAAGTTCCAGCGCAGCGTGGAAGAACTGCTGGTGTCGCCGGTGCCTAACTGGATCATCCTGATGGGATTCGTGATGGGCGGCGTATGTCGTGGGCTTGGCGTGGCGTTTATTGTGACGCTGTTGTCGCTGTTTTTCGTGGATTTCCAGGTGTACGATATTGGCGTCACCGTGCTGGCGATATTCCTCACCGCGACCCTGTTTGCGCTGGGTGGATTTATTAATGCACTTTATGCCAGGTCTTTTGATGACATTTCCATCATTCCAACGTTTGTCCTGACGCCGCTGACCTATCTGGGTGGTGTGTTTTATTCGGTTCGGATATTGCCGGAATTCTGGCAGGGACTTTCCCAGGTCAACCCGATCCTGTACCAGGTCAATGCTTTCCGCTACGGCCTGCTGGGCTACAGTGGCGTGGTAAACCTTGGGCATGCATTTTTGATGATGGGAGTGGCCGTCATCATCTTGTTTGGCTACAGTCTTTACCTTTTGAATACAGGCAAGGGCCTGAGAAACTGAGTTCCGTTGTAATGAACACATCCGTGGAAGCGTCCCCGCTGGGCAAGCACAGTGACTATGTGGCTGAGTACGATGCAAGCCTGCTTTTTCCGATTCCCCGCGCGCCCAAGTGGGAAGCGAACGGACTGGTGGCCGCCAGTTTGCCGTTTACCGGGGTTGATATCTGGAATGCTTATGAGTTGTCCTGGCTGAATCACCGCGGCAAGCCGGTTGTGTCCGCCGGGGTGTTCACGATTCCCTGCGATTCGGAATGCATCATTGAATCCAAGTCGTTCAAGCTGTATCTGAATTCCTTCAACCAGACCCGGTTTGAGTCGGCCGCAGAGGTGCAGGCGACCATGGCCCGGGATCTCAGCCGGGCAGCCGGTGCACAGGTGCGCGTGGAGATCCTCTCAATGAATGCGCTGGAACAGCGCGGGCTAACTTTACTGCAGGGCGAGTGTATTGATGAGCTGGATGTTGCCATTGATACCTATCAGCTGGACAGCAGTCTGGTACAACCTTCGGCTGATGATGAACGTGTGTCAGAAACGTTGTACAGCCATTTGCTGAAGTCC
Source organism: Kistimonas ophiarachnellae (assembly GCF_057552235.1). Lineage (NCBI taxonomy): Bacteria > Pseudomonadati > Pseudomonadota > Gammaproteobacteria > Oceanospirillales > Endozoicomonadaceae > Kistimonas > Kistimonas ophiarachnellae. The sequence continues at coordinate 368,067 of NZ_BAAJPA010000002.1, read as the reverse complement.
AATTGCCCGGTAACGGGACAGCCCGACTGGGGAACGCTGGTGATTGATTACCGTGGGCCGCGCATTGATCGTGAGTCGTTGCTGAAATACATCTGCTCCATGCGTCAGCATCAGGATTTTCATGAGCAGTGTGTAGAGCGGGTTTTCCTCGACATCATGGCTCAGTGCCGGCCGGAAGCGCTCACTGTCAGTGCACGTTACGTGCGTCGTGGCGGGTTGGATATCAATCCGTGGCGGACCAATTGTGGCAAGGAAGCAGATAACGGCCGTCTGGCGCGTCAATAAGTATCCTGATGAATGGACGGGCCGGGTCAGACAATGATCCGGTCTTTCAGTTTTTCCGAGGCATCCTTCAAAGCCTTTAATATTCGCTCTTTGTCGTATGACTGTATGTTTGTGGTATCCAGATAGAGCGAAAAGCCCTTCATTTCATGCTCCACATAGCTTTTTGTGGCGCCAAGATCGCGACGGAAATCCATGACCTCGTAAACAGGGACAGGGCGTGGAATCCCTTTTACCTGAACCTCACCCTCTGCACGGCAGAGAATCACATCCTTGACCAGTGACCAGGTTTCTTCTGCAATCAAAATCTGGTTGGTACCCGCACGGCTTTCCAGACGACTGGCGAGGTTAACGTTGCCGCCAATGATGGTGTAATCCATCCGGGAGGCTGTGCCGAAATTGCCAACGGTACAGAAGCCGGTACTGATGCCCATCCGGATGTTCAGCGGTTTGCGAATGCCTTTACTGCGCCAGTGCTGCCGCAATACTTTCATATGCTTGCGCATGGCGATTGCCATGGAAACGGCCGCCAGTGCATCGCGGCGGTCCCCCTGGGGACGATGATCACCGAAGTAAACCATCAGGCTGTCACCAATGAATTTATCAATGGTGCCGCCAAAGTGCAGGGCGATACGGGACATTTCGTCCAGATAATGGTTCAGCAGCCCTGTCAGCGCCTCTGGATCCATTTCATCCGTAATGTCAGTAAAACCTTCTATATCAGAGAAAAATACGGTCAGGCGTTTTCGGCGGGGCGCCAGGCTGGCGTGAGACCGTCCTGCACTCAGGGACTCATGAACCCGTGGCGGCAGGTAGCTGGTCATGTTGTTGACCAGTCGGGCGTATTGTTGTTTCTGTTGTTGAGCCTGCTGTTGTAACCGGTTGATCGCAATGACTTTTACGGAAGAAAGCCAGCTGTTGAATAACAGGTAGATCAACATGCCGCAGGCAAGGATGCTATTGGTGACCAAGGGTAGCGTAGTATTGATTTTGGCATCAGGCAGCAAGGTATGTGTCAGCAGTAACAACCCTGAAAATAACAGGGTCTGTAAACACATGAACCGGAAACCATGTGCGCTGATGCTGCTGACAGAGAGCAATGACAGTGTGACCAGTGAGACAAACAGCGGTAGTCCGGCGGCTGCCAGCATCACGCTGAGAAGCATGGTGTCCAGCGTAATCAAGAGCCTGGAAATCGAGCGAGATTCCGGTTTGCTGTTCTGCGTCGTGCGCCAGATCCATCCGGTCAGGAAATAACTCAAGTATGGCCAGGACAGAATCGCGGCTGCAACCCAGTACCAGTAAGGCTCAAGCCCGTTTAGCCAGCAGGCTGACAATACGGTCGTCGTGGCGGTCAACCACAGGAGGCTTCTGGCCAGCAGGAATGCGTTATGAATCAGGAACTGTTTGACGTCAGTGACGGTAACGCTGGTCATAGTTAAGAATTATTATCGTGCCAGGCCATTATTCGCGGATTTAATGGTAGTCTCTGCGTACATGCGTCCCATTATCGCCAGTGGTTATGGGAAAGCAAACATTTTGTCCGTCGGCGTTACACCTTCGGCGGTTGTATAAATAGTCATCTGTTGTGTTGTCAGGAGGTTTTGAGTGGATGCCATTGAAGCGCTAACGGGGCGAGTCTCTGTCCCACGATTAGTCGAGCCTGCACCATCATCTGAACAACTGGATATCCTGTTTCAGGCGGCACTGAGAGCGCCGGATCATGCCATGTTGCGTCCGTGGCGTTATATCACCATTTCTGGTGAGGCCCGTGAACGGTTAGGTGAGCTTTATGCAAGGGCGGCACAGGCGGATCAACCGGATCTTGAAGACGAGATGCTGGATCGCTACCGGGGGCTGCCATTACGGGCGCCAATGTTGGTGGCGCTGGTGCTGACGCCACAGCAACACCCCAAGGTGCCTGAAATTGAGCAGGTACTATCGCTGGGGGCGGCCTGCCACGGCATGATGGTGGCAGCTCATGCCATGGGGATTGGGGCGATGTGGCGAACAGGCGCTATCAGCTATCACCCACTGGTTGAAGAGGGGCTTGGTCTGACAGGTGATGAAAAACTGTACGGTTTCATGTACCTCGGCACACCGTACGGCGTCCGGAAAAAGCGGCCACAGCAGGCTGTTTCGGATTTCGTTTCGGCATGGCCTGAAGGATAAACGCAAAGTGACGGAGCGTTTTCCTGTGCCGTCAGTCAATCCAGTGGATGATGTGCTCTTCCCAGTCTTCTTCGGGCACCCGGTCTTCGCTCATAACCCGCTGCTGGACGGAAATGCCTGCGAGATGCACAGTCTCAGGGGTGCCTGAGACCAGCGGGTGCCATTCCGGGAGATCCTTGCCTTCCGACACCAGTCGGTAGGCGCAGGTGCTGGGCAGCCAGTGGAATTCCGGAATGTCATTGACGGTCAGGTGAATGCATTCGGGGGCAACCGTCGCCCGTTGCGGGTAAACCTTGCAGCGACAGGAGTCGGTATCAAGGTGCCGACAAGATAACGCGGTGTAGCAGACTTCGCCGGTGTCTTCGTCTTCCAGCTTCTGGAGACAACACCGGCCACAGCCATCACAGAGTGACTCCCACTGGGTTTTGCTCATGTCTTCCAAACGAACCGTGCGCCAGAAGGCGTCGGTCTGCGATGCAGTTGTATTGCTCATATCAAACGGGGTCATTGAAACTCAGAAATTCTTCCGGCAGGGTTTGCAGGTAGTCCTCCCGGACAGGGGGCATCTGCAGGTGATAGCCTTGTGTCTGGATATTATCCATAACCTTGGCGGTGTCTTCCCGTGCCAGTTTCCGTTCAGGTGTCAGTAACATGTCCATAACGGGTACCGGTTTTCCGAAGACTTTCAGCAGTCCCTCCGGAGTCGCTTCCAGCCCTTTCCGTTTTTCCACGTAAAGGTACATTTCTTCTTTGACCGGGCTTTTGTAGATGGATACCAGCAGTTTCACGTCATGACTCCTCTGACTGTTGCTGCATGTTATTCAAATGGACGATGAGGTTATCCAGAATCGTTTCCCGACGCCAGCTTCCCAGGGCATTCAGTAATGTGGGGGTAGCGTTAAATCCTCCCGTGTTGAGATACTGCCTGACCAGTGTGTTGGCCAGGAGTTTCACGGGGATCAGCTCCCGGGCGATATGCAGGGTTTCCGACGTTGTATGGCAGTAGTTGCGAATGGCTTCAATCCAGGGCTTTGCACGCTTGGGGAGCGGTGCAGGGAGGCGGTCAGGCCATTCGGACTCAGGCACTTTCAGTGCTTCGCGAATACGCGTCAGAATGGCTGGGCCGTGCACTCGCAGAATCGCTGGTGTCATTCGCTCTATACGCTTGAGCTTGTCGAGGCTGTCGGGCTGATAACGGGCCAAGGGCCAGAGGCTGGCTGCATGGATCACCTTGTTACGGGGAACATCCAGTTGTCTGGCGGTCTTTTCCCTGAACTGGCAAATGGCGCGTAATACGGCCAGCTGGCGGGGAAACAGTTTCCAGGCGAGTTTGGCATCCCGCCAGGCTTCGCCGGGATCTGGCTCATGACGGGCGTTACGAATCATGCTGTCACAGTCTTCGCGATGCCAGTCCAGTCGTTGTTTGTCTGCGAGTTGTGAAGTCAGAATCGGATACAGTTGATTCAGGTAATAAACATCTAATGCAGCATAACGAATCTGGTTGTCACTGAGCGGGCGGGCGAGCCAGTCAGACCGGGTTTCATCCTTGGCCAGCTCGACCCCCAGGAAGCGTTCAACCAGCCGCTGATAACCCATACAGTGGTCAGTACCCAGGAAAGAGACGGCCAGTTGCGTATCAAATACCGGGTCGGGCAGGGTGCCCAGCAGACGCTGAAACACTTCCAGGTCTTCGCCAGCGGCGTGCATCACTTTGATAATATCGGTATTTTCAAGAATCGCGCGGAACGGCGTCCAGTCAGTGATGGTCAGGGGGTCAATCAGCATGACCTGATCGTCATGCCCCGCCTGAATCAGGCCGGGAATCGGGTAAAAAGTGCTTGTGCGAATAAACTCGGTATCAAGCCCCAGGTAGGGGACATCCTGCCACTGCAGGCAGGCCTGTGCGAGGCTTTCGTTGTCAGCGATCCATTGAATCTGTGGTGCATCGTCCATCTGGAGGTGGCCTTGCGCAAAAGGTCGATTATATGAGGAATGGAGCCACGTTGCTTTAAATAAAAAATGTTATGGCAGATGGGATTAATACGCATGTCTGTAACAGGCTGACTTTTGTACCTTTGTACGCCTAAACCATCAGGAGTGTTATCCATGACAAAAACGGTTCACGGGCGCAAGGTGCTGAGCATGGTGCTGGAGTCTGGGCAGCCCTACAGTCGCGATGCCCTAAAGGACGCAATGGCTACCCAGTTTGGTCAGGATGTGCAGTATCACACCTGTTCTGTGCAGGAACTGTCCGCTGATGGCCTTATAGACTTGTTTCTGGGTAAGGGAAAACTGGTCCAAACCGATGCCGGCATCATTGGCGACGCCAGCAAGCAGTGTGGTCATCACTGAGTTGGCATGAGCTGCGTGCCTGCTTCCTGGTCGGTGAGGGTCGGGAAGCGCTCGCAGTCCGGCAGCTGGTAGTGCCACCATTCGTAATCAAATTTCTCAAAGCCTGCCGTATGCATCAGGCCCGCCAGTAACAGCCGGTTTTTCCTGGCTTCCACGGACACCGATTCATTCAGGTGCCAGGCGGCTTCCTCAAAATCATCAAAACCGGTTCCCATATCCAGTTCTGTGCCACTGGCGCGGTCGACAAGGGTCAGGTCTATTGCGACTCCGCGACAGTGGGGGCAACGGCCAGTGTCCGGATCTGATACATAATCGCTGCCGGGAAAGGCATTCCAGAGTACCCTTTGTGCCTCGACAGGGCGAAAGGCGTCCCACAGCTTTAATTTCAAGCCAAGACCAGCAGCATGGGAAATCGCGCTATTTAAGCAGTCAGCCGCTTCCTGGCGCAGATAGCAGCGGCTATTGTGGTAGATGCTTTTGCCCGTCACGTTATGCGTTGTGGCGTAGTAGAGTTCAATATCGACATCAAACTGTTCACGGGTGATTTCGGTCAGTGTGGCGATCACGGCACTACCTTGCAGCTTGTTGGGTTTTGATACTCCTTTCAGTGTAAGTCATAGCGAGACTTATATTTGGCAGATGGCAGGATCTTCAGCCAGCAGGTTTTGTTCTTACTGGAAAAACTGCCAGAGATTGATGCCACCCAGCAGAATACACAGTAATTGCCAGAACAGGGTTGGATTTCTCGACATCAGTGGCTGAAAGTCGGCACTTTGGAATGCCGGATTGGGGGTGGAAAGGTCCTGACAGAATTCCGATAACGCCTCATAACGTTCCGTCGGGTTGGGGGCGACGGCTTTGGCCAGCGCCTGATTGATCCATTCGGGCAGGTCGGGACGGTCATCCGTCACCGGACGGTACCGGAGATGCTTGTAGTGCTTGATGCGAATACTGTTCCCGGCGACTTCGCGGTAGGGAAGGTTCCCAGTCAGCATCTCATAGACAATGACCCCGACGGCGAACTGATCGGCACGGTAATCAATGGCGCCACCCAGAAAATACTCGGGAGCGACATAATTCTTGGTGCCCTGAGGGGTATTGTCATGGAGACCTGAAAGGATTTCAGTGTCGCCGGCGACCCGTGCGGCACCAAAGTCGATCAGCCGGACCCGGCCATCCCGGTCAATCATCAGGTTTTCAGGTTTCAGATCCTGATGCAGGATCTGCATCCGGTGCAGGCCGCGAAGGGCGCTGACGATCTGGCGAGTCAGATCCCTGACGGTATTGAGGTCAGGCTTGGGGTTGTCCTGCATCCAGCCGCGCAATGTCTGTCCCTGGATGTACTCGCAGGCATGGTAGAGAAACTGTTTACCCGGCTTCGGCGGGTAGAGGGCCATGATCGCGGGGTGATTGACGCGTCGACCAATCCATTCTTCCCGAAGAAAACCATCCAGGTAGAGTGGATCGTCTTCAAAGTTGACTGATGGCGTCTTGATCACGACCTGTTGACCCGAAGCGGTGTCTTCAGCCAGGTAGAGCTGGCTGCGGGTACTGGCATGAAGGGTTTCCAGGATACGATAACCATCCAGAATATGTCCTGGTTCAAGATCGGGTGGAAAACGCAATTGTGCCAGACGTTCCAGTGTTTCATGGTTGTCTTCTGTCGGTAGGCCTTCAATACGGCAAATGACGGCTGTCAGGTTATCGCTGCTACCGGCAGAGAGGGCGGCTTGAACGAGACTGTCGGCTATTTGCTGGAGTCCTGAGTTTCCCTGACAACAGGCGATGATCTCCCTGTGACTCAAAACATCATGAATACCATCCGTAGTGAGAATGAACACATCCTCTGCTTGCAGAGTTTCTGTGCGGTAATCCACTTCCGTATGGCGATGCATGCCCAGTGCGCGTGCCAGGTATTGTCGCTGACCAAGACGTGAAGTGTGATCTTCGGTCAGGCATTCCAGCTGCTGGTTCCTGCTGCGGTAGATACGACTGTCACCAATATGCAGCAGGTGGGCGGTATTGGATTTCAGAACGATGCCGGAAAAGGTCGTGCAGAGATCGGTATCATTGTGAATGTGATGCTGACCCTGGTAATGCAGCCAGCTGTTAATGGCGGTGATGACTTTACCGGCGGCATGGCGCACCTGCCAGGAATCCGGCGTGCTGTAATAGTCCGCCATGAACGACGAAATGCTGGTATGGCTGGCTTCCCGTGCCCGGGTGCAGGCACTGACACCGTCGGCGACTAGTGCCACGGCGCCTTTGTGGGTGAGCGTGTTGCTGTTGTCGGGAATGCGGATCGCACAGGCATCCTGGTTTTCCGGCTTGATGCCGGCGCTGGTGCTGAAAGCGTAGTCAACGTCTAGCCTGTTGCTCATACTGCCCGTTTACCTGTCCTTAAAAAAAAGAGGGTGACTGCTGCCAGTCACCCGAATGTACCACTGACAGACTCAACCGGGGGAGTCTGTCATGGTATTTGCCGGTGATGCTCAGGTCACATCGATCATGGTGACCGTGCCATCTGGCATGACTTCTGTCATCTGTCCCTTGGGCTCTTCCAGGAACAGAAGGGTCATGAAGCCCAGTACCGCGGTGCCTGCAATCACGAGGAAGAAAGTCTGGTAGTCCACCAGGGAAAGTACGGTCAGGTAGAAGACGGCGCCCACATTACCGTAAGCGCCGGTCATGCCTGCGATCTGGCCCGTCAGGCGGCGCTTGATCAGCGGTACTACCGCAAATACGGCGCCTTCACCGGCTTGTACGAAGAAGGAACAGGTCATGGCGGCGACAACGGCAAGCACCAGCGGCCAGCTGGAATCGATAATGGACATGGTGGCGTAACCAACAGACAGTCCTGCCGTTAATACCAGCAGGGTTGTCTTGCGGCCGAAGCGGTCACTGATCAATCCGCCACCGGGACGTGACATCAGGTTCATGAAGGCATAGGCCGAAGCGACCAGGCCGGCCATGACCGGATCCAGTTCGAAGGTGTCCATGAAGAACAATGGCAGCATGGAAACAACGGCCAGCTCAGAGCCAAACGTGGCAAAGTACAGGACGTTCAGCACGGCAACCTGCTTGAACTTGTACTGATGGATAGTGGGAACGGGCTTGCTGAAGAGGCTTTTGTTGATTTGCCAGGCTTTCCAGGCATCCACGAGGTAAAGCAGAGTCAGACCGACGTATATTGCCGTGGAGATTTCCGCTGACAGCATACTGACCCCTTGAGGTGACAGTTTCCAGGTCAGCAGTGCCAACGCGGCATACATTGGGATTTTCATAATCAGCAACAGCGCGAAATCACCTTTGGATGTGACTTCCATACCGCCCAGGTTCTTTGGCCGGAAATAGGTTGAACCTTTTGGGGTATCACTGACACTCATGTAGTAAACGACGCTGTATGCCAGTGACATCAAGCCTGTTATGCCGACCGCATAGCGCCAGCCATCCTCGCCGCCGAACAACAGGGCGACTGTAGGCAGAGTCATGGCCGCAGCAGCGGAACCAAAGTTGCCCCAGCCGCCATAGATGCCTTCAGCAGTACCCAGCTGCTTGGCAGGGAACCACTCAGACACCATCCGGATACCAATCACAAAACCGGCGCCGATACAGCCCAGCAGGAAACGGGCGATGGCGGCCTGGGTGAAATTGTCGGCCAGCGCGTACATAAAGCAGGGAATACTGCAAAGCGCGAGTAATGCCGAATATACACGGCGGGGGCCAAACCGGTCGGTCAACATACCGATGATCACGCGGGCAGGGATGGTCAAGGCCACGTTCAGGATTAAGAGGGTCTTGAGCTGTTCCCGAGTGAGTGACAGCGAGTCAGCAATCGCTGTGACCAGCGGCGCATGGTTAAACCAAACGACAAAGGTAATAAAGAAGGCGATCCATGAAAGGTGCAGGACGCGCATCTTTCCTGTAAATGAAAATAGATTGATTTTATCGGGTTCTGACATGTCTGCTCCTTGTCGAGACGTGCGTTATTGTTGTCAAGATCTCCTTGAGCAAAGATCAGGCCAGAGTGGTGATGTTGTGTTGTTGAGGCGGATTGATCATCGGACTAAAGCGGTTTTATTCCCTCCTATGGGTTTTTCTTTAGGGAAATGGATGAATGTCGCCACTGCCTGACGGGCACATTCGTTGTGCCCGGGGAAATTTACTGCACCAAATTGTGTGTGTCCTGAAGCACTGAAATAAACCCCTGTCGTGCTCCGTCTTGGTGCAGCGCGTCCAGAATGACGTGTTCTAGTTGTAAATATTTCCTCTAATGCATTGTTATTTAAGAAGTATCTGACTTAGGCGTGATATTTGCTTTATCGGTGTAGTCAGGTTGGTTTCATCCAACGCGAGAACAATAAAATGACTGGAGCCAGGTATGCAGCATAAGGAAACACTGGTCGTAGTAGGCAATGGCATGGTGGGCCATCGGTTTATCGAAAAGCTGGTGGATGCCGGTGGCCTTGAGCAATATGACGTCATTGTTTTTGGTGAAGAACCGAGGCCTGCATACGACAGGGTACATTTAAGTGAGTTTTTCAGTGGTAAGACTGCTGATGATTTGAGCATGGTTAGCAGTGGTTTTTACGATCAGTCAGGTATTGAGCTGGTGCTTGATGATCGTGTTGCCAGCATTGAGCGATCAACACAGACCGTCGTGTCAGACAGTGGTCGTCGGGTCGCCTACGATAAACTGGTGCTGGCGACAGGTTCCTATCCTTTTGTTCCCCCTGTGCCGGGCCATGACCGGGACAACTGCTTTGTCTATCGCACGATTGAAGACCTGGAAGCCATTCGCGAATCTGCCCGAACCGGCAAGGTGGGGGCTGTTGTCGGTGGTGGGTTGCTTGGTCTTGAAGCCGCCAAGGCGTTGAAAGACCTGGGGTTGGAAACCCATGTTGTTGAATTTGCTCCCCGTCTCATGGCCGTACAGGTGGATGAAGGCGGTGGTGCCATGTTGCGCAGGAAAATTGAACAGCTGGGTGTGTCCATCCATACCAGCAAAAACACGCAGCAGATTGTGGATGGTGAGGACTGTTTCCATCAGATGCAATTTGCCGATGGCGAAGTGCTCGATACCGATATTGTGTTGTTTTCAGCAGGTATCCGTCCGCGCGATGAGTTGGCTCGATCGTGTGAGTTAGCGCTCGGTGAGCGTGGTGGAATTGTCATTGATAACCAATGTCGCACATCGGATCAGGCTATCTACGCGATAGGTGAGTGTGCATTGTGGGATAACCGGATTTTTGGTCTTGTAGCGCCTGGTTACCAGATGGCGCAGGTTGTCGTAGATGATCTGCTGGGCAAGGAAGGCAGTGAGTTTGTCGGCGCCGATATGAGTACGAAACTGAAGCTGATGGGGGTTGATGTTGCCAGCATTGGTGATGCCCATGGCCGTACGCCGGGTGCGTTAAGTTATCAGTATGTTGATGAGGAAAGGGAAGTTTATAAACGGCTGGTGGTCTCCAAAAGCCGGAAGAAACTGCTGGGCGCCGTTCTCATTGGTGATGCTGATGACTACGGTTCACTACTGCAGATGATGCTCAACGACATTCGTCTGCCAACCAAGCCTGCACAGTTGATTTTGCCTGCCAGTGATGGTGCGGCGCCTGCAGGGCTGGGGGTCACGGCATTGCCGGAAACAGCGCAGATCTGCTCTTGTTTTAATGTCAGTAAGGGCGCTTTATGCAGCGCTGTCGCGGAGGGTTGTCAGGATATTGCTTCGCTGAAAAATGCTACTAATGCCGGTACTGGCTGCGGTGGGTGCTCCGCGCTGGTCAAACAGGTGCTGGACAGCGAACTCGAAACAATGGGCATTGAAGTCAAGAAGGATATCTGTGAGCACTTCCCTTATTCACGGCAGGAACTCTATCACCTGGTCAGGGTGGGTGAGATCAAGAGCTTCCAGGCAATGTTGGAAAAACATGGCACCGGCCATGGTTGTGATATCTGTAAGCCAACGATTGGATCTATCCTGGCATCCTGCTGGAACGACTATGTCCTGAAAAAAGACCATGCCCACCTTCAGGATACCAATGACTACTACCTGGGCAATCTCCAGAAAGACGGTACGTATTCCGTGGTTCCCCGTGTGCCGGGTGGCGAGATCACACCAGAAAAACTGATTGTGATCGGTGAAGTGGCCCGGGATTTTAACCTTTACACCAAAGTGACCGGTGGTCAGCGGATTGATCTGTTCGGTGCCCGTGTCCATGAACTGCCGTCTATCTGGAAACGGCTTGTGGATGCTGGGTTTGAAACCGGACACGCCTACGGCAAGGCAATGCGGACGGTGAAATCCTGTGTCGGCAGTACCTGGTGCCGTTATGGGGTCCTCGACAGTGTCGGGATGGCGATTCAGATCGAAACCCGCTATCGCGGTATCCGCTCACCGCACAAGATCAAGCTGGCGGTATCTGGCTGTACCCGGGAGTGTGCTGAGGCTCAGAGTAAGGATTTTGGTGTGATAGCCACCGAAAAAGGCTGGAATCTCTACGTCTGCGGCAATGGAGGTATGAAGCCCCGGCATGCGGACCTGTTTGCCACAGAATTGGACGATGAGGCGCTGATTCGCACCATTGATCGCACCATGATGTTTTATATCCGGACGGCTGACCGGTTGCAGCGAACGTCTGTCTGGCTCGAAAACCTTGATGGCGGGTTGGACTATCTGAAAGAAGTCATTCTCGAAGACAGCCTGGGTATCGGCGAACAGCTGGATGCAGATATGGTCCGGTTGGTTGGAACCTATGAATGCGAATGGAAGAAAACCATCGAAGACCCTGAGCAGTTGAAGCGATTCCGGCATTTCATTAACAGTGATGCAACCGACGATAACGTGGTGTTTGTCAGTGAACGCCAGCAGATTCGTCCTGCTTTAGAAAGTGAAAAGTCACTGATTGCGACGAGTGCCTGATCAGAAACGCCAAGGAGACAATGATGGAACAGTGGACAACGGTTTGCAGCCAAAATGACCTGATACCCTACCTGGGCGTCTGTGCCCTGGTGGCAGAAAAGCAGGTTGCGCTCTTTCAGGTAGGCGACAGTTTGTATGCCATTGATAATTACGACCCGGTCAGTCGTGCGAATGTGCTTTCGCGGGGGATTGTGGGGGATCTCAAGGGCGAGCTGGTTGTGGCATCACCGGTCTACAAGCAGCATTACTCGTTGCTGACGGGGCAGTGTCAGGAAGAGCCTGAGATCAAACTGTCAGTGTACCCGGTACGAGTACTGGATGGCATGGTTCAGGTCTCGCCAAACCCGGACACCCGGGCGCAGGCAGCCTGAGTTATGCGACGGCAGCAGCTTGTAGTCATCGGCAATGGTATGGGAAGCGTACGTTTCCTGGAAACGCTGGTGGCCGGAGGGGAGTATGGTTATGACATTACAGTACTGGGTGATGAGCCGGATCCGGGCTATAACCGGATCATGTTATCCCCTTTGCTGGCCGGGGAAATTCCTTTTTCTGACACGGTGTTAAGGTCGCGTCAATGGTACGAAGAAAACGGGATTACATTGCATACTGGTGCAGACTTTCGGGTTGTTTCAATTGACCGGCTGCAACGTCTGATTGTCACCGCAGCAGGTCAGCCGTTTTCTTATGATCACCTGGTGCTGGCTACCGGTTCTCATTCCTATATTCCCGATATTCCGGGGGGCCGTTTTCAGGGTGTTGTGCCGTTTCGAGGTTATGGTGATGTGGAAGCCATGCTGAGCGCAGCAGAATCTGGAAAACACGGAAAACGGGCTGTCGTGATTGGTGGTGGTCTGCTGGGGCTTGAGGCCGCCAATGCATTGAACTGTCGAGGCATGCAGGTCACCTTGGTGCATAGTCAGTCTGTACTTCTGAATCGTCAGTTGGATGCCTATGCCGGTCAGTTATTGCAGGGTGAGCTGGAATCCCGAGGCATTGCTTTTCTGAAACCTAAACGCACAACCTTGATTAAAGGTGTTGATGGTCGAGTCACAGGCGTGGGTTTCAGTGATGGCTCATGCATTGATGCAGATCTCGTAGTGTTTGCCATTGGCATTCGACCCAATGTGCAGTTGGCTGTTGAATCCGGACTTGCCTGTAAGCATGGCGTTCTGGTGGATGATTTGATGTTTACTAGCGATCCGGCAATCAGCGCTATCGGTGAGTGTGTTCAGCATGGCGATGAAACTTTCGGGCTGGTGGAGCCCGTCTATTCGCAGGCGGTAACCCTTGCGCGTCGTTTGCCAGGTGAAATACAACCATTCGTTTCACGACCCTCGGCAACAAAGCTGAAAGTCAGTGGCGTACAGCTGTTCTCCAGTGGTCGGTTTCAGGGGGAGGGGGGTGATGAAGTCATCACTCTGAAGCATCCCGATGCTGGCATTTATCGACGACTGGTCATTCGTGATAACCGGGTGGTGGGTGTGTTGCTTTATGGTGATACTTCCGATGGTGCCTGGTATCAGGAATTGCTGGAGTCTGGCCAGGATATCAGTGCATACCGGAATACATTGCTGTTTGGATCTCAGTTTGCTGCTGTAGCGTGACGGCGAAGCAGACAGTCATTGGAGGTGTTGTCATGTCTGTAACGGAAGCGGCTGAGATCAGAACAACCTGTGCCTATTGTGGCGTGGGTTGCGGTATCGTCGCAGAAACACCTGCCCTTGATGCAGAAGTGATTGCGGTCAGTGGTGACCCGTTGCATCCCGCCAACCAGGGACGACTATGTTCCAAGGGCAGTGCCCTGGGCGAGACCGTCCATCATGAAAATCGTCTTTTATATCCCATGGTGAACGGCAACCGTGTGACCTGGGATGCAGCCATAACCGATGTCGTCAGTCGTCTGCAGTCGACCATTGAACAATATGGCCCACAATCTGTAGCGCTGTACGGCTCAGGGCAGTTATTGACGGAAGATTATTATGTGGCCAACAAGCTGATGAAAGGCTTTGTTGGCAGTGCGAATATTGATACCAACTCCCGGCTTTGCATGGCATCAACGGTCGCTGGCCACAAGCGGGCCTTTGGCACTGACACGGTGCCGGGTTGTTATGAAGATCTTGAGCTGGCTGACTGCCTGGTGCTGGTTGGTTCAAATATGGCCTGGTGTCATCCCGTTCTGTTTCAGCGGATACGCTCCGTTAAGCAGGCGCGGGGCGACCGGATGAAGATTATTGTCATTGACCCGCGTCGTACCGATACCTGTGATATTGCAGACCTCTTCTTGCCAATACAGCCGGGTACAGACAGCGTACTGTTTAATGGTTTGCTGATATGGCTGCTTGAACAGGAAAAAGTTGATCACTCCTATATAAACCAGCATACGAGCGGATTTGATCGCACTTTGGAACTAGCTCGTGTTACGTCACCTACGGTGCATGCTGTCTCCGAAAAATGTGGCCTTGAACCAGAGGCCGTAGAAAACTTTTACCGTTGGTTTGCTGAGAATGATCGCTCGGTCACGGCCTGGTCTCAGGGTGTCAATCAATCCAGTGCAGGAACCGACAAGGTCAATGCCATTATTAATTGTCATCTGGCTACCGGACGTATCGGAAAACCAGGTAGCACGCCGTTTTCACTGACAGGGCAGCCCAATGCTATGGGAGGACGGGAAGTCGGCGGGCTCGCGAATCAGCTGGCGGCACATCTTGAGTTTAATCGGACGGACGATATTGAGCGGGTCGCACGATTCTGGCAGGCACCCAATATGGTTGAAAAGCCGGGTTTAACGGCCGTGGAGATGTTCGATGCTGTTGCCAACGGTGATATTCGCTTTATCTGGATTATGGGAACAAACCCGGTTGTCAGTATGCCGGATGCTGACTGGGTAAAAGAGGCGCTCATGCTGTGTCCCACGGTTGTTGTATCGGACTGCATCAGAAATACGGATACGGCAGATGTCGCGGATATTCTTTTACCCGCCGCCGGCTGGAGCGAGAAGGATGGCACAGTGACCAATTCTGAACGGCGTATTTCACGGCAGCGACGCTTGCGAGCACCTGTTGGAGAATCGCGATATGACTGGTCGATAATGGCGGAAGTGGGGCGGCGTCTAGGGTATGGGGAGGCGTTTTCATTTCAATCGCCAGTAGAGGTTTTCAGGGAGCATGCGGCATTATCGGCGTTTGAAAACTCTCCGGCGATTCGGTCTCGAGATTTTAATATTGGTGGTTTGATGTATATCACCGATGAAGGTTATGAAGATCTAGTCCCGATTCAATGGCCTGTTCCAGATACTGTTTCGGTTGGGATGGCAAGGCTGTTCAAAGATGGCCATTTCTTTACAGAGACAGGAAAGGCCAATTTTATTCCTGTCAGTGAACCAACGCCTGCTAATGTGCCCAATGAGCACTACCCGTTGGTGCTTAATACCGGACGGGTTCGCGATCATTGGCATACCATGACGCGAACCGCTCTTGCCCCAAGGTTGAACCAGCACCGGGATGAACCCTTTGTGGAACTTCATCCGGATGATGCCGCCTTTCGAGATATTACTGATCAGTCACTGGTATTGGTTTCATCGCCGTATGGGCAGGTGGTTGTTCGTGCAAGGGTGACGACAGGTCAGCAGCCGGGTCATGTTTTTGTACCCATGCACTGGTCTGGGCAATTTAGCCGTTCAGGGCGTGTTGGCAGTGTCGTTAATCCGGTTGTGGATCCATTCTCCCGCCAGCCCGATAGTAAATATACGCCTGTCGAACTTAGCGCCTTTTTATCTCGACGTTACGGTGTTTTGTTGAGCCGGTTACCTATCGCATTACCTGAAACTGACTATGCAGTATCAGTAAAATCATCGGCTTGTTACCGGTATGAACTGGCTACTACCGATGATCATGAGGCGGGTTTGACTGCCTTTTTGCCTGATCTTTCAACCGCATCAGTGATTGAGTATGGTGATAATGCTATCGGGGTAAAGCGTTATCTGTATCTGCAGGATGGCAAGGTGATAGCCATGTTGTTTGAATCGCAATCCTACGAATCCCTGATTGATCGTGCCGGGCTTGAGTCTGTTTTTATCGAAAGCCAGGGGCTGTCTGTTCCTCAATGGCAGCTGTTATCGGGGCAGCCTGGTAAAGGGGCAGAGTGTCAGGGACGTCAGGTTTGCGCCTGCTTTGGGGTGGGTGAGAAAGCGATTATTTCGACTATTCAGCAAGAAAAGCTTGAATCTGTTGAGTCTGTGGGTGGAGTGCTCAAGGCGGGTACGAATTGCGGTTCCTGTATTCCGGAAATTCGTCAGTTGTTAGCGTCAGTGAATGGCTAATGGTAAGTGTCGGTCTGAACAATCTCAGCCTGAATCGGCTGGTTTGCAGAAGTAATTTCGATTAAGTATTGGCAATGACAGCCAGGACAGCGGCAGGTCAAGGTGCCTGCCTTTTGCCTGATGATTCGCACTTCCGGAATAACAACAGCCTCATCGCACTGGCACGGACAAGACCAGCTTAATATTGCGTTATTTATAGCAATATCAAAACAGGTGCCGTCAAAATAGAAGCCTGTATAGCGACGTACTTCATTCATGAAAACTGCATGTATCTGAAAAAAAGCTTGCCAATTTAACCGCAACGGGTCATTGGCAAGCTGTCCATGATTTGAGTATAGCGAGCTGTGGTCACGGTTTTCAGCCGTTGGCTGCATCCCTGATGGCGCTGATTTGCTCTGTCAGATCTGTGACGCTGTGGGGCGGATTAAAGTATTTATAAACTTGGAGGTCCGGACCTATCAGCGTTAGCGCCCCGGCATGATCAACCAGGTACACGCCATTACTGTCAGGTTCTCCAATACGGTAGGGCAGGTAGAGGCTGCCGGTCAGCTGGTCTATTTGGCTTCGTGTCCCTGTAGCGGCAGCAAAATCGTCATTAAAAAAGCGGATGTACTCATTCAGACGTTCCGGGGAATCTCTGTCAGGATCGACGGAGACAAACAAAACATTGACTGGTTGTTCTGCAGGCAATTGTTGATGTAGCTGGTTCAGCAGAGAAAGGGTGGTCGGACAGACGTCGGGGCAAAACGTGTAGCCAAGGAATAACAGTGTCCATTGACCTTCCAGAGATTGCTCGGTGATTTGTTTGCCGAGATGATTGTTTAGAGTGAAAACGGGAACGCGGTTATAGGTTGTGGGTTGTTGTGTCGGTTGATTCATCTGCTGAAACGTATAGGCACCCGCAGCGATTCCCGCTAAAGCAACGATAATCAGTAGCAGCCGTGTAAGGGCAGTAGTTGGCATGGTAAATCCTGTTTTATTGGTATACGACGCTATCCTCCTGCAGAACGGGTCGCAGACCTGCGTCGATGAACTTTTATGTTAATTATTTCGACGCAGAGTGAAAAGGCCATGGCGAAATAGATGTAGCCTTTGGGGATGTGGAGTGACAGTCCTTCACCTATCAGAGATACACCCACCAGAATCAGAAAACTGAGTGCCAGCATTTTCAAAGTGGGATGCTTATCGACAAAATCACCAATGGGTTTGGCGGCAAATAGCATCACCAGAACGGCAATGACAATCGCAATGACCATGACCGGCACATGATCCGCCATGCCTACCGCAGTGATGACGGAGTCGAGGGAGAAGACGATGTCCAAAATCGCGATTTGAACCAGTACTATCATGAAACCTGATAGTGCGGTTTTTACGACATTACTGCTGTCATGCTCCATGGCGCTGTGAATTTCATGGGTGCTTTTGGCCAATAGGAATAGCCCGCCACCAATAAGAATCAGGTCTCTGCCGGATATCTCCTGGTCAAGAATGCTGAAGAGAGGGTTTGTCAGTTGCATTACCCAGGCGATAGACAACAGCAAAAGTACCCGGGTGCACATGGCGAGTATAAGGCCAATGGTTCGTGCTTTTTGTCGTTGATGTTCGGGGAGTCGGCCAGCGAGTATGCTGATGAAGATGATGTTGTCGATACCAAGAACAATTTCAAGGGCAACCAGCGTGATCAGTGATATCCACGCTTGCGGGTCTGCCAGCCATTCCATGGAGTCTTCCTGTTGTTCGAATTGTCTGTGTTATATCGGCTTAATGTAGCAGGAAAGTGTGCTTAACGTATAAAGCGTACGGGAGTGGTTAGTTTGGTAGCAGGTAAAGCAAAGCGCCACATAACAATGTGGCGCTACTTATCAATCTTAAGCGAGATAAGATTAACGCTTATCGACAGGTGTATAATCGCGAGCTGCTGGCCCTGTATACAGCTGGCGAGGACGACCGATCCGGTAGGATCCGCTGATCATCTCATGCCAGTGAGCGATCCAGCCTGGGGTACGACCGATGGCGAAGATAACAGTGAACATCTCCGTCGGGATCCCCAGAGCCTTGAGGATAATGCCTGAGTAGAAGTCAACGTTGGGGTATAGCTTCTTGCTGATGAAGTATTCATCTTCAAGTGCAATCTTCTCCAGACGCTTGGCGATCTTGAACATCGGGTCATCGCCCAGTCCCAGCTCGTTCAGCACTTCATCGCAGGTCTCTTTCATCACCTTGGCGCGAGGGTCGAAGTTCTTGTAAACCCTGTGGCCGAAGCCCATCAGGCGGAAAGGATCGTCCTTATCTTTGGCTTTTGCGATGAATTGATCGATATTCTTCTCGTCACCGATCTCATCAAGCATTTTCAGTACGGCTTCGTTTGCGCCACCGTGGGCAGGACCCCACAGAGCGGCAATGCCCGCAGCAATACATGCAAATGGATTGGCGCCACTGGAGCCAGCCAGTCGAACCGTAGAGGTGGACGCATTCTGCTCATGATCAGCATGCAACAGGAAGATACGGTCCATGGCCCTAGCGAGCACGGGGCTGACATGGTATTCCTCGCACGGAGTTGCGAACATCATGTGCAGGAAGTTGCCGCCATAACCGAGATCATTCCTCGGATACATGAAGGGTTGACCAATGGAGAATTTATAGGCCATGGCTGCCAAGGTCGGCATCTTGGAAACCAGGCGATACGCTGTGATTTCACGATGGCGTTCGTTCGTGATGTCAAGGTAGTCATGGTAGAAGGATGCCAAGGCACCGACTAGGCCGCACATGATCGCCATCGGGTGGGCGTCACGGCGGAAACCTTTCAGCAGTTCAACCATTTGTTCGTGAACCATGGTGTGACGCAGGATGGTTGTGCTGAAAGTCTCTTTACTTTTTGCGTCTGGCAGCTCCCCGTACAGGAGCAGGTAGCACACTTCAAGGAAGTCGGAATGTTCTGCGAGTTGTTCTATCGGATAGCCGCGATGGAGCAAGACGCCTTTTTCACCATCGATATAGGTGATTTTGGATTCGCAGGATGCGGTGGATACAAAGCCCGGGTCGTAGGTGAAGTAACCATTGCTGGTCAGTCCCCGGACATCAATAACATCTGGTCCTGTGGTTCCGCTAAGAACGGGTAACTCCAGAGAGAGATCAGAACCTTCAATGGTCAGCCGCGCAAGCTTCTCAGCCATCTGGCCTCCTATCATGCTGTTCTTGGCTATTGTTTATAGAGAACCCTTGCCGTTTTGTATCAATTATGATCAACCGATCAGGGTTCATTATTGTGAAGTCGGCTCAACTATAGAGACATAAAAGTTTTTGTCAAACGCTGACGTCAATAGAGAATGTACTTAAATAAGGCTTGAAGAGTTACCGATTTTTACGCATGGATTGCGCACTTTACTGGGGCGTTTTGGGTTGGGTGTGATGCGTCGTGGTGCAGGCATTTTTGTCTTTGATAACCTAGGGTTATGATTGGTGTGTAGTGGGCTAAGTCGTTGTAATTAAAAACCGAGATGTCTATACTGCGAGGCCGTAAGCCTTGGGTAGTCGGTACTTAGGTGTGGGATGCTGGCAAGTGACTGCCCTCTTCAGATCACGCACAAAAATCCAGCAAAAAAATGTCCTTGGCGGACCAGTTAAGGTAGATCACTCGTGAATAGCAAAAGACCAGTCAACCTCGACATAACTACTATAAGGTTGCCGTTACCAGCCTATACCTCAATTCTTCACCGTATCTCCGGCGTCATTTTGTTTGTTGGCATCGCGTTTCTTCTTTATGGACTTGATCTTTCGCTTGGCTCGAAAGAGGGGTTTGAGCAGTTGAAGGAATGCCTGCAGAGTCCAATTGCCAAGTTTATCGCATGGGGTTTGTTGTCTGCGCTGGCCTATCATTTTGTGGCCGGTGTGAAGCATCTCTTCATGGATATCGGTATTGGTGAAGGTAAAGCCTCTGGCGTGGTGGGCGCCAAGCTTACGATCGCAGCTTCTGCGGTCCTGATTGTTCTTGCGGGGGTGTGGGTATGGTAACCAATATTACAAACCTTTCTCGGAGTGGGCTGTACGACTGGATGGTGCAGCGTGTTACCGCCATTGTCCTTGCCGCTTACTGTGTTTTCCTGACGATTTATCTGGTGGTCAATCCCGGTCTGGGTTTTGAACAGTGGAGTGCACTTTTTCAGCAGACCTGGATGCGTGTCTTTACCATGATGGCGCTGCTTGCTCTGGGTGCCCATGCCTGGGTGGGAATGTGGACCATTTCCACTGACTATCTGACCGAAAAGGCGCTGGGTAGCAAGGCACTGTTTATTCGGTTTTCTTTTCAGGCGCTTTGTGGTGTTGCGATGTTCAGCTATGTGGTCTGGGGGATCCAGATCTTGTGGGGGCTATGATTTATGACCGGAATTCGAACTCTGTCTTTTGATGCCATTGTGGTCGGTGGCGGTGGTGCCGGTATGCGTGCTGCCCTGCAGCTGACTGAGTCAGGGCTGAGGACGGCTTGTGTTACCAAGGTTTTCCCCACGCGTTCGCATACGGTTTCTGCGCAGGGTGGAATTACCTGTGCGATTGCCAGTGCTGACCCCAATGACGATTGGCGCTGGCACATGTATGACACCGTTAAAGGGTCAGACTACATTGGCGATCAGGATGCCATTGAGTATATGTGCTCTGTAGGCCCTCAGGCTGTGTTTGAGTTGGAGCACATGGGGTTGCCATTTTCCCGTACCGAAACTGGTCGTATCTATCAGCGTCCCTTTGGTGGTCAGTCTAAAGATTTTGGTAAAGGTGGTCAGGCAGCCAGAACGTGTGCTGCGGCTGACCGTACAGGTCATGCGCTGCTGCATACCTTGTACCAGGCAAACCTCAAGGGCGGTACAACCTTCTTTAATGAATGGTATGCCGTTGATCTTGTGAAAAATCAGCGCGGCCAGGTTGTTGGTGTTGTTGCCATTTGTATCGAGACCGGTGAAACCGTCTATATCAAAGCCAAGGCAACGGTTCTTGCTACTGGTGGTGCCGGTCGGATTTATAAGTCCACCACGAATGCCCTGATTAACACCGGTGATGGTGTAGGGATGGCGTTACGTGCAGGATTCCCGGTTCAGGATATGGAAATGTGGCAGTTCCATCCAACCGGTATTCATGGTGCGGGAACCTTGGTCACGGAGGGGTGTCGCGGTGAAGGTGGCTACCTGATTAACAGTGAAGGTGAGCGTTTTATGGAGCGCTACGCACCTAACGCCAAGGATCTTGCAGGTCGTGACGTTGTTGCTCGCTCCATGGTTATTGAGATTCTTGAAGGGCGTGGTTGTGGTCCAAATAAGGATCACGTGCTCCTTAAGCTGGATCACTTGGGTGAGGAAACCTTGAATCTCAGGTTGCCGGGTATTTGTGAACTTTCACGGACATTTGCGCATGTCGATCCCGTCAAGGCGCCCATCCCTGTTGTGCCAACTTGTCATTATATGATGGGCGGTATTCCAACAAATATTGGTGGGCAGGCGCTTACGCAGATCGAAAACGGGGAAGATGCCATTATTGATGGGTTGTATGCCTGCGGTGAGGCTGCCTGTGTGTCTGTGCATGGTGCTAACCGCCTGGGTGGCAACTCACTGCTGGATCTCGTGGTCTTCGGTCGAGCTGCAGGTCTGCAGATAGAGAAAAGCCTGAAAGAAGGTTTTGATAGCATGGATGCCAGTGATACCGATCTGGATCAGGCCATGGCTCGTTTGAATCGCTTGAATGCCAGCGCGACCGGTGAAAGTGTCGCTGCGGTGCGGAAAGATCTGCAAAATACCATGCAGCTTTATTTTGGTGTATTCCGCGAAGGCGAAAGCATGCAAACAGGGTTGGGCATGCTGAATGAGATCGGTCAGCGACTCCAAAATCTGCACCTCGAAGATAAAAGTCAGGCATTTAATACCGCACGTATTGAAGCGCTTGAGCTGGAAAACCTCTATGAAGTCGCTTATGCAACGGCGGTTGCTGCGGAAGAACGGAAGGAGTCCCGCGGAGCGCATGCCCGGAATGACTTCCAGGAGCGCGATGATGAAAGTTGGCTCAAGCACTCCATCTATTTCCCTGCCGACAAGCGAATTGGTAAGCGGGATGTGAACTTTGCTCCAAAATCCATGGAGCCGTTCCCGCCGAAAATCCGTACATATTAAGGTGATGGGGGAGATTATGACGCTGAATGTGAGTGTTTATCGTTACAATCCGGAAACGGATAACGCGCCTTATATGCAGGATTTCAAGCTTGAAGTGCCTGAAGGTAAGGATTTGATGGTGCTTGATGTCCTGAATCTGTTGAAAGAGCAGGATTCTGGATTGTCATATCGACGTTCGTGCCGGGAAGGGGTTTGCGGCTCTGACGGCATGAATATCAGTGGTACCAATGGCCTGGCGTGCATTACACCGCTCTCTGAAGCAGTGCGCAAAGGCAAGCTGGTATTAAGGCCGCTGCCTGGCCTGCCGGTGATTCGTGATTTGGTCGTGGATATGAGTCTTTTCTATAAGCAGTATGAAAAGATGAAGCCGTATCTGATCAATGATACCTCTCCTCCTGCTATTGAACGGCTGCAATCGCCAGAAGAGCGTAGCAAGTTGGATGGGTTGTATGAGTGCATACTGTGTGCCTGTTGCTCAACATCCTGTCCTTCTTTCTGGTGGAATCCTGACAAGTTTGTTGGGCCGGCAGGGTTGCTTCAGGCTTATCGTTTCCTTGCGGATAGTCGTGACACAGCAACTCAGGAGCGCTTGTCTGCATTGGATGATCCGTTCAGCGTCTTTCGCTGCAGGGGAATCATGAACTGTGTCAGCGTCTGTCCAAAAGGCCTGAATCCTACAAGGGCAATCGGTCACATCAGGGATATGCTGCTGAGAAGTGGCACATAAATAGTCAGGGCTCCGTCGGGAGCCCTGTCAAATAATAGACGTTGAGAAATTGGCTTTTTGATTGTTGTATTTTGTAAATGATCAGTTATCACCGACTTTAATAACATCTATAATTAGTGCGTGGATTCGTACAGTTCGGATTGTTATATTTATCCGGCTGATTTTGTCTGGATAAGTGCTCAAAAAGTGTCTATCCAAGGGGCTGCCTTGCTATCCGATATTTCTGTCCGTTATTGTGGCGGAAGGATTGTTTTGTCAGCCAGTAACGGTTTTAACCAGCAGGGGCGACCGGGCAACACCCGGACTATCTGTGGGGAATAGCGGCTGAAGCGATTTTTACCCGACGCTTCCACTGCACAAGCACTCTCCGGTTTCGACATCAGATAGTGACCCAATTGAGTGGGGTTACAGGATAATGCAAGATGGTGTGATGCAGCGGATGTGGGGCTCAGCTCATATATCCGGGGGAAACGCTGCATACGTTGAAGAACTGTACGAAAGTTATCTCCGAGACCCTAATACTGTACCGGAGGAATGGCGCGATTATTTTTCACGGTTGCCTCAGGTGGCCGATTCCCAGAGTGCTGATGTCCCTCATTCTGCTATACGTGATAATTTCCTTCTTCTAGCCCGCAATAAAACCCGCCAGCAGCCGGTGGGTGCCGGTACTGTCAGCAGTGAGCATGAGAAAAAGCAGGTTCTTGTTCTGCGATTGATCAGTGCCTACCGGGTGCGTGGCCATCAGAATGCCAAAATAGATCCCCTGGGGATTATGGGGCGAGAGGTCGTGCCAGACCTGGCGCTTGAACATCATGGTTTAAGTGAAGCGGACCTGAATACTGACTTTCAGACCGGTTCACTGTTTATCGGCAAAGAAGAAGCGTCGCTCGGAGACATTGTTCAACTGTTGCAGCGGACATACTGTGGCAGTATCGGTGCTGAGTTCATGCATATCGTTGACACACAGCAGCGTCGCTGGTTTCAGCAGCGTCTGGAAAGTGTGCAGTCCAGCCCCGCTATCGGTGTTGATGCAAAGCATCATTTGCTGGAACGACTGACTGCCGCTGAAGGCTTGGAAAAATACCTCGGCACCAAGTATCCCGGAACAAAACGCTTTGGCCTTGAAGGTGGTGAGTCGCTGATTCCGATGCTGGATGAGTTGATTCAGCGTGCAGGCACTTATGGCGCTCGGGAGATCGTCATTGGCATGGCACACCGTGGGCGTTTAAATGTATTGGTCAACATTCTCGGTAAGAACCCTTCAGAGCTGTTTGAAGAGTTTGAAGGAAAGAAAATTGCTGAGAATGGATCGGGTGATGTCAAATATCATCAGGGCTTTTCTTCTAATGTGATGACGCCGGGAGGGGAGGTTCATCTTGCTCTCGCTTTCAATCCATCTCATCTCGAAATTGTCAGCCCCGTAGTCGAAGGGTCTGTCCGGGCAAGACAGGATCGTAGAAGTGACGCTGAGCGTCATTCGGTTGTTCCGATCTCATTGCATGGCGATGCGGCCTTTGCCGGGCAGGGTGTTGTCATGGAAACGTTCCAGCTGTCCCAGACCCGAGCCTATGGTACGGGTGGTACGGTTCATATTGTTATTAATAATCAGGTGGGTTTCACAACCAGCCGACGTGATGATGCCCGCTCTACGGAATACTGTACGGATGTTGCAAAAATGGTCGGTGCGCCCATCCTGCATGTGAATGGTGATGATCCAGAGGCCGTTGTATTTGCTACAAAACTGGCCATGGATTATCGGATGGAGTTCAAGAAAGATATCGTTATTGATCTGGTGTGTTACCGTCGCCGTGGTCATAACGAGGCGGATGAACCGTCAGGTACGCAGCCGATGATGTACCAGAAAATTAAGGTTCAAAAAACGTCGCGTACGCTCTATGCCGAGCATTTACTTGCACAGGATGTCCTGACAGAACAGCAGGACAAGAAACTGGTCGACGATTATCGCAATGCACTGGAAAGCGGTTTGCATGTTGCCAAGAGCTTGGTAAAAGAACCCAATAAAGAGCTTTATGTCGACTGGGCCCCTTACCTCGGACATGAATGGACAGCGCGACATGATACTCGTGTTGCACTCAGCATACTCCAGGAGCTGGGCCAGAAAGTCTGCGACACCCCGGAAGGCTTTGTCGCACAGCGGCAGGTGGGCAAGATTCTTGACGACCGCAGAAAAATGGCTGCTGGTGCATTGCCAATCAACTGGGGTATGGCTGAAACCCTGGCTTATGGCAGCCTGCTAAAAGAAGGGCATCCTATCCGAATGACAGGGCAGGATGTTGGTCGAGGAACTTTTTCTCACCGCCATGCTGTCTTACATAACCAGAAAGATGGTTCAACCTGGGTTCCATTAGCTCACTTGGCTGAAGGGCAACCCCAGTTGCAGATTTACGATTCCGTCTTGTCAGAAGAAGCCGTTCTTGCATTTGAATACGGTTACGCAACGACAACACCTAAATCACTGGTGATTTGGGAAGCGCAGTTTGGTGACTTTGCTAATGGTGCTCAGGTAGTCATTGACCAGTTTATTGCCAGTGGTGAGCACAAGTGGGGACGCCTGTGTGGCTTGACCATGTTATTACCGCATGGTTACGAAGGTCAGGGACCTGAGCATTCTTCTGCGCGCCTTGAGCGTTTCCTGCAGTTGTGTGCAGAACATAATATCCAGGTCTGTGTGCCGACCACGCCTGCTCAGGTATTCCATATGCTGCGTAGACAGGTGCTGAGACCTTTGCGTAAGCCGCTCGTTGCATTCACGCCTAAAAGTCTGCTTCGCCACAAGTTAGCGATTTCTTCGCTGGAAGAATTGGCTGATGGTTCATTCCAGACGCTGATTCCAGAGACTGATGAACATGAACAGTCCCAGATAACACGGCTCGTCATGTGCAGTGGGAAAGTGTATTACGACTTGCTTGAAAAGCGCCGTGCTGAAGGGTTGGATCATGTCGCGATCATTCGTATTGAGCAACTGTATCCATTCCCGCAGGAAGATCTTGATGAACTGATCGCAGGTTATCCAAACCTGACGTCTGTCGTCTGGTGTCAGGAGGAACCCATGAATCAGGGGGCTTGGTATTGCAGTCAGCATCATATGCATCGCGCTATTGGCCAACACAGTAATCAGCAGTTGCAACTGCAGTATGCTGGCCGCGAAGCGTCTGCGGCACCGGCTTGCGGCTACATGTCTATTCATGTGGAGCAGCAGCAGAAACTGGTAGCGGATGCGTTGGGTCTCAACTGAAGCAGCACTGAAACAGAATCGTTCAAGGAACTAAATCGACATGGCCATTGAAATCAAAGCACCAACCTTCCCTGAATCTGTGGCTGACGGTACTGTTGCCAGTTGGCATAAACAGCCGGGTGAGGCTTGTGCCCGTGATGAACTGTTAGCGGATATTGAGACTGACAAAGTTGTCCTTGAAATTGTCGCTCCTGCGGATGGCGTCCTTAAAGAAGTGATTAAAGCTGAAGGAGAGACAGTCCTTAGCGAAGAATTAATTGGTATCTTCGAAGAAGGTGAGGGCGGAGTGGTTCAGCCTGCATCTGCAGAGGCGGAAACTGCTTCTGTTCCAGCCCCGACAGCACAACCTGAGGGTGGTGCGCACTTGAGCCCTGCCGCACGCCGCATGGCTGACGAACATGGTATTGATCATGGTGCAGTGGCTGGTACTGGTAAAGGTGGCCGGGTCACCAAAGAAGACGTTATTAATTACGTCGAGTCTGGCGCAGCCGCTGCTGCCTCGAAACCTGCTAGCGCACCAGCGCCGAGCACTCCCAAAGCTCCTGCGCCTGAGGCCATCGCGCCGGTGTTTGATGGTGACCGGGTAGAAAAGCGTGTTCCAATGACCCGCTTGAGAGCACGTATTGCCGAGCGACTGGTTGAGGCGCAGCAATCTGCGGCCATGCTGACCACGTTCAATGAAGTGAACATGAAACCCATCATGGATCTTCGTCGCCAATACAAGGATCTGTTTGAGAAGCGGCATAATGTCAAAATGGGCTTTATGTCCTTTTTCGTAAAAGCCTGCGTAGAAGCGTTAAAGCGTTACCCTGTGGCAAATGCGTCTATAGATGCGAATGATATTGTTTATCATGGCTATCAGGATGTGGGTGTGGCTGTGTCCAGTGATCGTGGTCTGGTTGTGCCAGTGCTTCGTAATGCTGAGGATATGAGTCTCGCCGATGTTGAATTAAAAATCAGGGAATACGGTGAAAAGGCCAAGGAAGGAAAACTCTCCATTGAGGAGATGACGGGGGGAACCTTCACGATATCCAACGGCGGTGTGTTCGGGTCACTGCTTTCAACACCGATTCTGAATCCGCCACAGTCGGCGATTCTCGGTATGCACAAGATTCAGGAGCGTCCCATGGCGGTCAATGGTGAAGTGGTTGTACTTCCCATGATGTATCTTGCGCTTTCCTATGATCACCGTTTGCTGGACGGCAAGGAAGCGGTAGGCTTCCTGGTCACTGTGAAAGAGTTGTTGGAAGATCCTGCACGTATGCTGCTGGATGTCTGATTTGTTTTCGACAGGGGGTGGCTTCGACTGCCCCCAGATAATTGTTTTGAATCCGGGAAAGCGATATGGCTGAAAAATACGACGTGGTGGTAATAGGCTCAGGACCTGCAGGTTATGTCTGTGCCATCCGTGCAGCCCAGCTGGGCCTTAAAACGGCCTGTATCGAGAAGTGGGTGGATGAAAAGGGCAAAG
The DNA here is from genome assembly GCF_057552235.1 of Kistimonas ophiarachnellae. Lineage (NCBI taxonomy): Bacteria > Pseudomonadati > Pseudomonadota > Gammaproteobacteria > Oceanospirillales > Endozoicomonadaceae > Kistimonas > Kistimonas ophiarachnellae. The sequence goes on along the minus strand of NZ_BAAJPA010000002.1, from coordinate 340,421 downwards.
CCAAACTGGGCGGAACCTGCCTGAATGTGGGCTGTATCCCCTCCAAGGCGCTGCTTGATAGCTCCTACAAATATTACGAAGCCAAAAAGCATTTTGATGTGCATGGCATTACCACGGGTGAAGTGGGTATTGATGTCCCTGCCATGATTCAGCGTAAGGACAAGATTGTTGGCAACCTGACTCAGGGTGTCGGCGGTCTGTTCAAGGCTAACGGCGTGACCCTGATCCAAGGAACCGGCACTGTGCTGCCAGGTAAGCAGGTCAATGTCTCAGCAGCGGATGGATCCAGCCAGGTTCTGGATGCCGAGAACGTGGTTATTGCAACGGGTTCGGTACCTGTTGAGATCCCGCCTACACCGCTTAATGGCGACATTATTGTGGATTCTACCGGTGCGCTGGAATTCCAGCAGGTACCTGGCCGTCTAGGGGTTATTGGTGCAGGTGTTATTGGTCTTGAGCTGGGTAGTGTCTGGGCACGTCTGGGGTCGGAAGTGACTGTGCTGGAAGCGCAGGATCGTTTCCTGGCCACGGCTGATCAGCAGATTGCCAAGGAAGCCGCCAAGATCTTCAAGAAGCAGGGGTTGGATATTCGTCTGGGAGCTCGCGTAACGGGCTCTGACGTGAATGGTAATGAAGTCACCGTCAAATATACCGACCAGAATGGCGAAGAGCAGTCACAAGTATTTGACAAGTTGATTGTTGCCGTTGGTCGTCGCCCATTGACTGAAAACCTGATTGCACCAGATTCTGGTGTCAATCTGGATGAGCGCGGTTTCATCTTTGTTGATGAGCAGTGCAGAACCGATGTTCCTGGTGTCTATGCCATTGGTGATGTGGTTCGCGGCCCGATGCTTGCCCATAAAGGCTCTGAAGAAGGTGTCATGGTTGCTGAGCTCATTGCTGGTCAACCTGCACAGGTTAACTATGATCTGGTTCCGTCCGTAATCTATACCCATCCTGAAATCGCATGGGTTGGTAAAACGGAAGAAGAGGTCAAGGCTGGCGCTGAAGAGTATAAAGTGGGCACATTCCCATTTGCTGCCAGTGGACGTGCTATGGCATCTAACGATACCGATGGTTTTGTCAAAGTGATTGCTGACAAGAAAACCGATCGTATCCTCGGTGTCCACGTGATTGGTCCTGCAGCAGCCGAACTGGTTCAGCAGGGCGCTATTGCGATGGAGTTCGCTGCCAGCTCCGAGGATCTGGCATTGACCATGTTCTCACACCCAACCGTCAGTGAAGCGTTGCATGAGGCGGCACTGGCAGTTGATGGGCATGCCATTCACATCGCTAACCGCAAGCGTAAATAATCTGCAGGGTGAGACTCTCACCTGATCGAACTCTGGCGGGCCTTGTCGCCCGCCAGCTCAAAAATAAGAATATAACCAGCGTTTATATTTGTTCCAGAAGTCAAAGGGTAGGGCTTCCAGGGCCTGCCATAACGAGTAATAAAAAACCGAATCATCTGAGATGAGGGAAGGGTCAATAGCATGAACTTGCACGAATACCAGGCCAAACAGCTCTTCAAAGAGTATGGTCTGCCCGTATCCGTGGGTTTTGCCTGCAAAACTCCTGAGGAAGCGGTTGCAGCAGCGGATAAGGTAGGTGGTGATCACTGGGTGGTGAAGGCGCAGGTCCACGCTGGGGGGCGTGGTAAGGCCGGTGGCGTCAAGCTGGTTAAAAGCAAGGAAGAGATTCGTGCTTTTGCTGAGCAGTGGTTGGGTAACCGACTGGTGACCTATCAAACGGATGAGCGGGGGCAGCCGGTCAGCTGTATTCTGGTGGAATCCTGTACGGATATTGCCAGCGAGCTTTATCTTGGCGCTGTTGTCGATCGTTCAACCCGTCGTGTGGTCTTCATGGCTTCCACGGAAGGCGGTGTTGAAATCGAGAAAGTGGCGGAAGAAACCCCTGAAAAAATTCTCAAGGCGACCATTGATCCCCTGACAGGCGCACAACCCTACCAGGCTAGGGAGCTGGCATTCAAGCTGGGCTTGAATGCAGTACAGGTCAAGCAGTTTACCAAGGTGTTCCTGGGGCTGGCCAAACTGTTCACGGACTACGATCTGGCGCTGCTGGAAATCAACCCGCTGGTTATCACCGAGTCCGGCGACCTTCTTTGCCTGGATGGCAAAATCAATATCGACAGTAATGCTCTCTACCGCCAGCCCAAGCTGAAAGCGATGCATGATCCTTCCCAGGATGATCCGCGCGAAGCACATGCTGCCCAGTGGGAACTCAATTATGTTGCGCTGGATGGCAATATTGGTTGCATGGTAAATGGCGCAGGTCTTGCCATGGGAACCATGGATATCATCAAGCTACATGGTGGTCAGCCGGCAAACTTCCTGGATGTAGGAGGCGGCGCAACCAAAGAGCGGGTCTCTGAAGCCTTCAAGATTATTTTGTCAGATGACAGCGTGAAGGCTGTTCTGGTGAATATATTTGGCGGTATTGTGCGTTGCGACCTGATTGCTGAAGGTATCATCGGCGCTGTTAAAGAAGTGGGCGTGAATGTGCCTGTTGTTGTTCGACTGGAAGGTAATAACGCAGAACTGGGTGCCAAGACACTGGCAGACAGTGGTCTGGATATCATTGCAGCCAACAGTCTCACGGAAGCTGCAGAGCAGGTGGTGAAAGCTGCGGAGGGGGGCAAATGAGCATTCTCATCAATAAAGAGACCCGCGTCATCTGTCAGGGCTTCACAGGTTCCCAGGGGACATTCCACTCAGAGCAGGCCATCGATTACGGTACGCGCATGGTGGGTGGTGTCACGCCGGGTAAAGGTGGCCAGACACACCTGGGCTTGCCGGTCTTTGATACGGTGCGTGAAGCTGTCGAACAAACCGGTGCTGAAGCGTCTGTCATTTACGTGCCGGCTCCATTCTGTAAAGACTCTATACTGGAAGCGGCTGATGCCGGTATTCAGCTGATTGTATGTATTACAGAAGGTATCCCGACACTGGATATGCTGGAATGCAAGATCAAGTGTGATGAGTTGGGTGTCCGGTTGATTGGCCCCAATTGCCCGGGTGTCATTACACCGGGTGAGTGCAAGATCGGTATTATGCCCGGGCATATTCACAAGCCGGGTAAAGTAGGTATTGTATCCCGCTCCGGTACCCTGACCTATGAGGCGGTCAAGCAGACGACAGACTATGGCTTTGGTCAGTCAACCTGTGTTGGTATTGGTGGTGACCCCATTCCGGGCTCAAACTTTATCGATATTCTTGCGCTCTTCGAGGCTGATGACAGTACTGAAGCTATTGTCATGATTGGCGAGATTGGCGGTACGGCGGAAGAAGAGGCTGCAGCTTATATCAAGGATCATGTGACCAAGCCTGTTGTATCCTATATTGCCGGTGTCACAGCGCCACCAGGGAAACGCATGGGGCATGCTGGTGCAATTATCTCGGGAGGTAAGGGGACTGCCGATGATAAATTTGCAGCGTTAAATGATGCCGGGGTCAAGACAGTCCGCAGTCTTGCTGATATCGGTAAAGCCTTAAAAGAAATCACCGGCTGGTAAAAACAGAGAGTTATAAAAAAAGGGCGCCTAAATAGCGCCCTTTTTTATTTCTAAAATAGATATTAAAACAGTGTAAAACGCTGCCATAGGATAAAAATACAGTGACAATAATTTAAGTTAGGTGTTTATACTTAGTTGTAAGATCTGGAATGAAGCAAGAAAGGAGTGGAACATGCTGTTAGGTGTACCCGCTGAAATCAAGAATCATGAATATCGCGTTGGTTTGATTCCTGCTGCTGTAAAAGAACTGGTAGGCAGAGGGCATTCTGTCATTGTTGAGAATAATGCGGGTGCCGCTATTGGGTTCGACAATGCTGCCTACCTGGCTGCAGGTGCGGAGATTGTTCCTACGGCAGAAGAAGTCTTCGCCCGTGCTGACATGATCGTCAAGGTCAAGGAGCCTCAGGCGATTGAGCGCAAGATGTTGCGCCCTGGACAGACACTGTTTACCTATCTGCATTTGGCGCCAGACGTCCCTCAAACCAGTGATTTGATCGCTTCTGGCGCTACCTGTATTGCCTATGAAACCGTGACAGATAATGCGGGTCGTTTACCGCTGCTGGCACCGATGTCGGAAGTGGCAGGGCGTATGTCTATTCAGGCTGGCGCACATTGCCTCGAAAAGGCCATGGGTGGTCGTGGTGTTTTGATGGGGGGCGTGCCAGGGGTTGAACCTGCAAATGTTGTGGTGATTGGTGGCGGTGTTGTTGGCTATAACGCAACCCTGATGGCAGTGGGAATGGGCGCTGATGTCACCGTGCTTGATCGTTCACTGGATGTACTCAGACGGTTGGATCAGCAATTTGGCAATCGCATCAAGACAGTTTTCTCAACGTTTCAGGCGATTGAAGAATATGTGGTCGAGGCAGACCTGGTGGTCGGTGGTGTGCTGATTCCAGGCGCTGCTGCACCCAAGCTGATCACGCGCGAGATGATTCGCTCCATGAAGCCGGGTGCAGCCATCGTTGATGTGGCAATCGACCAGGGTGGTTGCTGTGAAACCTCTCATGCAACAACGCACGCAGAACCGACTTACATTGTTGACGATGTGGTTCATTACTGTGTCGCTAACATGCCTGGTGCTGTTGCTCGTACATCTACCATTGCGCTGAATAATGCAACCATTCCTTTCGTACTTCAGCTCGCAGACAAGGGGCCTGGAAAGGCGATGGAAGAGAATCGACATCTGCTTAATGGTTTGAACGTCTGTAAGGGTGTTGTTACCTGCAAGAGTGTGGCAGAGGCGCAAAATCTCGATTACCAAAGCCCTGACGACATCTTGAAGGAACTGTAAAAAAAGTCTGCTGGTAGGAAAAACCGCAGCCTGCAAACAGGCTGCGGTTTTTTTATAGGTTTCTTAACGAATAGCCCATTACCTGTGAATCCTCTATGCTTCGCCACCGGGTTGATAACAGGTTGACAGGCATGCAGCAGGCCATTGAGTTTCCGCAGAAATACCGTTTTTTTCGCGCATTAAGACCCTTCTCTTTTAGTGTGGCGCTGATGACCTGTGGTCTCGGTGTGACGCTCGCCTATCAATCGGGTGAAGGTCACTTGTTACGATCTGTTTTAGTGATGATTGCAGGTGTTCTGTTACAGGCCGCAACAAATCTGTTTAATGATTACGCTGATCTTAACTTTTGGCAGCGACAAACCTCTCCGTTGGCCAAAAGTGTGATGCATCAGATCCGCTTGAATGCTCAGTGCGCCATGGCAATGGCGATTGTGGCTTGTTTGCTCGGCCTTTATTTGGTGAGTCATACGGGATGGCAGCTTCTATTGATTGGTCTGCTCGGTGTGGCTGGTGGGTATTTTTATACGGCAGAGCCTGTCAATCTTAAAGAACGGGGGCTTGGGCTGGTCGCAGTTTTCGTTTTTACGGGGCTGCTGATGGTTGAAGGTGCCTATATGGCGGTCAGTGGTGACTGGTCTTTTCGTGCTTTGCTGCTGGCCTTGCCTTTATCCATTTTGTCGAGCCTGGTGCTTTTGGCAAATGAACTGCGGGATGTAGAAGATGACAGCCGACGCCATATACAAACATTTACCGTGCGTTTTGGGTTTGCCGTTGGACGATCACTCTACATGATTCTTTTCTTGGTGCTTTTTGCTGTAGTCCTATGGCTTGCAGTATCTGACTCTATCCATGAGCCGATGTGGCTGCTGCCATCGGTTGCCTTCCTGTATTGGCCTGTTCATTTGCTGCTGAGTGGTTGCAAGGATTTATCACGTTTGCCGCCTATGACGGGGCGTGTCTTTATGGTGTTTGGTCTTGGTTTGATGTGTGCGGTGTAGTGGGAGAGATTAGGTGCAGAAGTCATGGCCTCTGCACCGGTATGAATACTAATTCTTCAGGCGCAGCTCAAAGAGCTTGGCTGCGGTATCCGGCATGCTACCGCTCACGGGTGATGTGGCCTTGCCATCGTGAATCAGTTTGAGCGTTGAATATTTTTGGTTGGTCGCATTAGTCAGAGACTCAGGCGTACGCATGATGCTCGGCTTGATAAAAAGCATCAGGTTTTTCTTGGTGCGTTTATCTGTTGTATTGGTGAACAAGCCGCCGAGTAAGGGGATATCACCCAGAAAAGGTACTTTTGATGTGCCTTTTTGGATGTCGTCTTGCAGTAAGCCGCCGAGAATAACGGTATTGCCATCATCAACGATAATGGTCGCCTTGATTTTTCGTTGGCTGGTGATGGGGTCGCCACTCTGTGTCAGGGTAGAAGAGTTATCCAGTAGATTGGAAATTTCCTGTTCTATTTCTAATCGCAGCGATTCACCATCACCGATATGAGGTGTGACTTTAAGCGTTAAACCCACCGGTTTTCTTTCTGTTGTTGTGAACGGGTTGGTGCTTGAGTCTCCCCCGCTGGTATAAGAGCCTGTTTGAAAAGGGACTTCCTGGCCGACTACAAATTCTGCTTCTTCGTTATCGAGTGTGATCATGCTCGGGGTAGAGAGCAGATTGGTTTTTGTGCGGTTACTCAGTGCATTGATGAGAACCCCGAAATTACTGTTTCTTAATGCGACTGTGCCGATATTGATATCAGGTAATGGGGCGCCGACCACGGATACAGGGTTAGCCGTATTACTCGAATAGGTGTTTTTACCGCCAATACCCCATTGGATGCCGAGCGCATCGTTAACATCGCCAGAAACTTCGACAATGGCTGCTTCAATTAACACTTGGGCTCTGCGTACATCCAGCTGTCTAACGAGTGTTTCAAGTTCTTTTAGCGTGTTTGGGTCAGCGATCATGACCAGGGCATTGGTTGTTTCGTCTGCTTTGATAAAGATATTGCCACCCAATTTATTACTGCTGCGAGACGAGCTGCTCTGTCTTGCAGGTGCCGAGCTTGGAATGCCGGCTTGTCTTGAGCTGCTTGAGCTGGTTTGGGAGCTGCCATTGCCATCTTTAATGGACTGGGAGGCTTCGCTGAGAATTTCAGCCAGATTTTTAGCATCGGCATAGCGCAGGAACATAACACTTGTGGATGATGTACGGATGCCTTGTTCATCCAGCGTATGAACCAGTTTTCTGACCCGGGCGCGTTTATTGGCATTTCCCTTGATAACCAACCTGTTGCTGCGCTCGTCGGCAATCACCTGAAGGCTGCTGGGTAGCGGTCCTTTATTGCTGGATAGCGTGTCCTGAATGATTTTACTGACGTCTCCTACCCAGGCATGTTCTAGCTTAATGACTTCGTAATCATTGTCGCTGGCGTCATCAAGATCTTTTACCAGGCGTGTAATGCGCTCGACATTGTCAGCCAGGTCGCTGATTACCACGGCATTACCAGATGACGAAGCAGCGGCATGACCATATTGTGCAATCAAGGGGCGGATTATTGGAATCACTTCAACCGCTGAGACGCTGTGCAGGTCAAGTACTCGGGTCACCATAGTGGCGTTACCAGGTTTTTTGCTTGTGTCTGGTGCTGTACCGGCGGTTTTTGCGGTGGTTGTTGGAATAATGCTTTTGGCGTTGCCCTTGGGGATGACCGCGTAGCCGTTAGCGCTTAGGACTTCCAGGAAGATGTCGTAAATCTGTTCCTGGTTCATAGGGGTCGATGAGATGACCGTGACGGTATTACCGCCCTTTATCCGGGGATCGATAACAAAGGTGTCACCGGTAATATTGGCAATTTGGGCAATGAATTCCCTGATATCAGCATTCTGTTGATTTAGCGTCCAGCGTTTATTGGCGGTTGATGCACCATCGGATACAGCCTGATTAATCTGTGCCGGCTGTTCAGCAAGCGCAGGAAGGCACGTGAACAGCAGAGTGAGTGTCAATACACCGAGGCTTTTCATGCCTGCTCGCTCTGTTGAAAGCATAGTCATTGGCAACCTGTACAATTTATTGTTAGCTAAGGCTAATTCCCCTGAGCCTGCTGTAAGCGCTGGCGCAGCTGTTCCATTCGATCTTCAAGGGCCTTGGCGTTCTCCTGGTATTGATCGCTCAGGCCGGGTATCTCTTTCGGCGTGGCCGGTGTTTGCGGGTATGCCACCGATTCCAGCCCCATGTCAGTGGATATTTCCGGGAAAATCAGTTTTTGCAGGGAACCTTGATAGCGAATAACCACATGATGGGGATGAACCTGGTCCAGCACTGCACCGCCCGGGAGCGTATCGCCTATCCGGTAAAAACGGTCCTGGCCGCTGCTGTCCTGGATGATGGCGCTGGAGTCATGGGTTGTATCGCCTGCCAGTGCTCCCCGCAATGTCAGGTTCAGGCTGGTTTTGGGGAGTTCCCGGGTGACCGGCTCTGACTCTGGTTCACTGGCTTCACCAAACAGGAAGCGGAAGTCGGAGATGGATAATGACGGTTGTGTGGTTTCGTCGTCAGATAGCGGGGTGCTGTTCGGATTGTCCTGCAGTGTCTGATACAGATTAAATGATTGCACAGACAGTGTTGCGAGCATCCCAATCGACAGGATGACCAGTATAATGATTGACTGGTACTTCACGAGCAAATTCAGAGATTTATCAAGCACTTCGTTGTTCATGTTCTCATGATTATCCTGGACAAGCAGTGCAGAGAAAGAGATTTATTAATGTAGTTATTATCAAACATGATAACAGCAATTTTTTTTAAAATCGTCAAATGACTTTCTGTAAACCGCTTTCTGACTGAAGAGGGGTAAGTCATTACCAAAAAACCTGCAAAACGGGTGAAATCAAAGCATAATAGCTCATAGTCTGTTACTTGGACGTTATGACTAATAAATCGTTCCCTCTCTGTCAGGAACGTTATACTGATTGGCCAGTCAAATAATTATTAATGGGGTAATCAGGAGCTGCATGCTTGAATAATCAAAGTCAGCCGGAATCCGTTAGGGGGCAGAAGGTCACTGAAGCACCGGGGCATGAAACAGTAATGTCCGATGCAATGGCGTCAGTGCGAATGCTGCCTTTTGCATTTGCGCGACGTCACAACCTGGTGCTGGATGAGGAAAACGGAAAACCGGTTTTGCTCATGTTGAATGTCCCATCCGTTGAGTTGATTGCGGAAGTGCGCCGCTTTTGTGGCAGTTCGTTGCAATACCGCCAGCTGGATGAGGAGTCTTTTGCTGCCGTCATGTCCCGCTGCTACCACGAAAACAGCTCGGACGCCCTGCAGCATGTGGCAGGTATTGGTGATGACCCGGATCTGGTGAGTCTTGCAGATGCAGTTCCTGAGACAGAAGACCTCTTGGAACAGTCGGACGATGCGCCGGTTATCAAACTCATTAACGCGCTGTTGACAGAGGCGATCAAGGAAGGCGCTTCTGATATCCATATTGAAACCTTTGAGTCCCGTTTGGTAGCACGATTCCGTGTTGATGGCGTTCTGCATGAAATTCTCTCGCTCAAGCGCAATCTGGCCGCTCTGCTGGTGTCCAGGATCAAGGTTATGGCGCGATTGGATATTGCGGAAAAGCGTATACCCCAGGATGGCCGGATCTCACTGCGTGTTGCGGGCAAGGAAGTGGATGTGCGGGTATCAACCCTGCCGTCCAGTAATGGTGAGCGGGTTGTACTCCGGCTATTGGATAAAGCGGCCGGACGCCTACGCCTGGAACATCTGGGAATGCGGCAGGAAGTTATGTCAACGCTGCAGCATATGTTGGCCCAGCCCCATGGCATTATTCTTGTTACCGGCCCGACCGGATCAGGAAAAACCACATCGCTCTATGCAGGCCTTTCATCATTGAATGACAGCTGTCGCAATATCCTCACGGTAGAAGATCCCATTGAATACAATCTTGAGGGTATTGGTCAGACTCAGGTTAATACCAAGGTCGATATGACGTTTGCCCGTGGTCTGCGCGCTATTTTGCGACAGGATCCCGATGTTGTGATGGTCGGTGAGATTCGCGATACCGAAACGGCAGAAATTGCTGTGCAGGCTAGTCTGACCGGCCATCTGGTACTTTCTACGCTGCACACCAATACCGCGATCGGTGCGATTACCCGCTTGCATGATATGGGCATTGAGCCATTCCTGTTGTCATCCAGCCTGATTGGTGTCATTGCTCAGCGCCTGGTCAGGATTTTGTGTACGCACTGCCGTCAGCCCTATCTGGCGGATGAAGTGGAATGTCGCCAGCTTGAAGTTGATCCTGCGAATCCGCCCACCTTATACCATGCGACGGGATGCAGTGAGTGTAAGCACAATGGCTATCGCGGGCGCACGGGGATTTATGAAGTGGTCTCCATTGATGATGAGGTCCGGCGGATGATTCATCGGGAAGCCGGTGAGCAGACGATCAATGACTATGTGCGTCGCACAATGCCCAGTATCCGGGCGGATGGCCGGGAAAAAGTGCTGGCCGGTGTCACCACGCTTGAAGAAGTACTCAGGGTTACCCGTCGGGATTAACAGGCTGGAGGGCGTGGAAGAATATCATGGCTGCGTATGAATACCTGGCGCTGGATGAAAATGGCGCTCAGCAGCGGGGAACCCTTGAGGCGGACAGTCAGCGCCAGGTCCGTCAAGTGCTTCGTGACAGGGAGTGGACGCCTCTGCAGGTTGATGCAGTGGCAGAGCATAAAACGCAACAGGGAGAGTCACGCTTTCAGGGAATAGGGCGTGGTATTTCTGCTTCGCAGCTGGCATTGATCACGCGCCAGTTCGCCACCCTGATCCAGGCCGCCATGCCCATCGAGGAAGCCCTGCAGGCCGTTGCTGCACAGCAGGAAAAAAGACGCCTCAAAAATATGTTGCTTGCCATCCGCTCCAGGGTTCTGGAAGGGTTTACCCTCGCGCAGGGTATGGATGCCTTTCCCGGTCATTTTCCGCAAATGTATCGCGCCACCATTGCGGCCGGTGAACATGCCGGTTACCTGGACAAGGTGTTGAATCAGCTGGCTGATTATACTGAGCAGCGCATGCAGTCACGGCAGAAGGTACAGCTGGCGTTGCTGTATCCGGTGATATTGATGCTGGCCTGTGTGGGTATTGTCAGTTTTCTGCTGGGTTATGTCGTGCCGGATGTCATCAAGGTCTTTATTGACAGTGGGCAGGCGCTGCCGTTAGTGACCCGTGGGCTTATTGCTGTCAGTGAGGCCTTTCAGCAGTTCTGGCCGTGGATGCTCGGTATCGGTGTTTTGCTGTTTTTTGCTGCACGTTATGCGCTGGCACAGTCCGATATACGGTTACGATGGGACCGGCAGCTTTTAGGCTTCCCGGTCATCGGGCGCTTCAGTCGGTCGCTGAATACGGCCCAGTTTGCCGGGACATTGAGTATTTTGACCCGCAGCGGTGTCTCACTGGTAGATGCATTAATCATTGCGGCCCAGGTCGTGGGTAATGAGGCCATGAAGGCTTCGGTGAAAACCGTGGCAAGAAAGGTTAGCGAAGGGTGCAGTTTGCATCGGGCGCTGGAGGAATCCGGTTATTTTCCACCACTGATGCTGCATATGATCGCCAGTGGTGAAGCAACCGGTGAGCTGGAATCCATGCTCGACCGGACGGCTGCGAACCAGCAGATGGAACTGGAAAACCGGATGGCGATGCTGGTCGGATTGTTTGAACCCCTTATGCTGGTCGTGATGGGGGGCGTGGTGCTGGTGATCGTGTTGGCGATTTTGCTGCCAATTTTGAATATGAATACATTGATTGGGTAATCGGTGTCAGGAGGTTAAGGCATGATACAGGACAGGCGGCAGGGTGGTTTTACACTCATAGAGATTATGGTGGTTGTGGTCATTCTGGGCATATTGGCGGCGCTGGTGGTTCCAACGATCATGAGTCGGCCCGATCAGGCGAAAGCGACAGTGGCCAGAACTGACGTCAATGCGATTGCCAGTGCGTTGGAAATGTACCGGCTGGATAATGGTTTTTACCCGAGTACCGAGCAGGGGCTTGATGCATTGGTAACGGAACCCACGGGCAGTCCAGAGCCCCGGCGCTGGAATCCTGATGGTTACCTGCCGAAGGTGCCTGTCGATCCCTGGGGGCATCCCTACCAGTATGAAGTGCCGGGTACACACAATACCCGCAGTTTTGATATCTATTCGCTGGGAGCGGATGGCCGGGTCGGTGGTGATGGCATCAATGCGGAAATTGGTAACTGGGAAGACTGAACGTGCAACAGACGTTCCGTCAGCAGGGCTTTACGCTCATTGAAATATTGGTGGTCATATTGATCATCAGCATTATTTTGGGGGTCACTATCCTTGCGCCCCGGTCGTCTGGATCTGCGCAGGCATTGCTGGATGAGTCACAGCGCTTACAGATTTTAATGGAGCAGGCTCGTGACCGGGCGTTGCTTGATGGGCAGGAATATGGGCTGTCCGCGGCAGCAGACCGTTATTACTGGTGGCGCTGGTCCAGGGAAGATGAGGCATGGCGCAAACTGGAGGATGCACAATACAAACCTCACCCGTTGCCGGATCGGATACAGCTGGAAATGATCGAGCCGCTGCTGACATCCACGCTTGCTGACAATGATAATAAGCCGATGATCGTAATGTTCAGTGATGGGTTAATGACGCCATTTAAGCTGAGTATGGTTACGGATCACGAACAAATCGTGGTGCTGTCATCTGATGGCTTTGCAGCGGTGACCGTTCATTGAGTGGGAATAGGGTATTGGCCAGTAAAGGAGCTAACGGTTGAAGCAGGATATGTCAGGATTCACGCTGTTGGAGGTGATGATAGCCCTGGTGATTTTTGCCGTGGCGGCTTCAGCCCTGCTTCTGTCTGACGGTAATGCTGTCAAACGCACTGCCCAGATACAGGATAGAATCGCGGCCAATTGGCTGGCGGACCAGGCGATCAATCATTTCTATCAGGATGCAGACAACCTGCAGGCAGGTAGCTTTGGTGGGCCGCAGGTGATGTCTGGACGTGACTGGTATGTACAGAGTGATGTCAGTGAAACCAGTAAAGCCGGTTTTTATCGTGTTGATGTGAGTGTCTTCCAGGGGAATCAGTTGCCGGAAAACAGGAGGGAGGCGATATGGGGTCTGACCGGATTCCTGCACAAGCCCCTTCGCTGAAGCGGGCAGGCGGCTTTACCCTGCTGGAGCTGTTAATCGCGATCGCCATTTTCGCCCTGATCGCCACGGCCTGTTACCGGCTGTTGAAATCCGTTACCCAAATGCAGGAGGCTTCGACGGTCGTCTGGGATAATGCCGGCACCATGCAGCGTGCCCGGTTGATGATGGAAAAAGACCTGCTGCAGCTGGCGATGCGACCTGTCAGGGATGAGTTCGGACAACGCCTGCCGGCCTTGATAGCGGGGCAGGACGGCAAATTGCTCGAGTTCACACGTTCCGGTTGGCGCAATATCACGGGCCAGTTACGCAGTGATCTGCAACGGGTTTCCTATGAGTTCTCTGATCGACAGTTGGTCCGGCGGTATTGGCCGGTGCTGGATCGGGGTATATCACTGGAACCCCAGCGCCAGGTGTTAATGGATGATGTCGATGCAATCCGTTTCCGTTTTCGTGACAATCGGAAACGCTGGCACAAAACGTGGCCGCCGCAATCAGAGCAGCAAAGCCTGCGACCTTACATGCTACCGGCACTGGTTGAGGTTGTGATTGAGCATCCTGATTATGGTTACATCAGAATGCAACTACCGGGTGTGAGTTACCAGCCACAGGTGCAGACCCGGACGTCATCGCCTTCGCAGAATAACGGGGGAAGCGGCTGATGCGACCGGGCAGGGGGCGTTTTGTGAGACGGTCGCGGGAATCTGGCGTGGCGCTGATTTTTGTATTGCTGATTTTTGCCATTATTGCGGTAGTGGCGACCAATATTGCCACGAAGCTCTACCATAATACGGAAAAGCAGTCTCGGTATTTGCAGTATGTGCAGGCGAAACATTATGCGCTTGGTGCAGAGCAATATGTGGCGTTACTGTTGCAGGAAGATAAAAAAAAGGACAGGCAGGACGGGAAGGCTGTTGATCACTGGTTTGAGCCCTGGGCGGATGCGAATGACAGTTTCGAGGTTGACGAAGGGGAAATTACCATTCAGGTGCTTGATGACCAGGGACGTTTTAACCTGAATCTCCTGGCTGATGGTCAGAGTAAGGAAATTCTGGAAACGCTGGTTCGAATCCTGTCCTATGAAAAAATTGATCCGAGACTTGCGTACCGTATCAGGGACTGGATTGATTCGGGTCAGGAGGTTGCTGGCAGTGGGGGAGAAGATAGCCTCTATTTGACAGCCTCTCCGCCTTATCGAACCGGTGATACCCTGATGGCATCAGTCTCTGAACTAAAGCTGTTGCAGATTTTGACGCCCGAGGAATACCAAAGGTTGTTGCCTCATGTCACCGTCTTGCCTGACAGTAAGACCGGGCTGAACGTGAATACCATGACGGCTACTGTGTTTCAGAGTTTGTCTGACCGGTTCAGCGAGTCTGATGCCAAAGCCTTTGTTGAGGGACGGGGGCGGGAAGGGTTGTCGGATATGGATATGTTCAAGAAACACCCTCTGGTCAATGGAAAACTGGATGCAAAAGTCATTGAGGCATTGCACATGGATGTAAAAAGCCGTTTTTTCAGTGTTTATGTCAAGGCGGTGTACCGTGATGTCACGTTTTATCTCCATTCCCGGCTTGCCAGGGATGATGAAGGCAAAGTAACGGTAGTTGGTCGAGAACTGGATGTGTCCCCGAAGTGGGTTGCAGCCCTGCGTGAGTCGGTGAGGTGATTGATGAATCAGGAACTTGTCATTCGTATCATGCCATCTGTGCATGGAGAAGGCGCAACTTCCCCTGTGCAGTGGGTGGTGAGAGGGCAAGCGACGGAAGAAGCCGTAAACGAAGCATTGACCATCCGGCAGGGTACCTTTGCTGATCTGAAGGCCTGGGCGGAACAGGTGCAGGAGGAAGTACCGGAGCAGTGGCCAGAGCAGATAACTGTGTTATTGCCGGGAACTATGGCCGGACTCCAGCGGTTGAATGTAACGACTGCCCAGAAAAAGCACCTCCAGCAGGCGCTGCCTTACCTGATCGAGGAAAGCCTGGTCGGCACTGTCGAAAACCAGCACATTGTGGGTTTACCTGAAGCTGGCCGGGACAGTGTGCTTGCGGGACACATCCCGGTTGACGCGATGCAGCAGCTGCTGGCGACATTCGCTGAGATCGGGATTGAGCCTGTCAGTGTTGTCCCTGAGAACAGCCTTTGGCATACCGATGAGGATACGGT
Source organism: Kistimonas ophiarachnellae (assembly GCF_057552235.1). Classification (NCBI taxonomy): domain Bacteria; kingdom Pseudomonadati; phylum Pseudomonadota; class Gammaproteobacteria; order Oceanospirillales; family Endozoicomonadaceae; genus Kistimonas; species Kistimonas ophiarachnellae. The sequence continues at coordinate 325,240 of NZ_BAAJPA010000002.1, read as the reverse complement.
TCTGCTGCTGTTTGAGCAGGGCATGGTGACGATTGGAACCCATGGCAAGCCGACACAGACCGTTGACCGCGAGGTTCTGCCTTTATTGCTGAACCCGTTTTTCAGGCAGTCTCAAGACAGTCCGGTTGTTGAAGAACAGGCCGGTGATGCTGCCTCTGATGCGCCAGGCGACTCCATTACCCGGATAAAAATACTCTACGAGCGATCGGAGGACGACGTTGATATCGCGTCCTGCGAAGCCCTGGAAGGCGAAGGTGTTTCCATAGAGAAACAGGCAGTGCATGGCGGAAGTGTCCTGTCTGCGCTGGTGTCGTTGTTGTCAGAAAAACGCAGGGCGAGAGCGCTGGTGGAATTTCGCAGTGGAGCTTTCAAATGTCCTAAAAAGGCGGGTAAGCGCTGGCGACAGTGGCGTCCGGTCGCCTGGGTGGCGGGGATATGGATCGCGATTGAGTTCGTGTTTTATGTGGGGCAGGGATTCTGGTTTCAGCACCAGGCGGAGAATTATTATGCCCAGAACTACGCACTCTATAAGGAGATCAATCCGGGGGACCGTTCCGTTGTGGATGTCAGGAACCGGTTCAATAGTCTTCTCAAGCGTGCTGGTACATCCAGCGTAAGCAATGGATTCCTGCAGGTGCTTAACACGATGTCCCGTGTAAGTAGTGAGGCTGCAGCCAAGGGTGTAGAACCCAAGAGTCTGGATTTCAATGAGAGCGGTGACGGTGTGACACTGAACGTCGCTGCTGTGAGCTTTGAGGCGGTTAACCGATACCTTGAAGCACTTCGTGAAGCCGGTCTGAAAGCGACCATGGAAACCGCGAACCAGGAAGGCAGCACCGTGATTGCACGGCTCAGTATCAAGTCGTCCCAGTCTTAACCGGGACTGGGTTGGATTCCGTTGATTTACTGGTAAGGATTGAACGTTATCATGGGTAAATTGTCAGAGGCGCTAGCACCATACCTGGAACGTTTGCGGGACTATTATGCGCAATTGTCCAGCCGTGATCAGCGGGCCCTGCTCGTGTTGTCGATTTTTTTCGCGGTGCTGTTTGTCTATTTTGCAATCTGGCACCCTGTGGCCAGCTGGTCAGCCAAGCAGCGCGCGGATTATGTCTATGAAAAGGAAACCCATGCGTTGATGATGGCAAACCTGGATCGGGCAAAGTCTGTGGTTTCGGCTTCTACTCATATGACTCCCACCAAAGACGCTGCTTCAGTGATTGCGTCTTCCGGTAAGCGATCCGGCCTGGCATTGACCCGTGTGCAGCCCGCCCGTCAGGGGGTTTCGGTATGGATTGATGACGTGCCTTACCAGAAGCTGCTGGGATGGCTGATTTACCTCAACGAAAAAGAGCAACTCCAGGTTCGTCAGATTCGCATTGATCGGACAGAAAAGGACGGCGTCGTTAAAGTGTTCATGCGATTGTCGTATTAAAGGGCGGATATCTTAAATTTGTCGTATTTTCGCTGAATGGGCATTGACCTGCACCGGTAAATCTGTAGAATGCGCTTCCCGTAGCCACTTGCAGACGTCAGTGACAACCTTCTCCGCGAAGGTGGCGTTTGAAAGCGTGTTGGGTGATTAGCTCAGCTGGGAGAGCATCTGCCTTACAAGCAGAGGGTCGGCGGTTCGATCCCGTCATCACCCACCAAGACAAGTGCTGCGAAAAAGCGGACCGGTAGTTCAGTTGGTTAGAATGCCGGCCTGTCACGCCGGAGGTCGCGGGTTCGAGCCCCGTCCGGTCCGCCATATCAGAAAGCCTGCAATCATTGATTACAGGCTTTTTTAATGTCTTTAATACACGTTTGTCGTGTATCCCTTTCTCCTGTCCATTCTGATATTCTTGCCCCCTTTACCCTACAGCGGAGCAGTTGAATGTCTCATTACGAAACCCACGAACAGCAGGCCAGTTACGGTATCGGTCGTCAGATGGGTGACCAGCTGGCCGGGCAGAGCTTTGAAGGGCTGTCCATTGAAGGCGTCCAGCAGGGCCTGGCGGATGCGCTGCGTGGGGAAGGTTGGGCTGTTGAGCCTGCCCTGGTCAAGGAAGCGTTTTCCGTGATCAGCCAAAAAATGCAGGCTGCCCATGAAGAGAAAGCCAAGGCGCTGATGGCAGAAGGCGAAGCTTACCTGGCAGAAAATGCCAAGCGGGATACCGTCAAGGTAACCGAGTCTGGTCTGCAGTATGAAATTATTGTTGAGGGTGAAGGCGCGCTGGCTTCACGCGATAATACCGTACGTGTTCACTACCACGGTATGCTGGTCGATGGCACTGTCTTTGACAGTTCTGTAGCACGTGGTGAACCGGCTGAATTCCCGGTGACAGGTGTTATTGCCGGTTGGGTTGAAGCACTGCAGATGATGCGTGTGGGCGACAAGTACAAGCTGCATATTCCCCATAACCTGGCCTATGGTGAGCGTGGTGCAGGTGCCGCGATTCCTCCGTATGCCGCCCTGGTTTTTGATGTCGAACTGCTCGATATCGTTGCCTGATCGCTAATCTCTCCTATCGATTCCGGCGGCCGGCCTGATGCTGTCGCCGGAACTCTCCCGGTGTGATGCCGCACCAACGCTTAAAGGCTCGCTGGAACGCTTCTGTTGACGAAAAACCGGTCATGAAGGCAATTTCTGACAGGGCATAGTCTGACTCCTTCAGCCAGGCGCAGGCCAGCGATTGCCGCGTTTCATCCAGTACTTGTTTGAAGCTGGTTGCTTCTTCCTGCAGTTTGCGCCGCAAAGTCCATGCGGACAGATGCAGGTTTTCAGCGATATCATCCAGGGTGGGGGTGGTTTCGGGTAGAACGGTGGCGATGAGCTGAGCCGTTTTACTGCGATAGCTGTTCCATTCTGCCAGACTGTGTAGTCTTTGTTCGCACTGGCTGAGAAAGAGCGCATGATCTGCTCGATTGGAAAACAGGCATGGAATGGATCTTATATCGTTTTCGAGAACCAGCTGGTTATGCGCCTGTCCAAAAAGTACAGGCAAGCTAAAAGCATCAACGTACTCCGCCACGTAATGGGGGGCCGGGAATTCAAAGTGTACTTCCCTGACCAGATTGTTTTTTCCGGTCAGTAATTCACATAACTGGCGCCAGCTGCTTAAAACACTGTCGACAACAAAGCGGTTGTATTCGTTGTACGGGGCAATGGAATAAAACCGGAAGATGCAGGCATCGGCTGTTTCCATATAGCGGGATTGTCCGCGAATATTGCGCCCGTATAAGGGCTCAAACCGCGCCAGCAGTAACAGCGCTTCACCCAACGTAGAAGCGGTCATGGCGGTATACCCGCAGAGGCCCAATCCAAACAGGCGGCTGTGTTCGCCGGCTTTCAGTCCCAGCGCCGGATTGCCGGTCAATTCAATCAGTGCGTGCCCCAGCCGCATGAAACGGCCGATAGAGATCCATTGATGCTGGCTGTCCAGCATCTCGGGTGTAATACTGAACCGCTCAAGGACGGGGATCGGATCATAACCGCTGCTGCGGGTAGCGTTCAGCAGTGGCAGGGCAAAATTCAGCGACAACTCACCCAGCTTCATCGTTCAATGTGCATCCACGGTCAGTGATTTGTTGTTTTCGGTCATTGTTTCGGTATGTCCTTACGATTACTGTCGTCTGGACAATAAACCGGATTCTAAACCGTGAATAACGGCGGACAAACCCTCGTGAGCATCATCACGTCATTGAATGTCCTCAATGTCGCTGCTTCACGTATAACAACAGTCATACCGCCTGCTGATGAATGAGGAGAATCGCATGTCAGGACACGACAAATACCCGCACCTGCTGGAACCGCTGGATCTCGGTTTCACCACACTGCGTAACCGGACCCTGATGGGTTCCATGCATACCGGGCTTGAAGAGCGTCCGAAAGGCTTTGAGCGTCTTGCTGCTTTCTATGCCGAACGTGCCCGCGGTGGTGTTGGCCTGATTGTGACAGGCGGTATCGGGCCGAATGCCGAAGGTGCCGTGGCCATGGGCGCTGCCAAGCTGAATACGGAAGAAGAAGCTGAAGAGCACCGTGTTGTGACAGAAGCTGTCCATAAGGAAGGTGGCAAGATCTGCATGCAGATTCTCCATGCCGGCCGTTACGCCTATAGCCCAAAAAGTGTTGCCCCTTCTGCAGTTCAGGCGCCCATCAACCCCTTCAAACCCCATGAGTTAACGGAAGAGGAAATCGAAGGGCAGATTCAGGATTTCATCAATTGCGCTGCACTGGCACAGAAAGCCGGGTACGACGGTGTTGAGATCATGGGTTCTGAAGGGTATTTCATTAACCAGTTCATTGCCGAGCGGGTTAACAAGCGAACGGATCGCTGGGGTGGCAGTTATGAGAACCGTATTCGCTTGCCGCTCGAAATTATTCGTCGTGTGCGTGAGCGGGTAGGGACGGATTTCATCATTATTTATCGCCTGTCCATGCTTGACTTGGTGGAAGGCGGCAGTGTCTGGGATGAAATCGTCACCCTGGCGAAAAAGGTGGAAGCAGCCGGCGCCACCCTGATCAATACCGGGATTGGCTGGCATGAAGCCCGTATTCCCACCATTGCCACCATGGTGCCTCGCGCGGCGTTTACGGATGTGACCGCGAAACTGAAAGGTGAAGTAGGTATTCCGCTGGTCACAACCAACCGTATCAATACCCCCGAGGTGGCGGAAGATGTGCTGGCGAACGGTCAGGCGGACATGGTCTCCATGGCGCGCCCCTTCCTGGCGGATGGTGAATTTGTCATCAAGGCTGAGCAGGATCGTGCAGATGAAATCAACACCTGTATCGGTTGTAACCAGGCCTGCCTGGATCACACTTTCCAGGCCAAACTGACCAGCTGCCTGGTCAATCCCCGCGCCTGTCATGAGACCGAGCTGAATTATATTCCGCTGAAACAGGAAGAAACCCGTAAAAAGATTGCCGTTGTGGGTGCGGGTCCTGCGGGTCTTGCCTTTGCGACAGTGGCGGCTGAACGGGGACATGCGGTGACCTTGTTTGACCAGGCCGATGATATCGGTGGTCAGTTTAACGTGGCCAAGCTGATTCCGGGTAAGGAAGAATTTTATGAAACCCTGCGTTACTTCCGTCGCCGCATTGAATTGACCGGTGTCGATCTGCAGCTGGGCCAGAAGGTTACGGCGGGGGATCTGCTGGGTATCGGTTTTGATGAAGTGGTGCTGGCAACCGGCATTGTGCCCAGAACACCGGCCATTGAGGGCATTGAGCATGAAAAAGTGCTGGGCTATCTGGATGTTCTGAAGCATGGCAAGCCCGTGGGTAAGAAAGTCGCGGTTATCGGTGCCGGCGGTATCGGTTTTGATGTGGCGGAATTCATTACCCACGACGGCGAGTCCAGCAGTTTAAGTAAGGAAGCCTTCTTCAAAGAGTGGGGAATTGACAAGGATTTCAATGTTCGCGGCGGTGTTGAAGGGATGTCGCAGGAATTACCACAGTCTCCCCGGGAGGTCTTCCTGCTGCAGCGCAAGAAGAGCAAGGTGGGGCAGAACCTGGGTAAGACCACTGGCTGGATCCACCGGGCAACCCTGAAGCACAAGAATGTCGTGATGCTCAATAAAGTGGAATACCTGAAGGTCGACGACGAAGGGCTGCATATCCTGCAGGATGGCGCAGCCAAGGTGCTGCCTGTAGATACGGTGATTGTCTGTGCCGGACAGGAACCCCTGCGTGAACTGCAGGCCGGGATTGAGGCCGCCGGTGTCAACGTCCACCTGATCGGCGGCGCTGATGAGGCGGGTGAGCTGGATGCCAAGCGGGCAATCGACCAGGGTTCACGTTTGGCTGCCGTGATCTGATCACACCACGCTATAAGCATTGAGAAAATGCCGCGGCAGTTTTCCTGTCGCGGCATTTTTTATCGTGGATGTCGTGTGACAGCATACGCGACGAATGGGGTGGAAGCGCCCTGTCAGATTACATATCACCGTGCAGGCGCGACGAACAATCCCGTGGCTGTCACTGATTCACGGCCCGCTGCCATGGGTATGATCCTTGCCGGGCAGGTGGTCGTTGCGGTAGAGATAAACCCGCCGCATGTCGGATCACGCAGTGATGACAGGGTTTACAGACAGGGCAAATTGGATAGTAAGGTCTGAATATGCCCGTCAGGGCTGCAACCCGGGCCGGGGCTGACCTGGGGCTGACCTGGGGCTGACAATGGTGAATAATACACCGCACGACTGCTTTCCGGATCGTTTCCATGGTTTCGCCTTCTGATCTGATTCCCGGGTTAACAGAACCTGTTCCGCTACAACATTTAGTGATTCAAAAAGGGCCGCTGGCATCTATCCATCTGGATGTGCTGCGCCTGGACCAGATGCATCCATTGGTCAGTGGCAACAAGTGGTACAAGCTCAAATATAATCTGGATAAATGTCTCAAACATGGGATTCAAACAGTGGTCAGCTTTGGTGGCGCCTGGTCAAACCACCTGCATGCGTTAGCGGCTGCTTGTCAGGTCGTTGGGCTTGAAGCTGTTGGCGTTATTCGTGGTCAAAAACCTGATGCGCTCTCGCCGTCCTTGAAAGATATGCAGGCAATGGGGATGCGTCTGCATTTTGTGACGCGTGAGGCATATCGTCGGCGCTATGATACTGAGTTCCATAGTGAGCTGGTCGACGCCCTGGGTTGTGATCCCACCGTAACCCGTATTATTCCGGAAGGTGGCAGTAATGCTTCTGCGATGCAGGGATGTGCGGAAATCCTGTCTCTGCATGGTATTCAGCCCGACGATTACGATTGCATTGCAGCGGCCTGTGGAACAGGGGCAACACTTGCCGGTTTGATTTCAGGGGCGGAAGGAAAAGGGCGCTTTATTGGCGTGCCGGTCTTGAAAGGAGGCGATTTTCTTATTCAGGATATTCGTAAGCGGTTGATGGATTTTGGTTGTGATCATCAAAACTGGACGCTCAGGACGGAATTTCATTGTGGTGGCTATGCGCGCCAGACGGATGAACTGCAGCAGTTTATATGTCGATTTTCTGAGGAAACCGGCGTGCCTCTGGATCGGGTTTATACCGGCAAGCTCTTTTTTGCGCTGGAACAGTTAGTTGAAAACGGCGATATTCTGCCCGGCAGTCGCATCCTGGCGATTCATACCGGTGGTTTGCAGGGAAACCGTTCACTGACCGAGCCGTAAGCGAGCCTGATCTTCCCAGTCATCGGGTACAAGGAAGAAGCGGGAAGTTTCGCAGTACTGATCATTCTTTGCAGTGAATCCGGCCAGCATAACAGGGCCTCGGTATTGCTTGAATAATGACTCGGCATTTGTGCGTAACCAGTCGACAGTATGCCTATTTGCATTGTCGACCTTTGACGTTTGGTCATCCAGCGGAGGTGTAATCCACTGACGCTTGTTTAAGTAGCTAACACCGTCGATCTGCTTGCTTTTGGCATAGTGATCCAGTGCTCTGGCCGTTAACCAGTCGCCATGCAGATGACTGTCAGATAGCAGATCAGGCACCGTTATTGGGGCTTCAAAGGGGTAAAACAGGCAGCCCTGTAAAAGGATTTCGCTGACAACTTCCGTGATGCCAAGGGCTTCCAGGGAGTGACGGCCTTCTATTGTCTGGCTTAACACAGACTGGTGATGAAGCAATCGGTCAACCTTGAGATCGAACCGATCCTCAAGGCCTGGGCCAAACCAGCCGGCAAGTGAGTTCGTGCCGGACAGCCCCAGGTAGAATTTGACCGCCATTTCCCGATGCACATAGGCATTTCGGGTGCTGCAGTAATAGATCAGGTCAAATTCGCCTACGGTGCGTTTCCCTGACTGAACCTGGCGATTGCAGCTGATCACCCGGGTCTCCGGTAAATGCCGGAAGATGGCCTGCCAGAGCGTTTCATAATAGACGCCGAGAAGATGATGCCTTTTATCCTGTAACTCACCCAGCAGCGCATCAAGGCTGTTCGTCAGGTCGTCCATCGCGGGTCGAACAGACGGCGGCAAGGTAGACGCCAGTAATGCAGGGTGCTGTTGGCGATCAAGCAGAACCGGACATTCCAGCAGCCACCGGATCGTTGCCTGTAGCGTATCTGTAGAAAAATTGACGCTCATACCTCAGTCTTCCCGAGAAACCCTGTGACGGTCAGTGCCGTGGACGTTTATAATGGACAGTAACATCTATTTCTCATAACCAATGGTTTTCATGGAACAGTTCAAGAACATTGGGATTATCGGTCGTCTGGGCAGTGTCCAGGTTGTAGAGACACTCAAGCGACTGAAACAGTTTCTGTTGTCCCGTCACCTGCACGTTATTCTGGAAGAGCCATTGGCGCAACTGTTACCCGGTCACGGGCTGCAGGTCTGCAACCGGAAAATGATGGGGGAAATCTGTGACCTGGTGATCGTGGTGGGTGGCGACGGCAGTATGCTGGGCGCAGCCCGGGCGCTGGCGCGGCACAACGTGCCGGTGCTGGGTGTAAACCGTGGCAGCCTGGGATTTCTCACAGATATCCAGCCTGACAACCTGGAAGAACAGGTTGGCGAAGTGCTGGAAGGTAAATATATCGTTGAGAGCCGCTTCCTGCTGGAAATGACCATCAAACGCGAAGGCGAGGTCATTGGCCGCGCTGGCGCCCTGAACGAAGTGGTGCTCCATCCGGGTAAGGCGACACGGATGATCGAGTTTGAACTCTTCATTGAAGGGCAGTTCGTCTACAGCCAGCGGTCTGACGGGTTGATCGTCGCCACGCCGACCGGTTCGACGGCCTATGCGCTGTCAGGCGGTGGCCCGATCATGCATCCCCGTCTGGACGCCCTGGTGCTGGTGCCGATGTTCCCCCATACCCTGAGCAGCCGTCCGATCGTCATTGACGGCAACAGCGAACTGAAAATTGTCATCGGCCGCAATAACCCGACCTACCCGCAGCTCAGTTGCGATGGCCAGGTGCATATCACGTCAGCGCCGGGTGATACCGTGACTGTCCATAAAAAGCCCTACAAACTGCGTCTTATCCATCCCCTCAATCATAACTACTACGAAGTATGCCGCACCAAGCTTGGGTGGGGTAACCGTCTGGATAACTGAGCGCGCTGCGCTGTCCAAGTTGTTCAGGCACTGATTTCCTGGATTGGAGTACGTCATGGAATATGCAGACAGTGTGTGCCATCAGGGCTATGACCTGATTGGCGATGTCCACGGCTGCAACAACACCCTGTGTCGGCTGCTGGCCGAGCTGGGTTACAGACAGGTGGATGGCGTCTGGCGTCATCCGGACCGGCAGGCGGTGTTTGTCGGCGATATTGTCGACCGGGGCCCCCGGATCCGGGAAGCCCTGCGGACTGTGCGGGATATGGTGGAAGCCGGCGCTGCACAGTTGGTCATGGGTAACCATGAATACAATCTGCTGGCGTTTTTGACGCCCGGCACCGAGGGTTCCGGGCTGGAATACCTGCGTTCCCATACGGAGCGTAATTGTCGGCTGGTCAGGGAAACCCTGGAGCAATTTGCCGGTCATGCCGATGAGCTGGCGGATCATGTCCAGTGGTTGATGTCCCTGCCATTATTTCTGGAATTTCGTCGATTCCGTGTGGTGCACGCCTGCTGGGATCCCCGCCTGATTGGTGAATTCCGCCGTCGTTATCAGCGCAATACGATCGACAGTGATTTCCTGCAGGAATCTGCGGTCTACGGCAGTTTTGCCAACCGGACGGTGGATCATCTGCTGCGGGGCATTGACCTGCCCTTGCCGGACGGGATGACCATGACCAGCAAGGATGGCCTTGTGCGCCGGTTTTTCCGGGCCGCTTTCTGGCAGCAATACCCGGACACCCTGAACGATGTGGTTTTCCAACCCGATCCGCTACCGCCGGAGCTGGCGGGCTGCAAGCTGACACCGGATGATCTGGAACGTATACCCTATTATGATCCGGACCAGCCCCCGCTGTTCTTTGGCCACTACTGGCGCTCCGGCACACCGGCGCTGATCCGGCCCAATATTGCCTGTCTGGACTACAGCGCCGTCAAATATGGCAAGCTGGTCGCTTACCGGATGAGTCATGAGCGATGGCTCAAACACAGTCATTTTGTCTGGGTGGATGTGGACCCGGACGAGCCATTCAAGGCTTCGGCTGCTTTTTAATGATGCGAGACAATCATGCAACGTGTACTTGAACTGTCTATGGAGATAGACCTGTTACCTTTTTCCGCCTTTCTCTGGCGGGAGGGGATTGCCCACCGGATCACCGAGGAAGGGGGGCGCCAGGTGTTGTGGCTGGAGAATCCGGCCAGTACGGCACAGGTGGAGCAGTTTTATGCTGACTGGCAGGCGGGTCTGCTGCAGCTTGGCGAAGTGAAAATTCAATGGTGGAAGCGTCATGGCCTGATGAGCGGCCCGCTGGCGGACTGGAAGCGCATCCCGGCGACACTGCTGTTTCTGGTTGCGTGTTTGGTGGTGGCCTTCATAACCCGCCTGGGCAATGATTACCAGACGATTGCCTGGTTCTCATTTCTGAATTTTGACATTGCCGGGGAATACATTCGCTTCGTGCCCTTGTCCTACAGTCTGTCCCACGGGGAGTATTGGCGTTTGCTGACGCCCATTTTTCTGCATTTCGGCATTCTGCACCTGGCGTTCAACATGCTCTGGTTGCTGGAGTTCGGGCGTCGGCTGGAGTTGCATCATGGCAGTCTGTTTATTGCGCTGCTCATTATTGTGACGGGGCTGGTTTCCAATATCGCCCAGTATCAGTTTGGTGGCAGTGTGGCCCTGTTCGGTGGATTCTCCGGCGTCATTTATGGCCTGATGGGCTTCCTGTGGATTCGGGAAAAAGAACAGCCGGGTCTCTACGGCGTACCCTCCGGGATTTACATGTTTATGTTGATCTGGCTGGTGATTGGTTTTACCGGCGTACTGGGGGCGATCGGGTTTGGACAGATGGCCAATACCGCGCATGCCGGCGGCTTGTTAAGCGGTGCGGCCTGCGGCTGGTTGTACAACCGTTTTCGGGGCGAAAAACAAAACATTGTAAAAGATGCCTGAACGCCACAGCGATGCTGTGACAAGGGGGAATAATGGATTTTGAGCAGTTAATCAAAACAATGACGCCTGAAACCGTGGCGAACCTGCGTCGTGCAGTGGAGCTGGGGAAGTGGCCCGACGGACGCAAACTGACACCGGAGCAGCGTGAATCCAGCCTGCAGGCCGTGATTGCCTGGGAAAGTCACCATCTGCCCGAGAGTGAGCGTACCGGTTACATGGCCCAGGCCTGTAGTTCGCATAAAAATGAAACGTCGTCCGAAGAAAGCTCGGGCAATGAAACCATTCTGCGGTTCAGGGACGCCTGAGCCCGGAAGAGGGAGTGTAAGTTGACAGAACAGGTAATAACCGGCGCCAAAGTCCTTTCGGGGGCGCTCAGGAAAATGCGCGGTGAGCTGGTGGATGGTGTGGTGCACTACCAGCTGCCGGTGGGTGAGGATTTATTGCCACTCAATGCATTGATCGGTGAAAAGCTCTCGATCCATTATGCGGGCGCTATTCATTGCGTCCATTGTGGCCGGAAGACCAAGAAAAGCTTTAACCAGGGATTCTGCTATCCCTGTTTCCGCAAGCTGGCCGCCTGTGACAGCTGTATCATGAGTCCCGAAAAATGCCACTATGATGCGGGCACCTGTCGTGAGCCTGAATGGGGTGAGCGCCACTGCATGACCGATCATGTGGTTTATCTGGCGAATTCATCCGGCATCAAGGTCGGCATTACCCGCCTGAGCCAGGTGCCGGTGCGCTGGATTGACCAGGGCGCTGTCGAGGCGCTGCCGATTTTCCGGGTCGCAACCCGTCGATTGTCCGGCCTGGTGGAAGATTTGTTTCGCTCGGCCGTGAAGGACCGTACCAACTGGCGCGCGATGGTGAAGGGGCAGGTTCCCGAAATGGACTTGGCCACTGAGCGTGACGCCCTGTTTGACCGTTTTGGTGATGATATCGCGGCAATGCAGCAGGAGCACGGCGTCCAAGCCATCCAGCCGGTGCTGGATGCACAGAGCTACCGCTTCAGTTACCCTGTTCAGCAATACCCGGTCAAGGTGACCTCCTTTAACCTGGACAAGACACCACTGGTCGAAGGGGTGCTGCAGGGTATCAAGGGACAATACCTCTTACTGGATACCGGAGTGATCAATATCCGGAAATTTACCGCCTACCAGGTGGACGTTTCCGTGGCCAATTGAGACCAGAAGTCTCACGTTTCACAGGGAATGATTGATCTAAGGAACAAGCCGTCCATTGGTCTGTCTGAAAGAGAGAGGCCATGACAACAAGGAGCATACGATGAAAGACGCACAACCCGGCGCGATCTATCTCAAGGATTACCAGGCACCCGATTACTGGATCGACAAAACCGATCTGTCGTTTGACCTGGGCGAACACGAAACCCGGGTCACGGCCCGCCTGCAGTTCCGGTTGAATAAAGACCGGCACAGTAGTCAGCTGCCAGCGCTGGTACTGCATGGCAATGCGGATATGAAGCTGGATCAGGTGAAAATGGATGGTGTCGAGCTGACGTCAGAGCAGTACACGTTGACGTCGGAAACCCTGACCCTGCCCGTAAGCAGTGATCACTTTGAGACCGAGATTGTCTCGGTGCTGGCGCCGCAGGACAACACGTCGATGGAAGGGTTATACAAGTCCGGCGGCATGTACTGCACCCAGTGTGAGGCAGAAGGATTTCGTCGTATTACCTGGTACCTGGACCGGCCTGATGTGATGTCGCTGTTCACGACCCGGATCACCGCCGATAAAGCGAACTACCCGGTGCTCTTGTCCAATGGTAACTGCATTGAGCAGGGTGAAACGGAGGATGGCCGCCACTGGAAAGTGTGGGAAGATCCGTTCAAAAAGCCAGCTTATCTTTTTGCACTGGTGGCGGGCAATCTCGTGTCCGTGGAGGATACCTTCACGACCCGGAGTGGCCGCGATGTTACCCTGCAAATCTTTACCGAGTCGCACAATATTACCAAGTGCGACCATGCGATGCGTTCCCTGAAAAAATCCATGCGCTGGGATGAAGAAGTCTATGGTCGTGAATATGACCTCGATATCTTCATGATCGTCGCCGTCGATTATTTCAATATGGGCGCGATGGAGAACAAGGGATTGAATATCTTCAATTCCTCCTGCGTACTCGCACGTCCGGATACCGCAACCGACAACGCCTTCCAGCGGATTGAGGCGATTGTTGCCCATGAATATTTCCATAACTGGTCTGGCAACCGGGTCACCTGTCGGGACTGGTTCCAGCTCAGCCTGAAGGAAGGGTTTACGGTCTTCCGGGATTCTGAATTCTCCGCAGACATGAATTCCCGTACCGTGAAGCGGATTGAGGATGTCAATCACCTGCGCAGCGCCCAGTTTGCCGAAGATGCCGGCCCCATGGCGCACCCGGTTCGACCATCGTCGTTTATTGAGATTTCCAACTTCTACACGCTGACGGTATATGAGAAAGGGGCGGAAATTGTCCGGATGATTCATAACCTGGTGGGTAAGGAGGGATTCCGGAAAGGGAGCGATCTCTACTTCGAACGGCATGATGGCCAGGCGGTGACCTGTGAGGATTTTGTCCGTGCCATGGAAGATGCCAATGGTATCGACCTGGGCCAGTTCATGCGCTGGTATACCCAGGCCGGTACACCGGTGCTGGATGTCACCGACAGTTATGACGCTGACAACAAGCGTTACGTGCTGGAGGTCACCCAGAGCTGTCCGGCAACGCCGGGGCAGGACGAGAAAGAGCCGTTCCATATTCCGCTGGCGATCGGTCTGCTATCACCAGCGGGTGTCAACCTGCCAGTGGGTGATAAGGGTGAAACGACAATGGTGCTGGAAGTGCGCGAAGCCAGCCAGCAGTTTGTTTTCGAGAATATGGCAGAAAAGCCCCTGCCGTCGCTGCTGCGGGGATTCTCTGCGCCGGTCAGGCTGAACTACGACTACAGTCGTGAAGATCTGCTGTTCCTGATGCGTCATGATGAGGACGGGTTCAACCGCTGGGACAGCTGTCAGCGACTGGCGACCGAGACCATTCTTGATCTCGTGCGCGATATTCAGGCGGCAAAACCCCTGTCGCTGGACTCACGGTTGATAGAGGCATGGCGCGAACTGCTGGAAGACGAAACGGCCGATAAGGCCATGGTGGCGGAAATGCTGTCGTTGCCGTCTGAGCAGTGGCTGTCTGAACAAATGGCGGTTATTGATGTCTATGCGATCCATGAGGCGCGGGAGTTTGTCCGGGCAGAGCTGGCGAAGAGCCTGAGTGAACCGCTTCAGTCGGTCTATCGTGGGCTGGCCGTTGAAAAGCCGTACAAGCCGGAAGCGGAAGATATTGCCGAACGACAGTTGAAGAATATCTGCCTGGGTTATCTCACGGAGCTGGACTCTCCGGCAATGTTGGCATTGGCGGAAACCCAGTTCAATAATGCCACCAATATGACTGACCAGATGGCGGCGTTGTCCTGTGTCGTGAATGGCGCGCATCGATCTGCACCGGAAAAGGCAGACGCATTGCTGTCGTCTTTCCATGAGCAGTGGAAGAATGATGCCAATGTGATGGATATGTGGTTGTCTGTGCAGGTTTCCGGGGCGCGGATGGGTTCGCTGGAGCGTGTGAAACAGTTGATGGAGCATCCGGTCTTTGATTATCGCAACCCGAACAAGCTGCGGTCGCTGATCGGCGCCTTCTGTATGCGTAACCTGAAATGTTTCCATGACCTGTCAGGTGAAGGGTACGCATTCCTGGCGGACAATATTATTCGCCTCGATAAGCAAAACCCCCAGATTGCCGCCCGTATGCTGACGCCGCTGACGCGCTGGCGTCGTTACGACGAACAGCGCGGTGCACTGATGAAAGCGGCGCTTGAGCGTATCCAGGCCAATGAGTTGTCCAGGGATGTCTTTGAGGTGGTCAGTAAATCCCTGGCGTAACATTTTTTGTTACTGGATCATTAAAACTGTTACCCGGCCATTGAGAAGTGTTACCGGGTAACTGATTTCCTCTCAAAAAAAACGGAATTGACGGGTGCCTGTCGTCAATTCCGTTTTTTTGTTCCTGTCTCAATGGGTAATACCAATCGCTTGCTCTAATGACGTTATAACTGCCAGCGGTCTGGAAGACTGGCTATAAAGACGACCAGGTTTGCTTTGTTGACGTAGGTCGGTTCGCTTGCGAGCTACGCTCTACCGGCAGACGACGTCGGCTTCCTTCGGAAACCGACCTACCCATGAAACCTGCAAATTTCAGCAAGCAATACAGAACAGGCGACCGAGCCTTAAACCGCGGTTAGAAAAATCAGTTGGGATTGCTTGCCGCGATATTTAATCATCTTTTATTTTCTTGCCCTATTGACATCTTGCTTACGGTGCAAAAAGGCACGCTGGTATTAAATTTGCTTAAACCGCCCTGAAAGTGGCTTCAGGCAGATGCCAGAGCGTTCGGTGGTTGATTTTCCGTGCGCCGCCTGTCATTCTCATGCCCGCCTGCGGGGGAAATGTCAGCATCCGGTAAGGGGCTGGTCAAGAAAAGTGGGCAAAGGCGAAGCCTGACAAAAATAAAGGGGCTCTGGGGCGCCCCGTCACAATCCACGGAGTTATCACGATAATGAAGAAGAAGCAGAACACACTGCCGACACCGATACGACTCGCACCGGCCGCCGCCGGTTTCACCCTGGCCAGTATCCTTGCGGTAGCACCTGTTCACGCTATCGAGTTTGAGCTGATGGATGGTGAAGTGACCGGGTCTGTTGATACCACGTTGTCTTATGGCGCAATGTGGCGTGTGCAGGGGCAGGATCGCAATAACGATGGTATTAACGGTAACGATGGTAATCGTAACTTTGATACCGGTCTGGTGTCCCAGGTTTATAAAATTACGACTGACCTCTCCCTGAATTATGAAAATTACGGTGCTTTTGTACGTGGCACGGCTTTTTATGATACGGAGTTCTGGGGAAGTAATAACTACGGTCAGGAAAGTTGGCATCCATCGCAGCCAAGCCAGGCGGGTATGCAAGGTTCCAGACCTGATAACCGTTTTATCAACGAATCCAAAGATATTTCAGGCAGAAACGCGGAAATACTGGATGCTTATGTGTACGGCAGCTGGGATATCGGTGATATGCCCCTGGATGTCCGTTTTGGCAAGCAGGTGTTCAGCTGGGGGGAAGGGCTGTTTTATCGGAATGGTATCAATACGACCAACCCGCTGGATGCGGCAAAATTCCGGCTTCCAGGTTCTGAGTTAAAAGAAGCGCTGGTGCCAGTGGAAGCCCTGGCTGTTAGCCTTGGTTTGACTGAAAACCTGTCTATGGACGCGTTCTACCAGTTTAATTTCCGTAGGACGCAAATTGATCCTGTTGGTTCCTATTTCTCGGAAACAGACTTGTTCGCAGAAGGTGGGAATACCGCTTATAACGAAGTTCCCAATGAATTGCTTGGAGGGGTTCCCGTCTTCCAGGGTATGACACAGCTGGGCAATGTTTCATCTGACTATGTGCAGAATGACGCTTTCAAGGTTGCAAGTATTGGCAGTGATATCAATGCCGATGACGATGGCCAGTGGGGTGTCTCGTTCCGTTACGTTGCCGAGGAGCTCAATGATACCGAGTTTGGTTTCTATTTTGTGAATTATCACAACAAGGAACCTCTCATTCACGCAAGTATTGATCCGGATTATGCACCTGATCTGGCGACAATCCAGGCTGATGCTCAGATAGTCGTTACACCTGGTGTCCAACAACAGGTTGCTGATGTCGCGGGTGTCACTCTTGCCCAGTTACAAGCCGTTATTGATAACCCCGCATTGAATCCGACACTTGCTCAATCGTATTCTGATGCTCTGACGACAGCTGTTACCGGTGCGACAAGCGCAGCTCTCGTATTTGATATGGCTGACAAGGTAGAAGCTAACCGGAAGTATGTTGAAGATATTCAGATGTACGGCTTCAGCTTCAGTACAACGTTTGGTAATACCTCTTTGTCAGGTGAACTTGCCTACCGTCCTAATATGCCGGTCAATATCTCTGCAACGGATGACCTGATCAGTGATCTGTTAAGTCAGGCCGGTACGATTGCTGCGGGTGGGGAGGCAACAATAGCCGGTCAGCAGGTTGCCCTGGGTGGTACCCTGGATAACTATGAGCGGGTTGAATCATGGAATCTGTCACTCCTGGCCATTCATAATTTTGGCCCAATGCTGACCTTTGACTCTTTGTTTGGTGTTGTTGAAGTTGCCTCTGAGCATCTGAGGGGCTCCAGCCTTAGCTATACAGATTTCGAAGGTAATGTCAGAAAGTTTGCTGGTCGTGGTGATTGCGATTACGCATCTTTTGAAGAAGGCACCTGTGATGAAGACGACCAGATCAGCCGCAATGCCTGGGGTTATAGCGCGGTTCTGGCCGGTACCTGGAATGATGTCTATGCAGGCGTCAACCTGAATCCTTATGTTCGCTGGAGTCAGGATGTAAAGGGTAACTCTCACCGTACCGGTAACTTCCTGGAAGGTAGCAACGCCATGACAATCGGTATGGATGCGGTTTACCTGAATAACCTGGAAGTGGGTGTTCAGTACACTGAGTTCACTGGTCCAAGCACCAGCTCTGTACGTGATCGTGACAATATCGGCATCAACGTGAAGTACTCCTTCTAATCCTTGCTAAAAAAGGTGCCGGTCGGATCGGGTGATCCGGCCGGAGCACACGATAATAAACGACGGATTAAAGTATGAAGTCAAAACTCCTCCTGACCGGCCTGGCCACCGCGCTGCTGGTGGCAGGCCAGGCAGTCGCCAAGGTCACACCGGAACAGGCGGCGGAACTGGGTAAAAGTCTGACGCCGCTGGGTGCTGAAATGGCAGGCAACAAGGCGGGTACGATTCCTGCCTGGAAACCCATTGCCGATGCTGAAATACCTGCAAGTTACAAGAATCCCGGGCAGCATCAGCCCAACCCGTATCCGGATGATAAGCCGCTGTTTACCATTACCGCGGAAAACCTGGATCAGTACCGGGACAACCTGACACCGGGACAGATCAAGCTGTTTGAAACCTACCCGAAAACGTTCAGTATGCCGATCTACCAGACGCGTCGTAACGCCCGGTTTCCTGAGCGGATTTATGAAAACACCCGGAAAGCGGCGACTAACGCTGAGCTACTGAAAGGCGGCAACGGTTTCAAGGGCGCCTTTGACGCCTATCCGTTCCCGATTCCCCAGAATGGCCTGGAAGCACTCTGGAACCATATTGTGCGTTACCGGGGGGAATACCTGGTTCGCCGTGCGTCTGAAGTCGCCGTACAGCGTAACGGTGATTACTCCCTGGTGACTTCGCAGCAGGAAGTGTATTTCAACTATAACAATCCGGCGAAATCTGAAGCTGAACTGGATAATATCCTGTTCTACTACCTGTCGTTCGCCAAGGCGCCGGCCCGTCTGGCGGGTGGCGCAGTGCTGGTTCACGAAACACTGGACCAGGTTGAAGAGCCGCGAAAGGCCTGGGGTTACAATGCCGGTCAGCGTCGTGTTCGCCGGGCGCCCAACCTGGCTTACGATACGCCGATTGCCGCGGCCGACGGTCTCCGTACTGCGGATGATACGGATCTCTACAATGGTGCGCCGGATCGCTACGAGTGGGAGCTGAAGGGCAAAAAAGAGATCTATATCCCATACAACAACTTCAACCTGATCAGTCCTGAGCTGAAGTACGACGATGTATTGATGGCGGGTCACGTAAATCCTGAACATACGCGCTATGAACTCCACCGTGTCTGGGAAGTCGAAGGCACGTTGAAGAAGGGTAAGCGTCATATCTACTCCAAGCGTGTACTTTATCTTGATGAAGACAGCTGGGGTGCGGCCCTTGTTGACCAGTATGATGGTCGTGGTGAGTTGTGGCGGGTCAGCATCGGTTACCTGATGAACTTCTATGACCTGCCGACGACCTGGACGGCGCTGGACGTGTTCCATGACCTTCAGGCGCGCCGCTATCATGTGCAGGGGCTGGGCAACGAGGAAAGCCTGTTCCTGGACTTCGCCCAGGCGATACCCAACGATCGCTACTTTAAACCCTCGTCGCTGAGGCGGAGAGGTCGTCGCTGATACGGTGGCGAAATACAAAAAAGCCACTGGAAACAGTGGCTTTTTTGCTGCAGTGAACGGGATGTGTGATTTCGGTATGCGCTTATCATTTTCTGATTTGTGCGTATAATCGGGCGCGTCGTGACTGAATACAGCGATAAAAAACACAGTCTAAGAATAATTCAATCATCTGTTTCCGGGGGATGAGTATGCATGGACTCTTCACCAAAGGGCCTTCGGGGTCCCGGGCTTTAACTGGCAAAGCCCTGAAGGGGATATCCGCAGCAGTTGCTCTGGCGTCTTCTCTTCACCTGTTTCCGGCCTTGGCGGCTGAGGCTGAGCCGCAGGGCAGTGATCATGCCGTGTTATCTGACAAGGCGGCTTCCTCCCTGTTACTGGATATCACCCGCGCCGGTGACAGTCAGCGGCTGGTCGCCGTTGGTGACCGGGGCCATATCCTGGTTTCCGACAATAACGGTTTTGACTGGAACCAGGTCAGTGTGCCGAGTCGGCAAATGCTGACAGCGGTGGACTTTCCGACGGCCAGCACCGGTTTCGCTGTGGGCCATGACGCTGTAATCCTCAAAAGCATTGATGGAGGTGACAGCTGGACGAAGGTCTATGATGACCTCGGTGCGGAAGTCCCCCTGCTGGACATCATGATGATCGATGACCAAACCGGTTTCGCCGTAGGCGCCTATGGCTACATCGTCCGTACGGAAGATGGTGGTGAAAGCTGGGAAGACTGGTTTGACATGATTGAGAACGAGGAAGAGTTCCACTACAACGCCATCAGCCGTACGCATAATGGCACCCTGCTGCTCGCCGGTGAAGCAGGCCTGCTTTATCGTTCTGTCGATGAGGGTGATACCTGGGAACTGCTCGACAGCCCTTATGAAGGCTCTTTCTTTGGCATTATTCCCAGTAGCGATCCTGAGTCGGCGGTTGTTTTTGGTCTTCGGGGTAATGCGTTTAAAACAACCGATGCCGGTAACACCTGGGTTGAGGTCGATACCGGTACGGACCAGACCCTGTTTGGCGCGGTGCATATCGATGGTAATGGCCAGGTGATTGTCGGCAATTCCGGAACCCTGTTTGAGATGAGCGATCCTGAGTCCCAGGTGCATACCCGCAGTGACCGTGCAACATTGCTGTCTGCCTCCGAGGCGCCGGATAACAGCCTGGTGGTTGTGGGGGAAACCGGCGTTCATCGCATGCCGGTAGGCAAGCAACCTGTCGCGACACTTTCAGAGCAATAAAAACGGGGTTTCCTGAATGTCCAGTCATCACCTGAATACTGAACCTGTTCTGGAGCGCCTGTTTTTTAACAACAGGCTCTTTTTCCTGGCTTTCTTCCTGCTGACAACCGTTGTTTTCGGCTGGCAGGCGACGCAATACCGTATTGACGCCAGCTTCGAGAAAATGATTCCGCTCAAGCACCCCTTCATTCAAAACTGGATGGAGCGACGGGATGAGCTCGGCAGTGGCGGTAACTCGCTGAGAATCTCTGTCGAGGCCAGGGACGGGGACATCTTTGATGCAGGCTATATGGAGAGCCTGAAACGTCTGACCGATGATGTGTTCTATCTGCCCGGAGTCGACCGTGCGGCGTTGAAATCACTTTGGACGGCCAATGTGCGCTGGCTGGAAGTGACCGAGGACGGCTTTGAAGGCGGTCCGGTGATTCCGCAGACCTATGACGGTTCCCGTGAAAGTCTCAATGCGTTGCGGGTCAACATTCTGCGCTCGGGCCAGGTTGGCAGCCTGGTTGCCAATAATTTCCAGTCCAGCATCATTGAATTTCCACTACTGGAATTCAACCCTGAAACGGGGGAGAAGTTAGATTACAAAGTGCTGTCCCTGAAGCTTGAGGAGTTGCGCACCAAGTATTCTGTCAGGGGTGTTGATCTCCATATCATTGGATTTGCGAAGATTCTGGGTGACCTGTTCGAAGGCGTTGACGCCATCAAGATATTCTTCCTGCTGGCGATTGCGATCACGCTTGTCCTGCTCCTGGCTTATTCACGTTGCCTGAAGAGTACGCTGGTGGCGGTGTTCTGTTCCCTGGTGGCGGTGGTCTGGCAACTGGGGCTGTTAACCGCCATGGGCTTTGGCATTGACCTGTATTCCATACTGGTGCCGTTCCTGGTGTTTGCCATTGGTGTGAGCCATGGTGTGCAGATTATCAATAATATCGGTATTGAAGCTGCGCATGATGCGAGTCCGCTGGATGCTTCGCGTCGTACATTCCGTGCCCTGTATATTCCCGGTATGCTGGCGCTGGTTTCCGATGCTATCGGTTTCCTGACGTTGCTGGTGATTGAAATCAGTGTCATTCGTGACCTGGCGATCGCCGCCAGTATCGGTGTTGCGGTGATCATCCTGACAAACCTGGTGTTGTTGCCAGTGCTGATGTCTTACATTGGTGTCAGTAAGCGGGCAAGTAATCGACTGAAGGTGACGGAGAAAAAAGAGGCTGTCACCTGGCGTGTCATGTCCTATTTTGCGCATCCGGTGGTGGCGCCCCTGTCTGTAGTGCTGGCAATGGCAGGTTTTGGCGCCAGCTATTATTTCAGCCAGGATCTGAAAATCGGTGATCTTGATCCGGGTGCACCTGAGCTTCGGGCAGATTCTCGTTATAACCTCGATAACAAGTTTATTACTGAAAATTACTCCACCAGTGCGGATACTTTCATCACCATGGTGGAAACCGATGCTGAGCAGTGTTCATCCTATGAATTCATGGATGCCCTGGATCGCTACATGTGGCATATGAAAAATGTCGATGGCGTGCAGGATGCCGTGTCCATGGTGACGGTGGCCAAGCAAGTGATAAAAGGGCTGAATGAGGGGAATCCCAAGTGGCAGGCCCTGTCTCGTAATCAGTACGTACTGAATAACGCGATCAGCAACCAGACTGCCCAGCAGCTCTATAACAAGGACTGCAGTCTCGCGCCGGTGCTGATCTTCCTTGAAGACCATAAGGCGGAAACCCTTGAGCGTGTGGTACAGGCCACGGAAGCCTTTGCTGCAGAAAATAACCGGGATGGTCTGACCTTCCTGATGGCAACCGGTAATGCCGGTGTTGAAGCGGCGACCAACGAGGTGATCGCCTATGCCCAGAACCAGATGCTGGTGTTTGTGTATGGTGTGGTCAGTATTCTGTGCCTGGTAACCTTCCGTTCTTTCCGGGCGCTGATCTGTATTGTTGTGCCCTTGGCCTTGACGTCGCTGCTTTGCCAGGCGCTGATGGCGCAGCTGGGTATTGGTATCAAGGTGGCTACACTGCCGGTCATCGCGCTCGGTGTCGGCATTGGTGTGGACTACGGTATCTATATCTACACACGGCTTGAAGGGTTCCTGCGTCAGGGCATGCCACTCCAGCAGGCCTATTACATGACCCTGCGGACAACGGGTAAGGCAGTCATATTCACTGGTATTACACTGGCTATTGGTGTGGGAACCTGGATTTTCTCTCCCATCAAGTTCCAGGCGGATATGGGAATGCTACTGACCTTCATGTTTGTATGGAACATGATTGGTGCGATCTGGCTGATGCCTGCTCTGGCCCGCTTTGTATTGCGGCCTGAACTGTTGGTCAATAAAGCGCGTGAAGAAATGGAGCTTAAATCCCAGACTGCAGCGGGTTAATTGGTTCAGGTTTGATAAGGGAAAGGGTCAGCTGAATGGCTGATCCTTTTTTATTGTCGGGTATAAAAGGTAAAACCTGTAAAGTGGCATATGCTTAACATTATGCCAATGACGTGGAGGGAGCAGGGATGACAACTTACCACATTGATGATCGGGAAAGTGTTGTAGAAAACCTTAGGCAGGCGATGGCTTTGGATTCCGGTGAAGAGGTTGTAAAAGTTGCCATAGGGTTTCTGGAGGCGATGATGGAGTTTGCAGGGGATGCCAATGCTTTGATAATCAGTAATGGTCAGGAAGAAACAGAGGTTCTGCTAAAACGTGAGCCGACTGAAAGCGATTGATGAGGGTTGTCGGTTTTAATCCTGCCTGAGTGTTTTGGCCGGTGAAATCGGTGTTGGTAGTCGAAACACGACCAGGTAGGTAGAGAGTATAAATGTGATAATCGCTGCTGTTTCGATAATCATGGCGGCGTCATGTGAGAGTTTTCCTGCGGATACGGCTCCGTATGCCAGTAGTAATGAAAATTCGCTGCTTTGGCCCAGTCTTAATCCCATTTCCATGGCATTGGCCTTCGTTGCTTTGCTAATCAGCCTGAGCAGGAATTTGAATATCCAGGGTTTGCCGATCAGAATGATGGCCGCAATAATGAATATTGGCACAAGCAGGTGACCGGCTTCCAGAATATCAAATTGTGCACCAATCGAAAAAAAGAAAAGTATTAGAAAAAACTCTCTGAGCGGTTTTAATCCTTCAGCAATGAACAGGGATACCGGTGATGTTGCGATCGCTACGCCAGCAAAAAAAGCCCCTATCTCATACGACAGTCCAATCACTTTTGCCGTTTCTGCAGCAGTAAAACACCATCCCAGGGAAATCAGGAAAATATACTCGGAAATGGTGTCGAATTTCTTGAATAAAGGCAGTGCAATGAATCGGACAACCCACCAGGCGCAAATCGCAAATAATCCTGTTTTTAAGGGTAACAACCCCGTCTGCCAGGATAGGCCTGTTTCATCGCTGTAAATTAAGAGTATCGCTAAAATTGCCAGAATATCTTCGAATAAAAGAATGCTAATCATCACTTCACCAGTACGCTTGTGGTGCAATGTGGTGGTTGGTATCAGTTTCAGGCTGATCACCGTACTGGAAAATGAAAGGGCAACACCTGAGATGATAGCTTCTGTGATATCACACTGGAAGATTACGACTAAACATAAAGTGACCAGTGTAGTAGTGACCACAACAGCCAGCAGTGTCACTGCAGCCGTTTGTTGAAGGAGTTGCCATAAGTTCCTTGGGTGCAGGTGCAGGCCCAGGAGAAACATGAGCAGAATGATACCCGTATGGGATATGGCTTCGATATGACCTGGATCTGCAAACAGTTTCAGGCAGTCAGGGCCAGTGATAAGGCCAAGTGCAATATAGGCAAGAATAATGGGTTGTCGTAGCCAGACAAACAAAGTACCTAATAAAGATGCGCCACCGAAAATAATGGCCATTTCCAGGACAAAATTGCCATAGATACCGTGCACGACATCTCCTGATGACTGTTTGACTTCGTAAAAGATGGTTTCAAGGTAGTCAATGGAATACGAAGTGCCAGAGAAATGAATGTACGTTAAAGAAACAAGGCATTTTCTTGGTAGAATGGAAAGCTTTTGTTGCCAGCCAATTTAATTCTATTAATTAACCATGTATTGTTAACGGTAATAACGACAACTGTCTGTACAAGGAGATGGCAGTGAAAGGACGGTGTATAACAGTGACGTCCGGGAAAGGTGGCGTCGGAAAAACAACCACATCGGCCGCTATTAGTTCGGGCCTGGCGCTCAGAGGTTTTAAAACCTGCGTCATTGATTTTGATGTCGGATTAAGAAA
The DNA here is from genome assembly GCF_057552235.1 of Kistimonas ophiarachnellae. Lineage (NCBI taxonomy): Bacteria > Pseudomonadati > Pseudomonadota > Gammaproteobacteria > Oceanospirillales > Endozoicomonadaceae > Kistimonas > Kistimonas ophiarachnellae. Next base: position 300,648 of record NZ_BAAJPA010000002.1, on the reverse strand, counting down.
CCTTGATTTGGTGATGGGGTGTGAGCGGCGGGTCGTATACGACATTGTCAATGTGATGAATGACGGTATTACGTTAAATCAGGCCCTGATAAAAGATAAACACAATAGTAATCTTTATATCCTTGCTGCATCCCAGACCCGGGATAAGGATGCCCTGACGGATGAGGGCGTTGCCCGGATTATTGATGCGTTGAAAGAAACCTTTGATTACATTGTCTGTGATTCGCCTGCCGGGATCGAGCGGGGAGCGATTCATGCGCTCTATCATGCGGATGAGGCCGTGGTGGTTGTCAATCCGGAAGTTTCATCAGTACGCGATTCTGATCGAATTTTAGGATTGCTCCAGAGTCGTTCCAGGCGTGCAGTGGAGGGATTGGATCCCGTTAAGGAGCATTTGTTGATTACCCGTTATGATCCTGTGCGAGCAGCGGAAGGGCAGATGCTTTCCATTGAGGATGTCGTGGATATTTTGGCTTGCCCACTTCTCGGGGTGGTCCTTGAGAGCAGGGAGGTGCTGGAAGCCTCTAACAAGGGGGTGCCCGTTGTTCATGAGCATGAGTCGCTCGCGGCCATGGCCTATATGGATGCGGTTGACCGGCTGCTGGGAAAAGAGGTTCCGCTGCGCCATATCCGTCGAAAGAAACTTTCCTTCCTTGAGAAGGTTTTTTCGCGGGGGGTGAAAGATGCTGTTTGATAAGTGGTTCACCTTCGGAAAGCAGGAAAAAAGCGCCAGTGTCTGTAAAGAACGCTTGCAGATTGTGATTGCCCATGAGCGTCGTCAGCGGGATGAGTCGCCCGAGCTGGCGCGATTGCGTAGCGAAATCATGGAGCTGGTTCGCCGTTTTTATGATATGCCATCCAATGAAGATATTGAGGTTGTGATGGAAAAGCAGGAAGAACAGGATATTCTGGCATTGAATATTCAGATCCCGGCGCGTCCTGGTAGCTAGAACAGGGCTTGAATACCTGTTACCCGCTATATTAAGTGAGGAGTGGCGAGCTATCTGATAGCTGGTGAACGGTAGTGTTTCGGTAAGGATGATGAACCACTATCGTGTTGCTCAATGTAGAACGGAGTGTCGAGTCGTAATGACGCAGCCGTATTTACCCGTAATGGACAGTTTCAGAAGGAACGGATTCCTGACTATGAGACGGTGCATACAGCATTTCATCTTTTTATTTGTCAGTCTCATGACGGTGGGGTCAGTGAATGCTACTGATCTGGCGGAGCAGCGCAAAGCTTTCTTGAGTGCAGAAAAAAACATCAAAAAAGGGCTGCCCTGGCAAAGTAAGTGGCAGTCTATCCTCGCCGATTATCCGCTGCTCCCCTATCTGGAAATACAGGCATTGCGTCAGCGGCTTCCCAGGGCTTCCCAGGCTGATGTGGATGGCATGCGGCATAAATACCCTGATTTGCCTGCCATAAGACAGCTCGAAACAGACTGGCTCAATGTATTGATCGCCAGGAAACGTTGGTCTGACTATATCGCCAGTTATAACAGCATACAGCCTCGTGGATATCGCTATCAGTGCTATCTTGGGCAGGGATTGCTGGCTACAGGTAAGCGAAAGGAAGCACTACTTTTGGCTGAATCTCTGTGGGTGGCAGGACACTCCCAGCCGAAAGCGTGTGATCCGATTTTTACTTTCTGGCGCCGTGCAGGGCACTTGACCTCGGAGCTAGCCTTTAAACGGTTTTGGCTTGCTGTAGAAGAGGGCAATATCACATTAGCGCGTTATGTGAGTCGACAGATTACCAGGGCGCAGCACAAACAGAGTGTCGAGGTTTTTTGGAAAATAAGACAGCATCCAGCATTATTAACGAAAAACACTTTCTTAAGACGCAATCTGGTCAATCGTGAGGCACTTCTGGTTTACGGTGTTAAACGACTGGCCCGCACTGATATAGCCCAGGCTACGCGAGTGTGGTTAAGGGATCGTGAACGTTTCTATCTACGTGGAGAACGAAAACGCTCTCTGGATCAATGGCTTGCGCTGCGAATTGCCCAGCGTTTTGAGCCTGATGCAGAAACGCTGATCAACTGGATTGATCCCATGTTTGCCTATCCGGAGGTTACGGAGTGGCGGGTCAGGCTGGCTTTGGCGGAACAGGACTGGTCACAGGTATCAAACTTGATAGTGAAGTTGCCAGTTAATCTGCAATCAACACCACGCTGGCGCTATTGGAACATGATGGCGCAAAGGCATATGTCGCAACCTGGGCAGGCAAATATTGTGACACTTGCGCAGCTCGGCGTCAGTCGTAGTTTCTATGGTTTTTTGGCGGCAGAGTTAAATAATTCGGTGTTTGGCCTGGAGCAGAGTGAAATAGCACCTGATCAGGCAAGGTTGCAGGCGCTGGAGACTCGACCGGCTTTCCGGCGTATAGCAGAACTCCTGGCGCTACAACGGGACTTACAGGCGCGGCAGGAATGGTTTGCTGCGATGAAGCAGCTGGAAAAACTGGAACGTCGTCATGCGGTACGTCTGGCGCATCGCTGGCAGTGGCATAATCAGGCGATTATGACCGCTGCACGTGAATCCATGTGGGATGAGCTGGGAATACGCTTTCCTGTCCCGGATCCCATGCCGTTATTCGAGCGTAATGCTACGACCTTCAGTGTTGACCCTCTCTGGTCTCTGGCTGTTGCCCGCCAGGAAAGTGCATTTTATCCGAAGGCTCGATCGGGCGCGGGCGCCAGGGGGTTGATGCAGCTGATGCCGGCAACGGCGAAACTGACAGCCAGTAACTACGGCATTGCTTATAAGGCAACTTATGATTTGTATCGCCCCTCGGTGAACATTGCGCTCGGTACAGCTTACCTTGCGGATATGAAGAAGACATTTGACGGTAACCGGGTGTATGCGACAGCAGCTTATAATGCTGGCCCTGGCCGTGTTAAGCGGTGGATTGAACAACGGGGTGATCTTCCACTCGATATCTGGATTGAGACGATACCTTTCAAGGAAACCCGGAACTATGTTCAGAATGTTTTGTCATTCCGGGTTATTTTTGCCAGCCTGATGGGGATGCCCGTCAGGCTGTTTACAGATCATGAAATGAATTTGCTGGCTTATCACCAGTGACATGTGGCTAGTCGAGCGGTGCCAGCATGGTGTTTAGATCCGGCAGGTTTTTTATAGCCCCTACCTGTTGCAGATAGGTGGCATAGTTTTTAAAGCGCTGTCGGTCGATAGCGGCTGGCCGTAATGCAAAGCGATTGACAGTATCCTTCCAGGCCATTTTGTTCAGTGGCGTATCGAGGTTTCCCGGAGCGTACGCGGCAAAATCCTTCCACGCTTCATCGGGATGGTTGATGATATATTGGCTGCTTTTTTCTATGGCGCGAAGAAAACGGCGAATCATCTCGTTATCTGTTTTTTTGTTGTTCGCTGCGAACAGGAGTTCCGAATAGGGGGGGACGCCGAACTCCTCAACATAAAAGGCCTTTCCCTTTGCGCCTTCAAGTTTTAGCTGGTTCAACTCAAAGTTTCGATAGCCATCCAGTATGGCATCAACACGCTTACTGAGCAGTGATCCGGTCAGGGCCCATCCTACATTGATGACATTGACGTCCTTCGAGCTTAAACCGGAAGAGGCGAGCATCACGTCGAGTAGCTGTTTCTCATAACCACTGGAAAGTGAAACACCGATGTTTTTGCCTTTCAGGTCTTTCAGGGTTTTAATCGGTCCATCTTCCAGAACGATCAGGCAGTTGAGCGGGGTTTCTATCAGTGTTCCGGCCCATCGCACCGGGAGTTTATTGAGGGAAGATTTTACCAGTTGTTCGCTGTAAATGACTGCCATATCAACTTCGCCGGCTGCCAGTAGCTTGATTGGCAGGCTGGGTTCCGCTGGTTCCTGAATGGTCACGTCGAGGTTTTCCTCGGCAAAAAATCCTTTTTGTTGCGCTATGATGATTGGTCCATGGTCCGGGTTAACGAACCACTCCAGCATCAATGTGACTCTGTCTGCCTTACCTTGTTCCTGTGTCGCCGAACTCGCGTGAGCATTACCCAAAAGCAAGGATAGTAATGTCAAAAGGGCAAGGATTGGATAGTTGATTTGTTTCATGGGATCTATGCAGTGAATTAAAGTGGGTGATAGAAAAAGGAAGGACCATTATTGATAAATGCTGGCTGTCTCAGGTTGCCAGGGCACGAGTTTTTTGGTGAGTCCGTCAATCACGAAATAGAAGATAATCGTGAAAATAGCCAGTACAACCAGTGCGGCAAAGAGTTCACTGATCATCAGACGGGCATTAGCCTGTAGCATGTAATACCCAAGCCCGGCACTGGAGCCTACCCATTCGCCTACCACGGCGCCGATCGGGGCGATCACAACGGCAATTCGGAGCCCGGCGGCCAGGACTGGCATTGCGGCGGGCCAGCGGATAAGCCGGAGTGTGCTGTATGGGCTTGCCCCCATGGTTTTGGCAAGATCAAGCCACTCCTGTTGCGTATGTCGTAGTCCGTCATAACAGCACATGGTTACGGGAAAAAATAAAGCAATCGCTGCCATAGCCACTTTAGACGCCAGACCATATCCGAGCCACAGCATCAGTACAGGCGCCAGGGCAAAAGTGGGTATCGCCTGGCTGATGATGAGTACGGGAAGCAGCCACTGACCAAAACGTCTGAAGTAGAGCAGTGCGAGTGCAAATAAAATGCCTGCCGTGACACCAAGCAGTGTACCAAGCAAAATCTCGCTGGCGGTGATGACGCTGTGATAAAGAAGAATACTGCGATTCTGGTATAAGCTCAGTGCGACATCACTGGGTCTGGGTAAAATCCATGAGGGTAGGGAAAACACACTGACGAGTATGTGCCAACCCAGAATCAGTCCCAGTACAAGAACAACGCTGCGCGTTATCTTAGTCCGCATCCCGGTGCCCCTCATGCCGTAGTTTTTCAAGAATATGGCCGTGCAATGCCATCAGTTGCTCGTTGTCAAGAGAGCGTGGCGGTAATCCGTTAGGGTATATGGGATCTGTTAATTTGGCCGGACTTCCCTGAAGGTGGTAGACAGCATGTCCCAGGCGCAGGGCTTCCAGTGGGTCGTGGGTAATCATCAGGATCGTGCGGTTTAAGAGTAAGTCACTGGCAAGATCCTGAAGCTTCAGGCGTGTGACAGCATCCACGGCGGCAAACGGTTCGTCCATCAGTACAAATGGACGATCCTCCATGAGTGTTCTTGCTAATGCGACACGTTGACGCTGTCCACCAGACAGCTCCCTTGGATAGGCTGATGTATGCTGATGCAAGCCAACGGATAATAGCAGGTGATTAGCACGATCAACCTTTTCTTTTGATAGTGATTCGTTTCTTAGCCGGCAACCTAGCATGACATTGTCAATAACTGTCAGCCAGGGAAGTAGAAAATCCTGTTGAGCCATCCATGCGATGCGTTTTTGTGATGACAGGCCGTCGGAACAGGTGATAGTTCCATGGACTTCCGCTCCACTGCTAAATTCAAGACCGGCTATCAAGCGCAGCAGGCTCGACTTGCCAACACCACTGGTGCCTAGAAGGCACGTCCATTGGTTAGCAGACAGCGTTAAGCACAAGTTTTCAAAAACAGGTTTACTGTTATAGCGCAATGACGCATTTTTAATATGGAGGTCTGGCATAGTATCTTGGATGCAAACAGGCTGTAGCCATACCGCAGGGGGTAGGTCAACGGGTTAGGTTATCTTGCACAGGATGTCACGCAGTATGACGACCAGACCAACCCGTGCAATACACGGTGTTAGATGGGCTGGCAATCGATTGTTCGTAGTATGAGCCCCATTTGCTTGGCGCAGCAGTCAGTGGGGCTTATTGTCCGGCTTCGAGATGATCAGATGTCAGGCAGGTTCAGCTTCTGCAACCGGTTGCTGAGCTTTGCTGGATGTTGATGTCTGTGTGTTCTCAAGCTGTTCTTTCAGCTCGTCACGCTCTTTGTTGCTTGATTCCAGTTCCGCGGTAAGCTCGTCAATTCGACGCTTGCGTTCGCGGCTCTCTTTACTGATTTGATCAACCAGTTTCTTCTGCTTTTTCAGTTCCTGGCTGGCATCATTGAATTTCTTCTTGAGTTTTTCCGGCTCCAATGCTTTAAGTGTTTTCTGCTCACGCTTCAGCTTGTTGGTTTCCGTCTCAAATGTAGCCAGTTTTTTCTCTGCGGTTTCAAGTTTGCGCCGCAGGCTGGCAGCATCTTTTTCGTTGGTGCTGGCTGACGTCTGGGCTGTTTCAAGCCCATCTTTCATGCTGCGGTTATCATCAAATAACTCGCTATTTCTGCTCTTGAGTTTTTCATTTTCAGTTTCAAGGGTCTGAACGCGGCTTTTCAGCTGATTGAGTTCATCCCGAATGCTCTTCTCGTTGGACTCGTAAATTTTCCTGATTTTCTCATCGACGCTCAGATAGTACTCGAGTCGGTTTGCTAGCTCAGCGCGAAACAGCTGCTCACTCATGGATATGATGGCTTCCTTAGAGAATGGTCTTTAACGGAAAGGGTTCAGGTCTTTGAAACAGCAAGAAGTGTAATCCTTTGACTGTTGCATCTCAACGTAGCTATAAGATGGCTATTGTAGACGATCTGTCGGTGATTTCCCAACATATTCCCCGTATATTCGCAATTCGTAGTGTCCTGTGGGTCATTGTGTAATTTATCCATGGTTATGCATGTATACATATACAGTTGTGGGTTAGGGTTGCGGTTGACTGATGCTAAGTACAGGCATTCATGCCAAATATCAGGCATTTTTTCAGTCTGCATGTCATTGCTTGTGCCATGCTGACGGCTATTTGCTGTTTTCATAGACAAACTTAATGAAAGTTCGTTTCTCGATAATAAACTTGTTTACTCTGATTGGTATAAGGAAAGAAGTCGTAGTGAAACAGTTGTTAGGATGCTGCAGGTTATTCCATGGATGCGTCATCATCGCCACAACAATCAGAGCGCGAAGGAAACCGGTATACAGACCCGCTGCTGCTCTGCCTGGTCAAGATTTGCCGTTTGGCCGACAGGGCCGATAGTGTTGAGTCAATCACTGCCGGGTTGCCGTTATCGGATGAGCCTTTTACCGTTGACCTGTTTAACCGGGCAGCCGAACAGGCGGGCTTTGTAACAAGTCAGATTCGTAAAAAGCTGGTGGATATACCCCGTTTGGCATGCCCGGCGGTGCTGGTGCTGCGTAATGGTCAGGCTTGTGTGCTGATGGATATTGACCATCAGGAACAAAAAGTCAGTGTCGTTATCCCGTCGCTGACAGATGATATCCAGGATATTGATTTTGAGCAGTTTTCCGAAGAATACCTGGGAGTCATGCTGCTGCTTAAGCAGCAGCATCATTTTGATGATCGCTCTCCTTCGGTATTGGATGATAACGGCAAGCACTGGTTCTGGAGTGCTCTGACGGTTTCATTACCGCTCTATAAGAGTGTTCTGCTGACCTCGATCATGATTAATTTTCTGGCGATTGTCAGCCCGATCTTTGTCATGAATGTCTATGACCGGGTTGTACCCAATAACGCATTTGAGACGCTCTGGGTACTGGTTACCGGTGTGTTGATCGCCTTCGGTTTTGATTTCCTGGTCAAATGGTTGCGCTTTTATGCGCTGGATAAGGCGGGCAAGAAGGCTGACATTATTTTGTCGTCCCGAATCATGAGCCAGGTTTTGGGGCTGGAAATGACGTCACGGCCCAACTCTGTTGGTTCATTTGCCAGAAGTATGCAGGATTTTGAAAGCGTTCGGGACTTTATCGCATCGTCAACCATAGCCAGTTTGATCGATATACCCTGTGCAATCATTATTTTGACCGTCATCGGCATTATCGGGGGATGGCTGGTGGTGATACCCATTGTTGCGATGATCCTGATTGTTGCCTATTGCCTGTTGATTCAACCGGCATTACGCAATTCCATTGAAAAAACCTACCGCTCATCATCGGCCAAGAATGCAACCTTGATTGAAAGTCTCATAGGGCTGGAAACCATTCAGCTATATGGTGCGGAATCCAAAATTCAGCATGAGTGGGAAAAACACATAGGGTTTCTTGCGAAGTGGGGCGTCAAGAGCAAGATGCTGAGCCATTCAACGTCCATGGTCGCAGGGTTTATCCAGCAATGCAGTACGGTGGTATTGATCGCAGCGGGCGTTTACATGATTGCTGATCACTCTCTTTCAATGGGAGCATTGATTGCCTGTAATATGCTGGCGGGCAGGAGCATGGCGCCAATGTCCCAGCTGGTCAGTCTTTTGACTCGTTTTTATCAGTCAAAAACGGCGTTGGCCGGGCTGGACAATATCATGAACATGCCCAGGCGGCGCAGCCCGGACAGGCATTATGTCAATCTTGATAACGTTTCCGGCGATCTGGAATTGGAACAGGTTACCTTTGCCTACCCTGACCAGAAGCTCAATACTCTGGAAGACATTACGTTGTCCATCAAGGCTGGCGAGAAGGTTGGCATTATCGGTCGTATTGGCTCTGGAAAATCGACCCTTGGAAAAATGCTGCTTGGACTCTACCCACCCACCAGTGGTTTGATTCGTCTCGATGGTCTGGATGCCACGCTCATTGATCCGGTGACCTTGCGCAAGGTGATAGGTTGTGTCCCACAGGATATCAACCTTTTCTATGGCACAGTTCGCGAAAATATCACGCTGGGCGCAGGAGCGGCTGATGATGAAGCCGTCGTTCGGGCAGCTAAAATGGCGGGTGTAACGGATTTCACCAATATTCATCCCGAAGGCATGGACATGCCCGTAACGGAGCGGGGTGCGAATCTTTCGGGTGGACAACGCCAGGCTATCGCAGTTGCCAGAGCATTTATGCATGATCCGTCCATTATGGTGTTGGATGAACCCACAAGTTCCATGGATCACAAGTCAGAGCAGTTGATCAAGGATCAACTGCAGCAATATTGCAGTAATAAGACATTAGTGCTTGTGACACACCGGATGTCACTGCTTGATCTCGTGGATCGTCTGATCGTTATTGATCGGGGGCGTATTGTTGCCGATGGTTCAAAGAGTCAGGTCATGGAAGCGTTAAAACACGGGAAAATTGTTATCAGTTAGCTTGATGATTATGAGAGAACAATTGCAGAAGTTGATTCAGATGATAGCGCCTGTCGCGTACCGCCTGAAGGGAGTGGGCCTCAGGCTGGTGAGTCTGGCTGTTGATTTCATCAAGCTGCTGGTGAGTAATCCCCGTGTGATAAAAAACTTCTTCACCCGTTCGGAAGAAAGCGAATTCAAATCGGAATCTATTGAGGTTTCTTTGCAGGATTCGTCTTATGTCACGGTATTCGTCAGTATCACCGGCACAGTGCTTATTGTAACGGCATTGGTCTGGGCTTCTTATGCTGAACTGGATGAAATCACCCGGGGAGCAGGTACGGTGATTCCTTCGTCTCGCTTACAGATTGTTGAAAATCTGGAAGGGGGGATTATCAAAAAAATCTATGTGAAAGATGGGGATCAGGTTCGGTCAGGTCAGCCGTTATTGCAGTTGGATGACGTCCATTTTTCCGCCAAGTTTAGAGAGAATGAGCTCGAATATTTCAGTGAGTTTGCGAAAGTTGTGCGACTTGATGCAGAAGTCAATGGTGAACCACTTAGCTTCCCTGATGAACTGAGTGGTTATCTGGAATACATTCACCGCGAACGTGATTTTTACGATAGCCGCATACGAACCCTGGATCAGGGGTTGATGATAGCCGAGCAGGAAGTTGAGAAAATATTTCAGGAGCTTGAGTCGGTACGCGCAAAGCATACTCATCTGGAAAAAAGCTATGCATTAATGGAAAAGGAGTATGACCTCACCAGACCCATGGCAGAAGAGGGGGTGGTTTCCAAAGTTCAATTATTGAGACTGGAGCAGAAGGTCAGTGAAATTGAGAGTCAGCTCGCTGATGCCAGGCACTCAATTCCCAAGCTCGAGGCGGCCTGGAGCCAGGCGCAGGGAAAACGGGAGGAGTTGAGCCTTCAGTTTCGTGAAAAAGCCATTGATGAACTGAAAACAGCGGAGCTGAAGCTGGCTCAGTTAACGGTGAACCGAAATTCGCTGAAGGATCGTGTAGCCAGAACCATTGTGCGCTCTCCAGTCGATGGTGTAGTGAAAAAGATTCATATCAATACGATTGGTGGTGTTGTTGATCCCGGCATGGAGCTGGTTGATATCATTCCGGTGGATGACTCTCTGCTGGTTGAAGTGAAGGTGCCTGCAAAAGACATCGCCTTTATGCGGCAGGAACTGAAAGCCATGGTCAGGTTTACCGCGTATGACTTTACGGTGTATGGCGGCTTAACGGGAGAAGTCGTACATGTCAGTCCGGATGCGCTGGAAGAAGAGGACGGCAGTTATTACTACCTGGCGCAGGTCAGAACGGAGAAGTCCTATTTTGGAACCCGTGAAAAGCAGTTGCCTATCATTCCTGGCATGCAGGCTGAAGTTGATATTATGACGGGTAAGAAAACCGTTCTGGAATATTTAATGAAGCCTATTTTAAGAGCCAGAAAAGTAGCGTTGACGGAAAGATAGAAAACAATGCTTTTTGACTGGTTTGTTTGATGCGTTTTTATTTTTAGTCGTACTGTTTTGGTTTTTAAGGTGTGTTTGAGTTGTATGAGTCGTTAAGGGTAAGCGTTCTGCACTTCAGGGAATTGTATGATTAACAGACGCTTAATAATTGGATGTGCTCTATTCTGGCTGTTGCCAGTTTGGACAGTAACTTCCAGTGCTACAACACTGGAGGAAGCGGTTGTTATTACCCTGAAAGAACACCCTGATATTCTTGCTGCAAAAAGCCGTACAAAAACAGAAAGTCTGAAAGCTGATCAAAGTGAGGCAGGTCTTTATCCGACCATGGATTTAAATGCTGCTATAGGTGTTCAGAGAAAGGACAGTCCCAGTACCCGCAGTAATGGCAATGATAAAGAAAATATTGAAAGAAATGAGTCTTCTCTGGTTATCCGGCAAAATGTATTTAAGGGGTTTGAAACGCTACGTCGTATGGAGCAGTATGATCATGGCTCCAGAGCCCGAGTGTATGAATCGCTCAATACACAGGGTTCCATTGCGCTGAAAGTGGCTGAAGTTTATATCGGTGTACTGGAAAAAAAGAAGCAGCTTGAACTGGCTGAAACAAACCGCGATCTGCATGAAAAAACCAAAAAACAGATAACCAGTTTATTTAATCAGGGCCTGGCGAGTGAGTCGGATCTGGCACAGATAAGCGGTCGAACCTCTCAGGCCAGGGCATTTGTTGTCAGCGCAAAAAGTGAACTGGATCGAGCACTCAGTAGTTATATCTCTGTAGTTAATCGTAAAGCCAGTCATTTAGTGATGCCTAAACAGGTTTCGCTGGGTTTCAAGGCCCTGGATCAAGCCATGAACCAGTTAGATGCGCATCCCTTGATGAAGGCCTCGCAAGAACAGGTTAACAGCGCTGATGCGGCCTATCAGGCCAGTCAAAGTGTCTATTATCCTAGCGTGAATGTTGAGTTTACCCATCAGCGAACCCGTGATGCGGATGGGGTGACAGGCCATGATGAAAGCAATGTGGCAAAGCTGAGCATGTCATATAACTTGTATCGTGGAGGTGCTGATAAGGCATTGGTGGGGCAAGCGGCCTCGCAGGCGCAACTGATACGTGCAGAGCGGCAGAAAACACACCGTCGGTTAGTGCTTGAACTTAAGCAGGCATGGTATGTGTACGAGTCACTGGTACAGCAAAAGCCTTTTCTGCAGGAACATGTCGATAACAGCATCAAGACATTAAATGCCTATACCAAGCAATTCGATTTAGGACAGCGGACCCTGGTGGATGTTTTGAATACCGCGACGGAACTGTATCAGGCCAGAAAAACATTCGTCCGGCATGAGTTTGATATTATGTTATCCAAATTCCGTTTGCTGAATGCGGCAGGAAAACTCATGGATACTTTCAAAACCTTAGCAAGGCAAGCAGAAAAAACGAAGAAAGATTCATAATGGCTCGCAGAAATGCGAGCCATATCCAAGCTTTTATATGCGATCGTTAATTTTTCGGGGGCCCAGATAGTGTTCTGGTGTTTTTTTATTTGGGGCCTTATCGGTATGATTGGACAAACGTTGCCAATAGTTATCGGGTATCAGATGCTTAATGGCATTTCTTTCTTCCAGTAATTCTTCTTCTGTGATTTTAAAATAATCCCTTGAAAGATCGTTTAGTGCCAAACCGTTGATAATCTGATACCTGCCATAGTTGCATCGTACGGGGAATGAAAAAAATATCCCTTGTTCGACATCATAGCTGCCATCACTCATGACACTCATACTGATATAGTCGTTTTGTCGTGTGCCGTGCACCCAGTCATGCATATGGTCGATAATGGCCTGCGCCGCTGATGAAGTACTGGAATGCCCGCACACCTGAATGATTTCAGCCCCTCGTTTCTGAATGCGGGGAATGTAGGTGTTGCGATACCATTCGGTATCAATCTGAGGCATGACTGGGTTTCCATGCATCATGGCGTGGTGGAGGTCGGGGTACATGGTGGGCGAATGATTGCCCCAGACGATGACTTTACGAATGTCCTGCGGGTTACAGGATTTTTTGCTGGCCAGAATGCCAACAGCGCGGTTGTGATCCAGACGTGTAAGAGCACTGAATTGTGTCGGGCTGAGGTCAGGTGCATTACTGCAGGCGATTAGTGCATTGGTATTAGCCGGATTGCCGACCACCACCACCCTGACATCCGGGTTGGCGTAACGATTGATCGCTTTACCCTGTACAGAAAATATCTCGGCGTTTGCCGTCAGCAGGTCGCTACGTTCCATACCCTGCGCACGGGGTTTGGCACCGATCAGGATCGCGTAATGGGCACCGGAAAAGCCACTGTCAGGGTTGTCATGCAGACTGATCGAATGCATCAACGGATAGGCGCAGTCTTCCAGCTCCATGGCGATACCCCTCAGGGCATCAATGGCCTGGGGGACTTCGATCAATTGGAGATAAACTGGCTGGTCGCTACCAAACATGTCGCCGGCGGCGATCCTGAAGAGCAGGGCTCGGCTGATGCTTCCCGCTGCGCCGGTAACGGCAACACGTACAGGTTTCTTCATAGGGGGATTAACCTTCATTGAAGTGAAACGGGCAGGAGGAAGTGTAGTCAAGAGAACAGGGTAGTCAGTGGATGGCTACCCTGTTTTAACGTGATAACAGGAGTTACTTGCCGACACGAACGGCCAGGACGTCACAAGTGGCGCCGTGGAGAATGCTGGTTGAAGTGGATCCCAGGATTAGGGCCAGACCGTGTCTTCCATGGCTACCCACCACGATCAGATCAATATCATGCTCTTCGGCAATGCGGTGCACTTCCCGTTCGGGGCGACCGTACACTACATGCTGATCACCTTTTTCAATGTTAATTTTGTCGGCCAGTTTGTTAATGCGCTCACGGGCTTGTTGGGTGATCTCATCCTGCAGGGTCGTCAGGTCAAGGGGGATATCGCTGCCGTAGGCAACACTGAGGGGTTCCACGACATGGACCAGAGTCAGCCGGGCCTCATTGGCTTCGGCGATGGCCTGGGCCTTGTTCAGCACTTCATCAGCTTCCTCGGTCAGGTCGACAGCTACCAGAACGTGCTTGTACAGGCTCATTGTATGTTCCTTTTCCGGTTCGTAAAGAGGCTGTTCCTGATGTCTATCCGCCCGATTTTGCCGGCAGGCCTTGCCCGAAACCGAGACATGCAGGCAGACTTACATCAACATACTAAAACAAAATGCTGAGAAGTGTATGATCTGGCTCATAGTTTTACTGATTTTGGCGGTGATTGCAGGGAATTTGATGTGGCTGATGCCATCAAAACGAGAGCGTCAGCAGATGGCGTTTCGTCAGGCGGCCTTCACAAAAAAAATGAACGTCAGTGAGTGCAAGGATTTGGAGAAACTCCCGGGCGCCTGTGATCCGGAGATCCACTGGATGGAGTACGTCCTGCCAACCGAACGCTCTTTGAATATTCATGTGCCTATTGTTCTTCAGCGTCAGACAAATCATGCCTGGGTATTACCGGATGCCCTTAATCAGCAGTCTATTACTGGATTGCTGAGAGAACTCCCATCCGGTGTTGTCCAGATTACCATCCGGCAAATGAGCGTGGTGGCTTTGTGGGATGAGCGGGGCGATAAAAACACCGTTGATCAGCTTCACGCTGTTTTGACCACACTTCGAGATGCCTGTCTCTGAATCTTTGAACGTTAATAACAATGATGCAGTAGCCAGTGAATAGAACTGCTATTTTGCAGGGCATTCTGTTCGGTTGTTATTTCTGGGAATGTCGGTAAATACCTAAAACACCCTTGACATTACGTAGCTTTTCCGTGAAGGTTTCACACCGGATTCAAACGGTCGTATGAATCGCATGCGATCGGTTGTCAGAACACGAACAGGTAGCCAGGGAATGGCAGTGAAAAAATCCTTCAATGCCCGGTGCGGACCTCGGCTGCAGTGGGTTGTTGTACAGGCCTAGAGTGTCGCACAAACGTGGAGAAACGTTCATGATTTACGAAGGCCAGGCCATCACCGTCACGTTGCTGGATGATGGCATTGCTCAGTTGAATTTTGACCTGCAAGGGGAGTCCGTCAACAAGTTCAACCAGACCACCCTGAAAGAACTGCATGAAGCCACTGATGCCATCAGGGCCAGCAGTGATGTCAAGGGTGTGGTTGTCACCAGTTCCAAGGACGTCTTTATCGTCGGCGCCGATATCACTGAATTTACCAATACTTTTGCCCTGCCTGAAGAAGAGCTGATGGGCTGGGTGCTGAAAGCAAATGCCGTATTCAGCAACTTTGAAGACCTGCCTGTGCCGACAGTTACTGCCATCAATGGCATGGCCCTGGGTGGTGGATTTGAAATGTGTCTGTCGTCTGACTACCGGGTGATGTCCACCAAAGCCAAGGTGGGTTTGCCGGAAGTTAAGCTGGGTCTGTTCCCGGGCTTCGGGGGAACAGTTCGTCTGTCCCGTGTTGTCGGTGCGGACAATGCCATCGAGTGGATTTGCATGGGCAACGAAAACCGTGCGGATGCGGCGCTGAAAGTCGGTGCAGTAGACGCGGTGGTTGAGCCTGAGCAACTGCTGGAAGCCGCGACTGATCTGGTTAAGCGCGCAGGTGCCGGTGAGCTGGATTATATGGCCAAGCGTCAGGAAAAACTGGATGCGGTCAAACTGCCCCCCATGGAGCAGATGATGGCGTTTAACTCTGCCATCGGTTTTGTCGCCGGTAAGGCTGGCCCTAACTATCCGGCGCCGGTAGAAGCCATCAAGGTCATGCAGAAGCATGCTGGCAAGAAACGTGATCAAGCCATTGAAATTGAAGCAAAAGGCTTCGTTAAAATGGCCAAGACTTCCGTTGCCAGTAACCTGATCGGTTTGTTCCTTAATGATCAGGCGTTGAAGAAAACTGCCAAGGCTTACGAGAAAAAAGCTAAGCCCGTTAAGCAGGCAGCTGTTCTTGGTGCCGGTATCATGGGCGGTGGTATTGCTTACCAGTCTGCCTACAAGGGCACGCCGATTATCATGAAAGATATCAATCAGGCCGGTATTGATCTGGGCCTGAATGAGGCGAAGAAGCTGCTGACTAAGCGGGTTGAACGTAAGAAGATGGATGCGGCGAAGATGGGTGATACCCTCAATCGCATTGTTCCTACTCTGTCTTACGGTGACTTCAAGGAAGTTGACGTTATTGTCGAAGCCGTTGTTGAAAATGTTAAGGTCAAGCATGCCGTTCTTGCTGAGGCTGAAAAGCAAATTCGTGATGATGCAATCCTGACGTCTAACACTTCAACTATCTCCATCAATACGCTGTCAGAAGCGCTGGATCGTCCAGAAAACTTCTGTGGCATGCACTTCTTCAACCCCGTGCACATGATGCCGCTGGTGGAAGTTATTCGTGGTGAAAAGACCAGTGAAGAAACCATTGCCACTGTGGTCAGCTATGCCAAGGCCATGGGTAAGACGCCGGTTGTTGTGAATGACTGCCCGGGCTTCCTGGTAAACCGAGTCCTCTTCCCTTATTTCGGCGGTTTTGCCGGATTGCTGCGTGACGGTGCCGACTTCCAACAAGTCGATAAAGTCATGGAGCGCTTTGGCTGGCCGATGGGCCCTGCCTACCTGATGGATGTCGTCGGTATTGATACCGGTGTGCATGCTGAGGGCGTCATGGCAGACGGATTCCCTGACCGCATGAAGCGTGACTTCAAGAGCGCGGTTGATGTGATGTTCGAAAACAACCGTCTGGGTCAGAAGAATAATCTTGGTTTCTACAAGTACGAAACCGATAAGCGTGGGAAGCCGAAGAAAGTCGTTGATGAAAGCACCTATGAGCTGATTGCGCCGGTATGTGCTGATCGTCGTGACTTTGAAGCCGATGAAATTATCGCGCGTATGATGATCCCGATGTGTCTGGAAGTGGTTCGCTGCCTGGAAGACGGCATTGTCCAGACCGCGGCGGATGCTGATATGGGCCTCATCTTCGGCATTGGCTTCCCGCCATTCCGCGGTGGTGCGCTGCGTTATATCGATGAAATGGGCGTTGCTGAGTTTGTTGCCCTGGCTGACAAGTATGCGGACCTCGGACCGCTGTACCAGGCAACAGAAGGACTCCGGAAAATGGCCGCTGAAGGGAAAACCTTCTTTTAAGGTTGTTCAGGATATTCCGTAACAGATAACGCCTGGCCCGGCCTGTACCGGGCCTGATAAGAATTCAGGAGCAAACGACATGAGTCTGAATCCGAGAGATGCGGTGATCGTCGATGCGGTCCGCACACCGATGGGTAAGTCCAGAGATGGACAGTTTCGTAATGTTCGGGCAGAAAAGCTGTCTGCCGAGTTGGTTGAGGCCCTCAAGGCACGTAACCCGAACTGGAACACCCGCGAAACAGAAGATGTGATCTGGGGTTGTGTGAACCAGACCAAAGAGCAGGGCATGAATATCGCCCGTAATATCGCGATGCTGGCCGATCTGCCCCGTGAAGTGGCAGCACAGACCGTTAACCGTCTGTGTGGCTCTTCCATGCAGGCGCTGCATACTGCGGCCATGGGCATCGCTACCGGTAACGGCGATGTGTTTGTGGTCGGCGGTGTAGAGCACATGGGCCACGTAAAAATGGACCATGGTATCGACCTGAACCCGGAAGGTTCCAAGCATTACGCGAAAGCCTCCAACATGATGGGCCTGACGGCTGAGATGCTGGGTCGTATGCACGGTATTAACCGTCAGCAGCAGGATGAATTCGCGCTGCGCTCCCACAAGAAAGCCTGGGAAGCTACCGTAGAAGGTCGCTGGAAGAATGAAGTCGTAGCCATCGAAGGTCATGATGCCAACGGTTTTAAGGTGAAGTGCGAGATCGATGAGGTTATCCGTCAGGACGCCACTCTGGATGCATTGAGTAGCCTTAAGCCGGTCTTTGACCCGAAAGGCGGTACTGTGACTGCAGGGTCTTCTTCAGCGCTGTCTGACGGCGCTGCAGCGCTGCTGGTAATGTCTGCGGAGCGCGCACAGGCGGCAGGATTGAATATCCGCGCCAAGATTCGTTCCATGGCTGTGGCGGGCTGTGAAGCGGCAATTATGGGCTATGGTCCTGTGCCGGCTACCAAGAAAGCACTGAAGCGCGCTGGTTTGTCTATTGAGGATATTGATTATTTTGAACTGAATGAGGCGTTTGCGGCGCAGGCATTGCCCGTTGCCAAAGATCTCAAACTGCTCGATAAGATTGATGATCGTGTCAACCTCAATGGTGGTGCGATTGCATTGGGCCATCCTCTGGGCTGTTCCGGTGCGCGGATCACTGGCACCCTCCTGAACGTGCTTGAGTGGAAAGACGGCACCCTGGGACTCGCGACCATGTGTATCGGCCTGGGGCAAGGCATTGCCACGGTGATCGAGCGCGTATAAGGCGTTGTCCAAAAGTGTGAAATAAATCAGACCCCGGTAACCTTTTGCCGGGGTCTGTTGTTTTTACCCTGACAAATAGAGTAGAGTTTTCCGCCGAAAAAGATCGCTGTCCGTGGGGACGATCGATTGTCTCATTGTTCTGGAAAACGCTATCCATTCAGCTGTCTGACATTCCATCTGGCATGACAGCAAGTGACGGGGGATGGTTGTGTTGTCAGTGTTTCAATCCGTACTGTTATTGGCGTATCTCGCATTGATTCACTAGATTCGGTTTTAACAGTGTTTGCATTCGTGCGGTGAAGAAGGTATCCCTTAATTGATTTGGCGGGGTAGCTTTCCGGGCTGGTTTGTTGGTAAAAAAGATAAAACGCTTTTGAATCAGTCACCTGGCTCGCTTTCTTGACCCGGCGTATGTTAAACCTTATATATTGACGCGATCTGCATAGCTCCCCTGTCCCGATCTGAACCGTGAGGCAGGAACCCGCAACAGGATGTGAAAAACAGTATGGGTAAATCACTGGTCATTGTGGAGTCGCCCGCCAAGGCGAAAACCATCAACAAGTACCTGGGAAAAGACTTTATCGTCAAATCCAGTGTCGGCCATATCAGGGATCTTCCGGTCAGCGGCAGTGGTTCTCGCACGCCTGTTGATCCGAAAGCGCGGGCGAAGGCAGCGGCTGAAACCCGCAAGATGACACCTGAGCAGAAAGAAAAGCATAAGAAGCAGAAAGCGCGTGAGCAGCTGATCGGCCGTATGGGCATTGATCCTGAAAACGGTTGGGATGCACACTACGAAGTGCTGCCGGGCAAAGAGAAAGTGGTCGATGAACTGCGTCGTTTAGCCCAGGCCGCTGAAACCGTTTATCTCGCAACGGATTTGGATCGCGAGGGAGAGGCCATTGCCTGGCACTTGCAGGAAACCATCGGTCCTGACGTAGCCGACTATCGCCGTGTCACGTTCAATGAAATCACCAAGAGTGCCATTAACGAGGCTTTCCAGAGCCCCGGTCGTCTGAACATTGATCGCGTCAATGCGCAACAGGCACGGCGTTTTCTTGATCGTGTCGTGGGTTACATGGTTTCACCATTACTTTGGGCCAAAATAGCTCGAGGCCTTTCTGCTGGGCGTGTTCAATCAGTTGCCGTCCGCTTGATTGTCGAGCGCGAACGCGAAATCAGAAAGTTCGTACCTGAAGAGTTCTGGGAAGTGTATGCGGATCTTGCTACGGGCAGTGGTGACGCGGCACGATTCCAGATCACCAAAGAAAACGGTGAAAATTTCCGACCCGTCAGCAAAGCGCAGACTGATGCCGCGCTCGCGTTATTGAAGTCTGCGGGTTATACGGTACGTTCGCGGGACGACAAGCCGACGACTACTAAAGCGCCGGCGCCTTTTATCACGTCGACTCTTCAGCAGGCCGCCAGTACGCGGCTGGGATTCAGTGTCAAGAAGACCATGACCTTGGCTCAGCGTCTCTATGAGGCGGGACATATTACGTATATGCGAACCGACTCTACCAATTTGAGTGCTGAGGCAGTGGCATCTGCGCGTGATTATATTAATGGCCGTTTTGGACAGGATTATCTGCCCGATCAGCCCAATATCTATTCCAGTAAGGATGGCGCACAGGAAGCTCACGAAGCCATTCGTCCTTCTGATGTTGATGCCTCGCCGGGTACCTTGTCCGGACTGGAGAAAGATGCCGAACGTTTGTATGACTTAATCTGGCGGCAGTTTGTTGCCTGTCAGATGGTGCCTGCACGGTATTTGAGCACCAGTATCACCGTTGAGGCAGGACAGTTTGAACTGAAAACCAAGGGGCGTACGCTGAAATTTGATGGCTTCACCCGGGTTCTTCCGCCACTGTCCAAGAAAGGTGAAGACGTAATTTTGCCGGATATCCAGCCTCAGCAGAGTCTGAACCTTAATAAGCTGGATCCTCGTCAGCTGTTTACTCGTCCTCCTGCACGTTTTTCTGAAGCAGCGCTGGTCAGGGAGTTAGAGAAGCGAGGTATTGGCCGTCCGTCGACCTATGCGTCGATTATTTCCACGATTCAGGATCGTGGTTACGTATCGCTGAAGAATCGACGGTTTTATGCAGAAAAAATTGGCGATATCGTCACAGACCGCCTGGTAGAAAACTTCCATGATCTTCTGGACTACAGCTTTACTGCGAAGATGGAAGAGAGTCTGGATGAAGTGGCGGAATCCCAGAAAGAATGGAAGCAGCTGCTTGATGCCTTCTACGCAGAATTCAAGCAGAAGCTGGAGCAGGCTGAGCAAACCGATGGTGGTATGCGTGCTAACGAGCCTGTACTGACAGCGATTGAATGTCCGGCCTGCGGTCGTCATATGCAGATCCGTACAGCAAGTACAGGTGTATTCCTCGGATGTTCTGGTTACACCCTGCCGCCGAAAGAACGCTGCAAGACTACGATCAACCTGGTGCCAGGTGAAGAAGCTATCAATGCGGATGACGAGAACGCAGAAGTGAATGCGCTCCGTGCCAAGCATCGATGTGGCAAGTGTGGTACAGCGATGGACAGCTACCTGATTGATGAACAGCGCAAGTTGCATATCTGTGGTAATAATCCGGATTGTGACGGTTATGAAATTGAAAAGGGACAGTTCAAGATCAAGGGTTATGAAGGCCCAACGCTGGAATGTGACAAGTGCGGCTCTGAAATGCAGCTGAAGAGCGGCCGGTTTGGTAAATATTTTGGTTGTACCAACAGTGAGTGCAGCAATACCCGTAAACTGCTGAAAAATGGCCAGCCAGCGCCGCCGAAAATGGATCCTGTGCCCATGCCGGAGCTGCGGTGTATTAAGGTTGATGATACCTACATTCTGCGTGATGGCGCGTCAGGTCTCTTCTTGGCGGCGAGCCAGTTTCCGAAAAATCGGGAAACCCGTGCGCCACTTGTGAGTGAGTTAATTCCTCACCGGAAAGAAATCGATAGCAAGTATCATTTTCTTCTGGATGCACCTGCTACTGATCCTGATGGTAATCCCAGTATTATCCGGTTTAGTCGTAAAACCGGTCAGCAGTACGTCATGACTGAAGTGGATGGCAAGTCAACAGGCTGGCAGGCGTTTTACGAAGATGGCCGCTGGCAGGAAAAACAGACCAAGAAGAAAAAACAGGCATGAAGCAGTCCGTGCGGGTCAGAACCAATCAGAAATTGCATATGGCCCGTCTCAATCTCGATCACTGGGAGGCCCTTCTGGCCAGTAAAGCCTTGCCTGTTGAAGGTGAGGCTTGCCGGGAAAGCTTTCTGTTTCATGCTGTTGGCGCTTATCGCTCGCTTTTAGCAGAAATGCTGGAAGCGGCTGATATTGATGTCAGCACTGAAACGGCTGAACAGGCGGCTCTGGTTGTTGAGAAATATGGCAAAACGGTCGCGGAGTTGTCTGCGCTGCTACAGCTTGAAGAAACGCCGGAAAGCTGGTTGTCAGCATTGCTGAAGAAATGGGATGACTGCTGGCTGCCTTCCGCAGCAGGTGTTGTTGAAGCTGCACCTGTTGAGTGTATTCCACTCAAGGAAGTCGGCAGTCATACGGTTAAATTTTCTGATGTACCTGAAAGCTACCGAATAATTTATGAATCATTGAAAGCAATGATTGCCTGGGTTCGGTCGCAAATGGTTGAATGGTGATGGCAAGCGGCAGTATCCTTTGCTGATTCCGCGCCGTGCCGGTCATTTCTTCGCCATGCAATCAGGAAAGCAGTGTAGATGTCAGATGAATATGTGTTAGAAATTGTTGAGATTTCCGAGGGTGAGATTGTTTTAAGAACCCGCCATGATCACAACACGCTACTAACTCTGAAGTTTTCATCAGATGCGCTGGATTATCTTGATAACCGCTATCTAGATGTCGCCAAAGTGATGCTTAATGCCGGGATGCAGGCTGCCACCGGCGTCGATGAAGCAGAGGCTTCTCTGTTCATCGGGCGCAGGCTGCACTGAAAAAATCAGGCAATACGGGTTGCTTGTTAGTGGTTTTTCGGCCCCGAATCGCCAGGGCATCCGATTTTCCGAACGTAGCGGCTCGCTCCAGTTGATCAAGACCTTGTTCAGACAGGTCGTTTATCCAGGCAACAACCGTATGGCTATTGCCACTGCTTAATGCGCGGCAGGCGAGGTTTAGCGCTTGATCAGACGTGTCGGCTGTCAGCATGAGCAGTTTGTTGGTATTCAGATCGGCGTTTTTCAGCCAATGGCTGATTTCGCTGGTAAAGGCCGATGAGGCGATCAAGGTAAGCCAGCGGTCGTCATGGTTGCGGGTCAGCTGCGACAGGATCGGTGTGATCAGGCAGATGCTGAGGCTGCTGAAGGCCGGGGCAATCACTTCATTGACTCGGCCATAAGGGCGATCATCTTGATAGATCGCCTCGTTCATTCCGGATGGCTGGTGGAGTCCGAATTTGTGCGGATGAAGCGTTTGCGGTTGAATCATCGAATACATCATCAGTTTCTCCAAAAAGCCCTGGTTTACTTTGCTTAAGCTGTTTTATTGATCATCCATTAGCCTTAATGGCGAATAACCCCGACACTGAGTCCTTCTATGGTGAGGTGGTCGGTTTTCAAGTCGATTTCTATCGTGTTAAATTCTTCGTTTTCCGGGTGAAGCAAGACTTTGGCACCTTTTTTCTCAAACCGTTTCACTGTGACTTCCTCGTCAATACGGGCTACAACGATCTGGCCATTGTGCACATCGGATGTGCGATGGACTGCCAGCAGGTCACCATCCATGATGCCGATGTCTTTCATGCTCATTCCCTTAACGCGCAGGAGATAGTCGGCCTTTGGATGGAAAAATTCCGGGTTGACCTTGCAGTGATCTTCGATATGTTCCTGTGCAAGGATCGGCATACCGGCAGCAACTTGACCGATGATCGGTAAGCCTTCGGCTTCATGGGGGTTGTCATCGGGAATTCGAATGCCTCGAGATGCGCCGGAAATGATTTCAATCGCACCTTTGCGGGCCAGGGCCCGTAAGTGTTCTTCTGCAGCATTCGGTGAACGGAATCCCAACTCTTTGGCGATTTCGGCGCGCGTCGGGGGGAAGCCGGTGTTCTCAATATGGGATTTAATGAGAGCCAGAATTTCTGCCTGACGGGGAGTGAGCTTGATCATGCCGCTACCTATTCTGTCGTTATATACAGTAACTGTGATTATATACAGTTGTTTGGTGTCTGCAATAATAAATGTCGTTGGTATGTTGCAGTAATCAGAGTTGATCGGAGAAAAAAACAACGTCGGGTAGCGATGATTTGTTTATTTAAGTGTATACGAACATAAGGAATGAGATAGAACGAAAAAGGCGGGTATAGCTGCATAAGTGTGGGTATAAATGGGTGAAAGTTCAGTATTTACAAGGGGTTGCGAGTGTTTTTATATAAACTTAAAGTGTCGTGTATTCGCTTGCAAAATGAGACGAAAATTCCCAATTTTTCATAAAATTTGTCCGTTGTCTGGCCATACCCTGAAAAAACATAAAACCCCTTTTAAGCCCCTTTAACTCGCGAGTTACAGCCGATTCGATGTATAAAGATGTAACCAGTTGTCATTCCAATGAAAAGGAACGCTCTGTATAAAATGAGATAAACGTTCCCTTTCTGTAAAAAGCTAATAAAAACAAATAGATATGTGTTTTTTAAATAGGAACGTGTTCCTATTCAAAAGGGAACGCGCCTCTTTAGAAAGGGAACGTATGCAAGTCTGGAGATTGCAATCACACTTTGCAGAGAAAAGAACCGCTACCCATAAAATGAGATAAGCGGTTCTTTTCTCTATAAATACAACAAAAACAATGAGATAGCTTCGAAATAAAAAGAACGCGGTTCTTTTCGGAAAGGAACCGTAGAAGCTCAGAAAAGAACCAAATATTCCAAATATCTGCGTGTTTATGTGTTTTGTTTGGTTCTTTTCTGAAGAGCGGTCTGTAGTAATTCCAGAAAACGACCATTTTAAAGTAAGAAAATGCAGCAAAATAAAACGACTCATGAGCATACATATTGTGTTGGCCTTTGTTGGAACCTGTTGCATCGGAAACCGTAAAGGTATAGATTGGTAGGACACTGGCAAAATCCAGTGTCGGGATTGCAACCCCGGAATACTACAAGGCGCACAAGACGCCAAAGCGTCTTTTTTTGTGTGCAAAGACCAGCCTTTTTATGGTGGGCTGGATAGGGCCGACTTTGTCGGGCCGGTACCTTGTAGGCCGGTTGTTGCAACCCTATTCAGTCCGCCACCCTCAGAGATTGCAACCTCCGGTGGCGGTAAAATCGCTACAAGGAGGCTCTTGCCATGTTTGACGCTAATTACATAAATGCAGCGGAAGTAGGTAATTCTTTAGATAAGCTGGGTTATGCTATTGAAGCAGTTCGTTCATTAGTCAGCATCTGTACCGATCTTGATAATAAATCCCAGATCAAAGCTCAAGATTTCGGCGTTCTGCTTAATGTTATCGCTCATAGGCTTGAAACAGTTGCGAATGAGCTTGAAGCACAGGCAGAGGGTGGCAGCAATGAATAAGCCCCAAGCCCTCTCTGATGCCTGCCTTGCAATCAGCTACCTGATCGCCCAGCACAAGAAGGACGGCGAACACTGGCCGGAGAATATCCCGAATTACTATCTGGAGCAGGCCGAACGGCTAACAGGTCTGTATGAGTTTCTGGAGGATTGGCGGAAAGAAATTCTTTACATGAGGCAAGGCAGCTAACCGCCATCGCCAGTGATACAGCAAAGGCTCAAACTACGGTTTGGGCCTTTTTGCTTTCAGGGTAAAAAAGCCCCGGAGGACGTCAACTCTGGGGCTGTACAACCCAGCACCGACCATTCTAGCGCCAGCATCGTAATTGCATCACTAAAACCCTTAAAACGCCTGAACAGATCAAGATTAAATACCTTTGTCTTGCAACTTCAGCAAAACCTTTTAGGAGCGTTCATAGTGAATACAGAGTTTGCGCTTTGTATGGAGCTTGGGCCGGACGAGAACAGCAATATTCCCGAGTGGGTAGAGCTGTTACCGCAAGGGCCGGAAATCATCGGGATTGATGGTCGCCGGTTTGTTCTGGACAAGTCCCAAAAGCTAGTAGATGAGTTCAACAATCAGAATCGCCCGATGGTGATTGACTACGAGCACGCAACCCAGATCAAGGGCCGCAATGGGGATCAAGCTCCGGCGGCTGGCTGGATCGTCAGCCTTGAAGCCCGTGAGGGTGGTTCAGTGTGGGGAAAGGTGGAGTGGGTAGAGAGTGCCCGTGTAGCACTCAGCAAGCGGGAGTATCGTTACCTGTCGCCGGTCATTCTGCATAACAAGCAAACTGGTCAAATCCATACCATCAAGTCAGCGGGACTGACCAATAACCCCAACCTGATTATGGAAGCCCTTAACCGCGCAGCAAAACAGCCTGATACCGGGCTGTGTGGCCGTGAATGGGCTTCTGTCGCTAAAGCCCTGAACATCGAAAGTGTCACCGGACCGCGCGACATTCTGGAAGCCCTGAATTATCAGGAAGCGGAATCCATGAATCGTCAGTATGACGATAAAGTTAACAGCCTGGTTAATGACGGCTATATCGCACCCTGTGAAAAGGACTTCTATCTTGCTGCCTGTCGCGCTTCGGGGCCAGAGCATGCAGAGAAAAGTATTACCTTCATGCGCCAGTTCAGACCGGCCTACCACTACCTGACAGCTCACACGATGGCTAGCCGGAAGGTACCGGAATCCCGCCAGACACTGACTGAGACGCAGCTTAGCGCCTGCCGTGAATTGAATATTTCTGAAGACCAGTTTGCCGCCTATATCAAGGGAGAATAAGTAATGACACAGGATTTAAGCGCCGTTGTGGTAGAAGCCAGTCGCGGTTTTTCCATCAAGTTTCAGGAAGGTACGGAAGCAGCCATACCCATGTATCTGCAAGTGGCTATGGAGGCGGGATCTTCTGCTCATGCTTCCGGCTATGGCTGGCTCCAGCACTTTCCAATGCTCAAGGAATGGGTAGGTGAAAGAATGCTTAAGGAACTGTCCAAGCACCAGTACACCATTGAGAACAAGGTTTATGAGTCTTCTATCAAGGTTAAGCGTACGGACTTTGAAGACAACGATTATGGCAAGTATGCGCCCCTGTTCAAGGAAATGGGACAGGTTGCCAGTGAATACCCTGATGAGCTGGTGTTCTCGCTGTTAAAGGACGGCTTCACTGAAAAATGCTTTGATGGCAAACCGTATTTTGCTGCCGACCACCCAAACGGCGACACAGCGGGCAGTAACCTCTATACAGGCGATCCGGCACAACCGGCATGGTTTCTACTGGATACGACCCGTACCGTAAAGCCTATGATCTGGCAGCAGCGTCTCAAGCCTGAACTGCAAGGTGTTCATGAGCAGGGCCGCTCAACAATGGGTATGGATAGCCATTTGTTCCTCAAGGATGAGTTTTTGTTTGGTGTCCGTGGTCGTGGTAATGCCGGTTTCTCTTTCTGGCAACTGGCCGCAGCCTCTACAGAAGAGTTGAACGGGGACAACTTCGACAAAGTCTACAGCAATATGATCAAGCAGCGGTCTGATTCCGGGAGCCTGTTACGAATCCGCCCGAGCCTTCTTGTGGTGCCAACCTCGCTACGTGCCAAGGCCCATAAGGTCATCAAGCGTGAGACGCTGGAAAACGGCGAGGAGAACATCAATCACAACGTTGTAGATGTTCTGGTTTGCCCATGGCTGGATGATCCAGAGCCAGCGGCTTAAACCGGCTTTTAAGAGCCATTAACGCGGATTTGTTGTGGCCATATAGTGCCACTAATCAGAAAAACGCCTCAGGACGCCCTAGTAGGCCTCTTGAGGCTTGTTATACATGTAGGGGGAGATTTGAAGCCATGGATTATGTGAACTTTACGGAGATTCCTGATGAGATGGTGGATGACTTTCAGTACTGGGCCGGTTCGTTGAAAGACGTTTATAGCCATGTACAGTATGAGCTGGAACGCGCCAAGCTAGTACAAATCCTTACGCCTCGCGATGCAAAAAAACTGATTGTCTGGCTGTGCCTGAAGTATGGCGGTATGGGCTTATATTTGCCGAACTCAACGAGAACTCGAGAGTTGATTAATCAGGTACGGGATGGGATTGAAATTCTTGATGTTGGTTGCCGTACGTTAGCCGCGAGATTGCTTGATACCCTATATAGAGAATTGACAGATCAGTTAGCTTTAACTGGTATGACAGCCCCTCAGGCTGATGATGTGCTGGATACTGTTTTGTATGGCATTTGTTTTTATGGCGGGGGTAGGGGGTTCTACCTGCCTAGTGCCGCTATGTTAAAGGCAGCGATGCGTAAATTTTGTATTGCCAAAGAATACGATGGCACAAATGTTCGTGAGCTGGCTTGGAAGTTTCGAGTAAGTGAAGCGTTGGTTTATCAGGCTATCAAGAGAGAAAGGCAGAGGCTTAAAAAGCCCTTTTAAACCGGTCTTTAAGGCCGGTTTTTAATGGTGAAACCGGCCACTTATCCACACAGATAAAAGGAATGGAGGGGTAAAAAATCTCATTTCATGGGCTCAAAACGGCAAAAACTGTCCGCATGAAATGAGATTTTTTCGCATGAAATGAGATTTTTTGGTAGGCAGGATGGAACCGAAAAAGGCCAAAATTATAAAAACGTCCGCATAAAATGGGATTTTCAGAAAGTCCCAAACCTTGCGGACAAAAATCCCATTCCTTGTGTTCGGTTACAGCGGCTACAACAATTAATGTACCCAGACATAAGGAATGAGATAGAAGGGAGTGGGCGGGTATATCTGCATAAGCGTGGGTATAAATGGGTGAAATGCCAGTAATGGCAAGGGTTTGCGGGCATTTTGGGGCAGCCGTGGCGACCACAGCAGAATGAGACGAAAAACGGCCGCCAGGGGCTTCCTGGGCATTCTTTCCCCCTCTCTCCATTGCTCCACCTCAATTTGCTGTGAAGCCCTTTAAATCAAGGGTTACAGGCTGTTTAACATTGTTGTAAGTTGAAATTATCTAAAAAGTAAGTTGAAACTGAACGCATAAAATGAGATTACAGTTTCAACTTGGCTGAAGCCCGCGTGATACGGGCTTTTTAGCGGTTTTTAACTTGAAACTGTTTCAACTTGAAAGTTGAAACTATGCGCTTGGAACTTGAAACACGATCTTCTGGACATTGATGTTTATCGTGTTCCCGTTGCCAGATGAATATACCCCACAAGTTGAAACTTTTGGGTGGTCATTGGTTTCATCATGCTGGGTGTTGGATTTTTCGTCGATAGCAGACTTAAACAACTCTATAACTTTGCGCTGTTTCGAGAGGGTTTGATCATTCTTCATGCGACTAAGCTCACAATCTTGAGGATTTTTTCTTTTTCCTCTGGAACCCCATGTTCACCGCAGAAATCGTAAACAGCAGAGATAAGTTCTGCCTTTTTGGTTGAAGACACCTTACGTTTCGCTCTATCAAGACCCCATTCAACGATATCGATGGCACTTTC
This sequence comes from Kistimonas ophiarachnellae, assembly GCF_057552235.1. NCBI lineage: Bacteria > Pseudomonadati > Pseudomonadota > Gammaproteobacteria > Oceanospirillales > Endozoicomonadaceae > Kistimonas > Kistimonas ophiarachnellae. The sequence goes on along the minus strand of NZ_BAAJPA010000002.1, from coordinate 272,204 downwards.
AAGAAGTTCTAGATCAACTTTGCCTAGGACGTCTTGACCTGCTTCCATTTCCCCTTTTCCTGTCAACAACCAACAAAGGTCTATGGTAGGACGCTTTGTCGCTATACCGACGATCATTTCAATGCTGGCCTTTCCTTTGTCGTTTTCAACTTCTGATAAATAGCTTCTGGAGACGCCCAGCTCAGCTGCAAAGTCTTTCTGTGTCGCTCCTACGTGTTTGCGTACCAAACAAATACGACTGTTTATGTTCGTCATAGCGAAATATCTCTTGACATGTGTCGGTATAGCGACATAGGCTATATCCGAGACGGGCAATAAATGCGGGCGCAAAGTTTTATGCATTGCGGATATTACATGAATCCTACTTTGTTTAGGAGGTAAGGATGCGGTCATTAACGATTCGCTTAACCGACGATCCAGGTTTGACACTGTTCCGACAAGTAAAAGCCGGTATGACCTTGCAAGGGCTGACTTTTTCTGAGGGATGTGAACAAGCCGGCGTCAAAAGAGAAAACGCTAGAAGAGCGCTTTATGGCTTATGGAATGGGCCAAAAGCAGATGAAGTTAGAGAGCGGCTATTCATGGTTGCTGGCTTTGAGATGTTGGAGGGCTAGCCATGAGTGAGTGGGTAGCAACCAAAGTGGTAGCCGAAATCATGGGTAAAACAGTGCAAGGCGTTACCAAGCAAGCCACCCGCGAATCATGGCAATCACGCCCACGTAATGGGCGTGATTGCCACGATTCACGGGTAGCTCTACGGTTCAGTGATTGAACTGCAGCATTCATTCCCGGCAACCCGACCAATTCCTTCGCTGTGAACCATTCCGAAGCAGACACGTAAGCCACCTCATTCTTCTTCGTATACAGGACGCCCGATATGACGCTCTATTGCTCTGAGAACCTGGCGTGTTTTTCCCTTTGGATTTCCACACCTTCCTTCCCACTTCTTTATGGCGTAAGTCACCGTCCTCGGAGCTACGCCAACCTCCGAGGCAATATCAGAGAACGTAATCCCCGAGTCATACAGGGATGCCTTAACGCTTAAATCGCACCTCTCACCCATAGAGAAACCCCTTCTCACTTGTGGTAGTGTTTTCTCACTTTGTGACATCTTTTTTTCACAATATACGCAGTTTGAGAAATTATCAACAACTATTTTCACAGTTTGAGAAATTCAATGGATTCAGTTGAGGACATCGTCAAGCGGATGAGCGAAGCGTGCGACGCAAGAAACGACGTAGAACTCGCGCAATACCTGGGCTTATCACGTAGTAGCACTATCAGCACCTGGAAAAGCAGAAACTCCAAGCCTTACGCATATTGTGAAACTATTGCTAAGCAGGAAGGGGTGACAATGGACTGGCTACTGACTGGTAGAGAGCCTAAATATGCCTCTGCATACCAGAGCCCCATGGATAAGAAGGAGGCCAAATTGCTCGAAATGTTGAATAGCTTGTCTGATGAAAACAGAAGAGAGATTTTGTCTCGCATTGAAAGCATGTACACGTCAGATCATCAAGCGAAACGGATAGAGGAACTTGAACGTCAAATTGATGAGATCTACAAAAAGATTTCTTGAATGGTGTTCAAGTTTGCCCGTCAGGTGTTCATCTTCAACTTGAACACTGTTCAAGATAGGAGAGCCATATTTTCTTTTATATTCAGTAAGTTAAAAGAACTTGAACACTTAATCTCATTTTAAGCTTTAGTGTTCAAGTTCCTTTAACTGCTTGAATAGCTTTCGATGACTGTTAAACAGCCTGTAACCCTTGATTTAAAGGGCTTCACAGCAAATTGAGGTGGAGCAATGGAGAGAGGGGGAAATGATGCCCATGAAGCCCCTGGCGGGAGTTTTTCGTCTCATTCTGCCGTGGTCGCCAGGCTGCCCCCAAATGCCCGCAAACCCTTGCTATTACTGGCATTTCACCCATTTATACCCACGGTTATGCAGATATACCCGCCCACTCCCTTCTATCCCATTCCTTGTGTTCGGTTACATTAAGTGTGTAATTTTCTTGTAATCATCTGAATTCCTTGACAAAAGGCTCTAGACATACGATCGTTTCAAACGATCGTTTGTTTCAGGTATAAAAAATAAGATGTTATGGCTCAGTCAGATACTGTAGACCGAATACTGGATGCCGCTGAATCCCTGTTCGCAGAGAAAGGGTTTGCGGAGACATCGTTACGGACCATCACCAGCAAGGCCGGCGTGAATCTTGCGGCTGTCAATTACCACTTTGGCTCCAAGAAGGCTTTGATACAGGCTGTATTTACACGTTTTCTGGATCCCTTCTGTGCCCGGTTGGCAGAAGAGGTTGCCAAAATCCCTAAAGATAAAGAGCCGTCGCTGGAACTTTTGCTTCGCTTGCTGGTTGACCAGATTCTTGCGACAAAGCCTCGTGGGGAGAAGGATCTGGCCGTCTTTATGCGGCTGCTCGCATTAGCGTTTACTGAAACGCAAGGGCATCTTCGTCGTTATTTGCAGGATATTTATGGTGATGTGCTCTCCGGCTACCTGAAGTTGGTTGTTGCTGCCTCGCCAGCTCTACCGCGTAACGAACTGTTCTGGCGTATTCACTTCATGATGGGAACCGTAATTTTCTCCATGTCAGGTTTCGAAGCACTCAAGGCGATTGCTGACTATGAATACGGAGAAAAAGCCACGATCGAGAAAACCCTGCACCGGATGGAGCCTTTCCTCGCGGCAGCCATGCGTGCCCAGCTAGATTCATAAGTCGTAACCGGTAATACTGTGATGGTTGACCATTACTCGTATTCATCGGTTACCTATGCATATCACCATTCATATTGCTTCTCAGGAACTTGTTCTTCATTCGCCAGACGGTGATCGTATCTATTCCATCTCTTCAGGCTCTAATGGTGTTGGCCAGGAGAATGGAAGTTATCAGACACCGTTGGGAAAACACATAATCCGTGCACGAATTGGTGAAGGGCTCCCCGAGAATGCGGTTCTGGTGGGGCGACGATTCACGGGTGAAATCTATAGCCCTGAATTAAGAGCTCAATATCCTGAGCGCAGGGATTGGATCCTGACCCGAATCCTGTGGCTAAGTGGCCTTGAACCAGGCTTTAACCGGCATGGTAGCGTTGATACCATGCGTAGGTATATTTATATTCACGGTTCGCCTGATACCGCCGAAATGGGTAAGCCTGGTTCCCGTGGCTGCATTCGCATGCATAATCGCGATATTCTTGATCTGTTTCCCCGGACTGCGCCGGGTATGTCCGTCACCATTCTTGAAAACTGATACTGGAGTATTCCCATGACACAGGGCGTCCTGATGCTGGACCTGAAAGGCCTTCATCCTGACAGTGTTGAAATTGACCGGTTATCCAAGGCATCAGTGGGGGGCGTGATTCTTTTTTCACGAAATTATCAGGATGCTGATCAGTTACGGCAGCTGGTTGTCGCCATTCGGTCGGTCAGGCCGGATATGCTGATAACAGTTGACCAGGAGGGTGGGAGAGTTCAGCGTTTTCGCGGAGAACCGTTCACGCGATTACCGCCAATGGGGGTGCTTGGCGACTTATATCAGTCCGCTGATCCGCAGAGTGCGATTGATCTTGCCAGGGAGTGCGGCTGGCTTATGGCCAGTGAGGTTCGGGCTTTCGATATTGATCTTTCTCTCGCGCCGGTTCTGGATCTTGATCGGGGTTTGTCCCGTGCCATAGGGGATCGATCGTTCGGTGCCGTTCCTGAGTTTGTTATCCCGCTGGCGAGTGCATTTGTAGAAGGAATGCATGAGGTGGGCATGGCTGCCACGGGCAAGCATTTTCCCGGACATGGCGGTGTTTCTGCAGATTCTCATATCGCTTTGCCCAGGGATACGCGTACACTCGAGGAGCTTGAGGCTGATCTCAGTGTATTCAAGGCGATGATTGGACAAGGTGTTGAGGCAATGATGCCTGCCCACGTCGCCTTTACTGCCTTTGATAATGTACCTGCCGGATTTTCTCCTTACTGGCTGCAGCAAGTGTTACGGGGCCAGCTTGGTTTTGAGGGTGTTGTCTTTAGTGATTGCCTCAATATGGCTGCCGCCAGTATTTCTGGTGGTTTTCCGGCCAGAGCCAAAGCCGCTCTCGACGCGGGTTGTGACATGATACTGGTCTGCAATAATCAGGATGGCGCACAGGAGGTGGTAGACTGGCTTGAAAGTGAACCAAGAGAGGCCAGTTCTCGGTTGTCCCGGTTGAGAGCAACTCTGGCAGTTGATTTAACTGTGTTGATGAATTCCGGGCGCCGACAGGCCTGTCGGAAACGCCTTGAGGCGCTGGTCGATGAAGGATTATGGCGGTGATTGATTATGAGGCGCTGTTTCGGTTCATACAGGATCGCGATGGCTGGATTTTTCATATCGGTTTGATTTTGCTGGCAACCCTCGCTGCGCATGGGTTAATGCAGGTGGTTTTGAAACGGCTGGAGGCCGGTTTTGCCCGAACCACTACTCTGTGGGACGATGCGTTCATCCTTGCTTTGAGAACCCCGGTTTTACTCATTATCTGGGTGGCAGGTATCTCTTTTGCCGGGGATGTTGCCCAAAATGAGACCGGTGCTGCCATCTTCAAGGCGATTGACTCGATCAGGGATCTGATTGTCATTGTGGTTGTGAGCTGGTTCTGCATTCGCTTTATTCGTGAGGTGGAGCGGAAGATTCTATCGAATGCATCCAGCACCCGGCATCTTGATGAAACGACGGCTCAGGCGTTGAGCAAGCTACTGAAAGCCGTAGTGATCATTGCTGCTGTTCTGGTGGCCATGCAGACCCGCGGTTTCAGTATTTCCGGATTGCTGGCCTTTGGTGGTGTAGGCGGACTGGCCGTAGGTTTTGCGGCAAAAGATATGCTTGCCAACTTCTTCGGCGGTTTCATGATTTATCTGGATAGACCGTTCAAGGTAGGGGATTGGATACGGTCTCCGGATAAGAATATCGAAGGTGTTGTTGAGTACATCGGCTGGCGTCAAACGCGTATACGAACATTCGATCAACGGCCACTCTACGTGCCCAATGCGACATTTAGCAGTATTTCAGTCGAAAACCCATCACGTATGCGTAACCGGAGAATCAATGAAGTCATCGGGATTCGCTACCGGGATGCTCACTGTATTACCCAGATACTGGACGATATCAGGGATTATCTTTCCAATAATCCTGAAATTGCCAAGGACAGAACGCTGATGGTCAATTTTACCCGTTTCGGCGGGTCGTCTCTTGATTTCTTTATCTACTGTTTCACCAAGACGACTGACTGGGTCATGTTTGAACAGATCAAGGAAAATGTGTTGTTGAGAATTATGGCCATTATTCATTCACACGGTGCCGATATCGCCTTTCCGACCACGACGCTGGATATTCCTGATCCTTTGCCTATGAGTGTGCAGGCTGAAACGTCGGAAGAGTCTGTAGAGGGCGATGCTTCATGAGCAAAACAGCGATTATTGGTGGTACCGGATTAACAGACTTGGATGGATTAAGCATCCAGCGAGAGGAGGTTCTCGAAACGTGCTGGGGTGCAGTGTCTGCACCGGTGCTGGTCGGGGACTTCCATGGCCATGAAGTGATGTTTTTGGCCCGGCATGCACCGGATCACTCCCTGCCGCCACATAAGATTAATTACCGCGCCAATATTCAGGCGTTGAAGACTCTGGGCGTTAACCGGATTATTGCTGTCAATGCGGTTGGAGGAATAACGGAAAGCATGGACAGCGGAGTTATCTGTATCCCTGACCAGATCATTGACTACACATCAAATCGTGAGCACACCTTTTTCAGTGATAACTTTGAGGTGACAAATCATATCGATTTCACCATGCCCTATGATGAAATGCTGCGGCAGTCATTGATTCAAGGAGCGATTAAGGCAAAGCTCGATGTCAGGCAGGGTGGGGTATATGGCTGTGTCAATGGGCCAAGACTTGAAACTGCAGCTGAAATCCTGCGGATGGAGCGAGATGGGTGTGATCTTACCGGTATGACAGGCATGCCTGAGGCCGCTTTAGCTCGAGAGTTTGGGCTGCCATATGCCTCGATCTGTCTTGTGGTGAATCGTGCAGCCGGTAAGGCGATCGGTGAGATCACTATCGATGCCATGCGTCAGGTGCTGGTAGAAGGTATGCAGAAAGTCAGGCAGTTAATTACGGCGTCACTACTTTAAACCCGATAAATGCTTGTTTTGGCCATAAAAACAACGAATTGACGAAAATTTGGCGGATTATCGAATGCTATACTGACAGTGTTTTAATGCATTCTTGAATCTGCTGCTACAGGAGGTGGTGGCAGGTTTAATACCGGTAATAGCCAACATTCGGAGTCGGCGAAGTATATGGATATTCTGATTGCCGAAGATGCCAGGGATCAACGCCTCCTGTTGTCCACCTTCATACGCAAATTAGGCCATACCGCTCACGAGGCGGAGGATGGCCGTGAAGCGCTAGCCTGCCTTGAAAAGAACCCCCAGATTCGTGTTGTGATCAGTGACTGGATGATGCCGGAAATGGATGGCATTGAACTGTGCAAGGCGATCCGCGGTCAGGACCTGGGCCATTATGTGTACTTCATACTGCTGACTGGCAACCAGGATCATGATGCGGTTGTTCAGGGTATGAGTATTGGGGCAGATGATTTCCTGCATAAGCCGGTCAATTTCCGTGAGCTGGAAGCGCGTCTGAAGGCAGGGCTTCGTATCATTGAGCTTGAGCGTAAGCTTGAGGAGCGTAACGAAGAGCTGGCCAAGGCCTTTGAGACGATCAAGAAAGATCTTGAATCCGCCGCCAATACTCAGGCAGAACTTCTGGTGCAACCAACGACCATTGATTCCGTCAGTTTTGACTGGTTTTTCAAGCCCAGCAAAATCATAGGCGGTGATATGTTTGGCTACTTTGCCCTGAGTGATGAACATGTTGCGTTTTATCAGCTGGATGTCGCAGGGCACGGCATTCCATCCGCGTTGTTCTCGTTTACCCTGAATAACCTGATGGGGGATACCACAGGCAAGACCTCTCTGCTCAGGGAAGAAACCATTGATGCGCCTTATTATCGCATTCTGGAACCCCATGAAGTGGTGAGTCGTCTTAATGACCGTTTCCAGACATCGGTGGAAAGCATGCTCTATTTCACCATGGTCTACGGTGTCATCCATACACCAACCGGAAAACTGACCATCAGTCATGCCGGGCATCCGCCGGCCATGTGGATGCGCCCTGCAACCTGCGATGCGCATTTTGTTGAAGGTGGCGGTGTGCCTATCGGCATGATCCCGGGCATGGCTTATGACACCCAGCAGATGCAGCTGTCACCCGGTGACCGTTTATTTCTTTATTCTGACGGCATTATCGAATGTGAAAACAGTCAGGGTGAAATGTTTGGTAAAGACAAGCTGAAAACCCTGCTGAAAGAATCGCAGACCTTGCCGATGAAGGACATGATTACGGCGGTTCAGAATCAGATCGAAGGCTGGCAGGGTAACGATCAGTTTGAGGACGATGTCACCTATCTGGTGGTGGAATGGAAGCCCTGACAGAAAAGGATTAACAGAGGAGCTGGAGTATGGGGTATAAAACCAGGCAGGAGGGCGATGCAACCGTTGTCACGGTAGAGGAAAGTCGCCTGGATGCGAGCCTTGCAGGGGGCTTCAAAGATTTTATGGTGGATTTGATTGATAGCGGCAACACGAATTTTGTTATCGATATCTCAGGTGTCAGTTTCATGGACAGTAGCGGTCTTGGTGCGATTGTCGCGGCACTCAAGCAGGTCGGCGGCAATGGTAGTGTCAAGCTGGCTGGGCCTCAGAAAGCCGTCAGCGATCTCTTTGATCTGACTTGCATGGATCGAATTTTTAAAATCTATGCTACTGTTGATGAAGCACTGAATGCGTAAGTATTAAAACAAGAGAAAAGGCAGGTTTGCATGGATCAGCGAACCCAGACAATACAACTGCTCATTGACAGTCGACTGGAAGACGCCGTACTGGTCGCCATGGCCGTACGTGGCCTTTGTGCGATGACCGGTTTAACCGCAGAAGAAGTTAACCGTATTGAACTCTGCGTTGTTGAAATCACCAATAACGCCATTGAGCATGCTTACAGTAGTGCTTCTGGTCACTCTGTCGAAGTAGTGATTAATCTCAGTGCTGATGAAATGGAAATTGTGGTCAGTGACTGGGGGCAGGCAATGGCTGCTGTGCAAAGTTCTGATATGTCGGATATGCAGACTATAACCGCTGCAGATCCTGAGAGCTGGAGTTGCAGCGGTCGAGGTCTTAACATCGTTGAGCAATTAATGGACGATGTCAGCTACATTTCTTCAGATGGCAAGAACAGCTTTTATATGAGTAAAAAGCTCACTTAGTGCTGTTAATCACATCTTCAGATATCAAATTCTATCGTTATCAAGCGCCCTCGCTCTTTCATAGCTGCGTTTCATCAGCAGCACTATTCGGTTTGACTTTTTTGGGTATTTCGTAAGGTGTAATAGAGAGCAGAACGGCCAGTGACGGGCTATCAAAGTAATTGATGGTGTTTAACTTCAATCGGCGAGTCTCTGTCATCAGTAGATTGCCGGTGTAGTGTGTGTCGATTGGCATCGCCAGGCCGCCAGTACTGGAAGATGTCATCAATAATTTATCGTTGGTAGGCGATGCCAGCAGCTGATTGGTCAGCAGCAACTTATCCATTGGGAGTACTGGATTCAGACGGTTCAGCCAGAGCTGAGGTGCGGCGTGGACAAAGCGACGAGCGGAAAGCGTGATAATCCCTTCCAGTTCGCTGTCATTCCCCACTGTTTGGCCAGCTTCTATATAAATGTGAGTCGGTTCGCTATCCGGTTGCAGCGGCATACGCCAGCTGGCTTGGTAGAGCAGGCGATAATCGCGGCTACGCCTGATAGAGTCGGCTTCACTGTTGAGTTGTCCCAGGTTGGTGGGTAGTAGGATCAGCGGCTGTGTGGCGATATTGGGCGTTCTATCAAGCGGGATGCGTTTGGCGGAAGAAGCATAGGTTGCGTCGTCCATGGCGGATGCACTATTACGCTGATAAGTTGTCGGTGTTGACGCTGGCAGGAATTCCTTGCCAACTGTCTGTTGTTCGACGGTATAAAGCTTCACAGCATCCAGCGGGAAGCGGTGTTCCGCAACTGATGGCCAGCGTTCGGCAGAATCCATGGCTTTGTCCAGGCGGCTGATCACTATCACATCAACCTGGTACCAGTCTTCTTCAGGGTTGGAAGAGGTTGGGTTGTCGGTGTTAGCGCTGCCGCCTGTAGCGATGGATAGCAGCAGGCTGGTCAGCAAGAGTGTACGCAGTATCATCATTATGGCGATGTCACTTTTAATAGTGTCAAACGATTGATTGCCAGTGACTTTCCCTGTCAGGCTGACAGGGAAAGTTCTTCCAACAGATTTTGTGTGATTTGCAGGCGTTGCTCAACCGTTTCCATGGGGGTTGTGTATTTCAGGGTTGATGCGCCCTGCAGGCGATAGCGTTGAGGCTCACGCTGAACCATCCGGACCAGCTTCATTGGATCAACGTTAGGTGTTGTTGAAAAATCAATGGTGCCGGTTTTTTCGCCGGTATCGATCCGGTCAATCCCCAGCTTCTGGGCCAATAGTTTGAGTTCAGTTACCCGGAACAGGTATTTGACCGGGTTTGGCAGCAGCCCAAAACGGTCGATCATCTCTACCTGCAGTTCTCTTAATGTTGCGCTGTTTGAAGCGGAGGCAATCCGTTTATAGAGCACGAGTCGGGTATGAACGTCGGGTATATAGTCATCCGGAATGAGTGCAGGCAGGCGAAGATTGATATCGGTGTGGGTGGCTAGCGGTTTTTCCGGATCTGGGGTACGACCGTGACGGATATCATCGACAGCACGCTCCAACATTTCCATGTAAAGGGTAAAGCCGACGGTCTGGATCTGACCGGACTGTTCGTCGCCCAACAGTTCACCGGCGCCTCGAATCTCCATGTCATGGGTGGCCAGTGTAAAGCCCATGCCCAGGTCGCCAGCCTGCTCAATGGCTTCCAGTCGTTTGACGGCATCGGCTGTCATGCTTCTACGGTTTGGCGTCATGAGGTAGGCGTAAGCCTGATGGTGTGATCGTCCGACCCGGCCACGAAGCTGGTGCAGCTGGGCCAGGCCAAATTTGTCGGCGCGATCAATGATGATCGTATTAGCGCTGGGGATATCAATCCCGGTCTCAATAATCGTTGTGCAGACAAGTACGTTGTGGCGCTTGTGATAGAAATCCTGCATGACCTGTTCCAGCTCCCGCTCACGCATCTGGCCGTGGCCAATGGCGACTCGGGCTTCTGGCAGCATTTCCTGAAGATCGCTGGCAACTTTTTCTATTGTTTTGACTTCATTGTGCAGGTAGTAGACTTGCCCGCCACGCAGCAATTCCCTCAATATGGCTTCCTTGATCAGAATACTGTCCGCTTCCCTGACAAAGGTTTTGACCGCAAGTCTTCGTGCTGGAGGCGTTGCAATGATGCTCAGATCACGCATATTCGCCATGGCCATGTTGAGGGTTCGCGGAATAGGGGTGGCGGTAAGTGTCAGAATGTCCACTTCAGATCGGAGTGATTTGAGTTTTTCTTTCTGTCTGACACCAAAGCGGTGTTCTTCATCAATGATCAGTAACCCGAGATTTTTGAAGGTGGTATCTTCCTGTAGCAGTTTGTGGGTACCAATGATGATGTCGATGGCGCCTTCCGCGAGGCCATTTTTCAATTGGCTGATTTGCTTGGCTGTCTTGAAACGGGACATGACTTCCACTTTGACCGGCCAGTCAGCAAAGCGATCTCTGAAGCTTTCAAAATGCTGTTGAGCTAACAGCGTGGTGGGTACGAGTACAGCGACCTGACGGCTGTTGTGAACAGCCATAAAGGCGGCGCGCATGGCGACTTCGGTTTTGCCGAAGCCCACATCACCACAGATCAGGCGATCCATCGGACGATCGGCCATCATGTCGCGAACCACTGCATGAATAGAGACTTCCTGGTCTGGCGTTTCCTCAAAAGGAAAGGCAGAGGCGAATATCTGATAATCCGGGCCTGGGTCGGTGCAGGCAAAACCGCACTGGGCTTCCCGACGGGCATAGATATCCAGTAATTCAGCCGCTGCATCTCTGGCCTTTTCTGCGGCTTTTTGTCGCGCCTTGCTCCATTGTTCTGTGCCGAGTCGATTGATCGGTGCTAATTCGTCATCGGCACCACTGTAGCGGGATACCAGGTGAAGTGAGGATACCGGGACATAGAGTTTGGCTTCGTCCGCGTACTCAATCGTGAGGAATTCCTGAGGCTGATTGTTCAGATCAATAGTTTGCAATCCCCGATAACGGCCAATGCCGTGATCCAGGTGGACAACCGGCGCACCAAGGCTGAGTTCGCCAAGATTGCGAATGGCCAGATCGGTTTCATCGGTCGCACGCTTTCGGCGTCGACGCTGCATGACCTGGCCACCCAGAAGCTGGGTTTCCGTTAATAGCAGGGTGTTGTCTTTATCCAGCCATAGCGGCGAATCAATAGGTGCGGTGGTGATGGCCAGTGGGGTACAGGATGCAAGAAATTCATGCCAGCCGGTTGTTGCATCAGGGTTGATACCATGGTGGTTCAGAAGTTCGGTCAGGTTTTCCCGTCGACCTGCAGATTCCGCACACAAAAGTACTCTGTCCGCATCACACATCAGGGCTTGCAGTGCTGCGAGTGGTTCACTGGACTTGTGATCAATCTCGACAGCAGGTACAGAGCGAACAGGCAAGTCATAATGGCCAGCCTTGTTGGGCGCTGACTCATGTTCCAGCTGGATTCTCGGGAATGCCTTGCATTGCCGGAATAGTTCTTCATCAGCAAGAAAAATATCGGCTGGTGGAAGAATCGGGCGTGAAGGATCCACTTTCCGGTTCTCGTATCGACTGTTCAGGTCATCCCTGAAATGTGTGATTGCGGGCTGAATGTCGCTGGTGGTGATCAGCAGAGTGTTATCCGGCAGGTAGTCGAACAGGGAGGCTGTTTCCTTGAAGAATAGCGACAAATAGTATTCGGCTCCCGGCGATGCCAGACCACGGCTCAGATCCAGGTAGAGAGGGCAATCACGGTAATCGACATCGAAGCGACTGCGGAACGCCTGTTTGAAGTGGGTGATGGCGTCCGGTGTCAGTGGGTATTCCCGGGCAGGCAGCAGGTTAATACGCTCAACTTGCTCAACGGAGCGCTGGGTTTCCGGATCAAAGGTCCTTAAGGTATCAATCTCGTCATCAAATAGATCAATCCGGAAGGGCGTGTTGCTGCCCATGGGGAAGATATCGATGATGGAGCCACGCATGGCGTAATCACCGTGTTCATAAACCGTGTCGACACAGTGATAGCCTGCACTTTCCAGTAGCTGGCGTTGCTTTTCCCGATCAAAAGTATCGCCTGCTGCCAATACCAGGCTATGACCTTCCAGAAAAGAAACCGGGGGCGTTTTGTGCATCAGGGTGCTGGCCGCTACGATCAGGATGCCCCGTTTAACCCGTGGCAGCCTGTGAAGGGTATGAAGGCGTTGGGAAATGATATCCTGATGGGGAGAAAAGGTGTCATAGGGCAGGGTTTCCCAGTCCGGGTAGGTCAGCAGTTCCAGCTGCTGGGTGGGATCAATAAAGAAATCAAGTTCCCTGCGCAGACGCTCAGCCTGCTCCTGATCAGGTGTAATGATCAGACTGAAACCGGCATGTCGCTGGGCCGCATCGGCGACTGCGAGCGATAACGCTGCCCCCTGAGCGTCTCCCCAGACCTGCTTGTCGCCGGGTTTGACCGGAAGCGGGAAAGTGAACTGTGTCATGAACATCCTGTAACGGCTGGATTCGGTAAAGTGCCGATTCTAGCAGGAAGGGAAAATCCCGTCCTCCTGCGCCGAAAACAAACAAAAAAGAACAGAAAAAGACGGTTTCGCACGGCGGATGTGTTGCGAAGTGTAACCTGAATCGCGATAATGGCGGCGCGCTAACCCGAGTCGGTACCAGGGGGTCGTTGTATCATGGGCCGGGTCGGGGCCGATAAACAACAGCCATGGGCGAACAGGGTGTTTCCCGGGCGCTTCCTGGTTGTCTCGCTAGAGAATGCAGGTAACAGAGTGACTCAAGAGAAAATGCTTGATAGTTTCGCCGACTGGAAAGAACGTGAAGCCATGGCCGAGTCCATGATTCCCCTGGTTGGCAAACTGTACAGGGATCATAACGTTGTAACCTCTCTTTTTGGCCGCCCGATTATTAACCGTTCTGTCATCGATATCATCAAGGCTCACCGCTTTGTCCGCCAGGTTGAGCACAATGGCCTCTCTGTCCGTGAAACCCTGCCGGTGCTGGAGCAGCTGGCCACCTTGACGCTGGGGCCATCCCGCATTGATATTGGCAAACTGGCTATGAAATTCAAGTCTCAGGACCAGTTTGCAGAATTGAATGATTTCCTGCGTGATGAGTTGAAGGATGTTCTGGGGGTAGAACAGCCTGAAGCCCAAAGTGGTCAGGATGTGGTGTTGTATGGCTTTGGCCGGATTGGTCGCCTGATGGCGCGTATTCTGATTGAGCGTGCCGGTGGTGGTGCAGGTCTCAATCTTCGGGCTATCGTTGTGCGTAACGGTGGTGCTGAGAATGATCTGGCCAAGCGAACCAGTCTGCTTCGTCGTGATTCAGTGCACGGCTCTTTCCGCGGTACCCTGAGCATTGATGAAGAGAATCAGTGCATCATCGCCAACGGTGTGCGTATTCAGGTGATCTATTCCAGTTCGCCGGATTCCATTGATTACACGCAGTATGGCATTAATAACGCCATTGTGGTCGACAATACCGGTAAATGGCGTGATGAAGAGGGTCTGGGTCTGCACCTGAAATGCCCCGGTGTGTCCCGTGTGGTTCTGACAGCGCCTGGCAAGGGTGAGATGAAGAACATCGTCTATGGTGTGAACCATAACCTGATCAGTACCGATGACCGGATTGTTTCAGCGGCATCTTGCACAACTAACGCTATCACGCCGATCCTGAAGGCGTTACTGGATAAGTTCGGTATTGCCAATGGTCATGTTGAGACCGTGCATGCTTACACTAATGACCAGAACCTGATTGATAACTACCACAAGGGTAACCGTCGCGGCCGTGCCGCAGCCCTGAATATGGTTGTTACTGAGACCGGTGCCGCGAAAGCGGTCTCTAAAGCTATTCCTGAACTGAAAGGAAAGCTCACCGGTAACGCGATTCGGGTACCGACACCGAATGTCTCCCTGGCGATCCTGAATCTGAATCTTGAAAGCAGTACTACTGTTGATGAACTCAACGATTATCTGCGGGAGTGTTCCCTGTACTCGGATCTGCAAAAGCAGATTGATTACGTGAAATCTCCTGAAGTCGTTTCCAGTGATTTCGTTGGTTCTCGCTATGCCGGTATTGTCGATGCTGAAGCGACCATCGTTGATGGTGATCGCTGCGTGCTGTATGTCTGGTATGACAATGAATTCGGTTACAGCTGTCAGGTAAATCGTATTCTGCAGCATATGGCGGGTGTCATGTATCCTGTGTTCCCGCACAGCTGATTTCGTCGTTTGATTCTTGTGTAATCGAGCCTGCTGGTGGTGAAAACAGTGTCACTGCCAGCAGGTTTCACGTCATCCTGTTTTTTTCTGCTTTACTTCAATATGATTCATCGTGATTAGTGACGGCGTGTATCGTCAGCCTTGATTGATCAGTGCTGGATGCGCGTTAATTAAAAAAATGCTGTACAGGGAATGTCGGCTTGATGGCATTACCAGCTATATGAGGAGCAAATCTGTATGGCATATTGGCATAACGGTCATTATAATTCGCCCTTGGGATTTCAGGGGAGCACTATCCGGAATAACCGACCGTTAGCCATAGGGTCGTTGTTCCTTCAATCCGTAGTCTTCCCTAATACCTGAAAGTGAAATTAGAACGGGCACAGGCCTGCACGGGGCGGATATAACATCAAAATCAAGCTTCCGTCCTGCCAGTCACCTGGAGAAAGGTTTTCCTTCACCTTGCATGCAACCGGTTAGGCGAAACGTATGATCAACATAAAACGGGGCCTGGATCTACCGATAACGGGATCGCCAGAGCAGACCATTGCCGAGGAGCGCCATGTGCGTTCCGTGGCGGTGCTCGGCTCTGACTATGTGGGAATGAAACCCACCATGGCGGTCGCAGTCGGAGACCGGGTAAACCTGGGGCAACTGCTTTTTACTGATAAAAAAAATACCGATGTCCGCTATACATCTCCGGCGAGTGGTGTCGTCGCAGCTATTCACCGAGGTGAAAAGCGCGTCTTCCAGTCACTGGTCATTGATGTTGACGGTGAGGGGGAGGAAACCTTCTCCCAGTATGCACCTGCAGACCTTGACGGTCTGACCAGGGAACAGGTGCAGGAGAATCTGGTGCAATCCGGCTTGTGGACCGCATTGCGCACCCGTCCTTACAGCAAGGTACCTGAACCCGGTACTGCGCCGGTTGCGCTGTTTGTGACCGCCATGGACACCAATCCGCTTTCGGCCAATCCGGAAGTCATCATTGCCGAGCAGGCAGAAGCCTTCGAACAGGGACTGAAGGTGCTCAGCAAGTTGACCGATGGCAAGCTCTATCTGTGTAAGGCACCAGGGGCTGTCATGCCGACTGGACCTGCACAGGTTGAAGAGTTTTCCGGTCCCCATCCGGCCGGGCTTGTGGGAACCCATATTCACTTCCTTGAGCCTGTCGGCGCCAACAAAATGGTCTGGCATATCGGCTATCAGGATGTGATTGCTGTCGGCAAGCTGTTTGTGACTGGTCGCCTCTTTGTTGAGCGTGTTGTTGCGCTGGCCGGTCCCCAGGTGGAAAAGCCGCGTCTTATCCGCACCCGTATTGGTGCAAGCACTGAAGAGCTGACGGCAGGTGAATTGCTGACAGACGAGAATCGTGTGATTTCCGGTTCTGTCTTCGGCGGCTTTACGGCCAGTGGCCCCTATGCCTACCTGGGTCGCTACAGTAACCAGATCACCGTGTTGCGCGAAGGCCGTGAACGTCCTTTGCTGCACTACATCGTGCCAGGCTCTGATCGCTTTTCGGTCATGCCGATCTACGTTTCCCGGTTCATGAAGAAGCTGTTCCCATTCAGCACAACCACGAATGGCAGTGAACGCGCCATGGTGCCCGTTGGTGCGTATGAAAAGGTGATGCCACTGGATGTGCTGCCGACTCAGCTGCTGCGCTCCATTATTGTCGGCGATACTGAAACTGCCCAGAAACTGGGTGTTCTGGAGCTGGATGAAGAAGATCTGGCCCTGTGCACTTATGTCTGCCCGGGTAAGTATGAATACGGTCCGATCCTGCGTGATAACCTGACCACCATCGAGAAAGAGGGGTGACCATGGGGTTGCGAAAAGTTCTTGATTCCGTCGCGCCTCTGTTTGAGAAAGGGGGCAAGTACGAAAAGTGGTATCCGCTCTATGAAGCGATTGATACCGTCTTTTACAGTCCGCCGTCAGTCACTCATACCACGTCACATGTACGTGACGGGATTGACTTGAAGCGTATTATGATCACCGTCTGGGCCTGTGCCTTCCCAGCCATGTTTTATGGCATGTGGAACCTGGGTTACCAGGCAAATATGGCCATTCAGGGCGGTTTGTCTGCACCGTCTGACTGGCATGGCTGGCTGATCAGCCTGTTTGCAGGTCATGATCCGTCCAGTATCTGGGACAACATGATCTACGGGGCGGCTTACTTCCTGCCGGTTTACCTGGTCACGTTTGTGGTGGGTGGATTCTGGGAAGTCCTGTTTGCCACTATACGTAAGCATGAGATCAACGAAGGTTTCTTCGTTACCTCTATTCTCTTTGCATTGACTGTACCGCCGACCATCCCGCTGTGGCAGGTTGCCCTGGGTATCAGCTTTGGTGTGGTCATTGGTAAGGAAGTCTTCGGTGGTACCGGTAAGAACTTCCTGAACCCGGCGCTGACAGGTCGTGCGTTCCTGTTCTTTGCGTATCCGGCACAGATGTCCGGTGACGCGGTATGGACAGCCGTTGACGGCTTCAGTGGTGCGACTGCTCTGAGTCTGGGTGCTGATGGTGGTGTTGAAAATATCATGAGCCACGGTATTACCTGGTTTGATGCTTTCTACGGCAACATTCAGGGTTCTATCGGTGAGACCTCCACACTGGCAATCCTGCTGGGTGGTGCGGTCATGATTGCCATGGGTATCGCATCCTGGCGGATCGTTGCCGGCACCATTCTGGGCATGATTGCCATGAGCACGCTGTTCAATGTGATCGGCTCTGATACCAACCCGATGTTCGCCATGCCCTGGTACTGGCACTTCGTACTGGGTGGTTTTGCTTTTGGTCTGATCTTTATGACCACTGACCCGGTCTCCGCGGCAATGACCCATACCGGGCGCTGGCTGTTTGGTGCCCTGATTGGTGTGATGGTCATTCTGATCCGTGTCGCCAACCCGGCCTTCCCGGAAGGCATGATGCTGGCAATTCTGTTTGCCAACCTGTTTGCACCGTTGCTTGATCATTTTGTGGTGCAGGCCAACATCAAACGTCGGGAGGCACGCGTCAATGGCTAATAACGACACAATTAAAAAGACGCTGCTGGTCACCATCACACTGTCGCTCGTGTGTTCGGTGCTGGTGTCCGGTGCGGCGGTGGCATTGAAGTCCCGGCAGAACGAGAACAAGGTGCTGGATGTTCAGCAGAATATTCTCGCGATCTCCGGTCTGGTGGCTGATCCCAAGGCGCTGAGCCGCCAGGAGATCCAGGAAGAGTTCAGCAAGATCACACCGAAGCTTGTTGATCTTGAAACAGGCAAGTTCGACACCAAGCTGGATGTCGACGCATTTAATCAGCAGGCGGCCTCCAAGGATCCTGCGATGTCCAATGCGTTGCCTGCCGATCAGGACAAGGCGCTGATCAAGCGTCTGGAGAAGACAGCCAAGATCTACGTTGTTGAGAAGGATGGCAAGCTGGAAACCGTCATTCTGCCTGTGCGTGGTTATGGTCTGTGGTCAACCCTGTATGGCTTCCTGGCCCTGGAGAGTGATCTCAATACGGTTGCAGGCTTTGGTTTCTATCAGCATGCCGAAACGCCAGGTTTGGGTGGTGAGGTTGATAATCCTCGCTGGAAGGGGCTCTGGATTGGTAAAGAAGTCTTTGATGACAAGGGTAATATCGATATTGCCGTGGTCAAGGGTTCCGTTGATCCGTCAGCGCCTGATGCCAACCACAAGATTGATGGTCTTTCTGGTGCTACTCTGACCAGCCGTGGTGTCGATAACCTGGTCAAGTTCTGGCTTGGCAAGAATGGCTTTGGCCCGTTCCTCAATAATCTGAAGAAGGGGGAGGCGTAAGATGAGTGAAAAGAAAGACGTCATTCTGACGCCCATATTCAACAACAACCCCATCGCGTTGCAGATACTGGGTATCTGTTCCGCGCTGGCGGTAACAACCAGCATGAAGGTCAGTATGGTTATGGCGATTGCCGTAATCTTTGTAACGGCCTTCTCTAACCTGTTCGTTTCGCTGATCCGGAACCAGATTCCGAACAGCATCCGTATCATCGCCCAGATGACGATCATTGCGTCGCTGGTTATCGTGGTCGACCAGGTATTGAAAGCCTACGCCTACGAAATCAGCAAGCAGTTGTCGGTGTTCGTGGGTCTGATCATTACCAACTGTATCGTTATGGGCCGTGCGGAAGCCTACGCGATGAAGAATCCTCCGGGCATGTCTTTCCTGGATGGTATTGGTAACGGCCTGGGTTACGGTGCGGTACTGCTGATTGTTGGTTTCTTCCGTGAACTCCTGGGCTCCGGCAAGCTGTTCGGCTTTGAAGTCCTGCCTGTCGTGAACAACGGCGGCTGGTATCTGCCCAATGGTCTGATGCTGCTGGCACCCAGTGCCTTCTTCCTGATCGGTCTGCTGATCTGGGCATTGCGCGCCTGGAAAACGGAACAGGTTGAAGCACCTGAATACAAGATGGCGGCGCACACGACGGCTAAGGAGGCGCACTGATCATGGTAGAGCATTATCTCAGCCTGTTCGTCAAGGCAGTGTTCGTTGAGAACATGGCCCTGGCGTTCTTCCTGGGCATGTGTACCTTCCTGGCCGTGTCCAAGAAAATCCAGACCGCGTTTGGTCTCGGTGTTGCGGTTATCGTAGTACTGGCAATTACCGTACCGGTCAATAACCTGATCTTTACCCACGTCCTGAAAGAAGGCGCAATCGTTGAAGGCGTTGACCTGACGTTCCTCGGCTATATCACCTACATTGGTGTTATTGCTGCCATCGTTCAGATTCTGGAAATGTTCCTCGACCGTTACGTGCCGGCATTGTACAACGCACTGGGCGTATTTCTGCCGCTGATCACAGTGAACTGTGCCATTCTGGGCGCCTCTCTGTTCATGGTGGAGCGGGACTACAGCTTTGGCGACAGTGTTGTCTACGGCTTGGGCGCAGGTACCGGTTGGGCGCTGGCAATCGTGGCGCTGGCTGGCATCCGTGAGAAGCTGAAATACAGTGACGTTCCTCCGGGTCTCCGGGGGCTGGGCATCACATTCATTACCGTAGGACTGATGTCGCTTGGCTTCATGTCCTTCTCCGGTGTCCAGTTGTAAGGGGGGTGAAAGAGCATGAGTGATACGCAGATCATTGTACTGGGTGTCGTGATGTTCACGCTCATCGTGCTGAGCCTGGTGGCGATTATCCTCGCCGCCCGTTCCAGGCTGGTTAGCACCGGTGACGTGACCATTGAAATCAACGGCGATCCCAGCAAGACCATCACGGCTCCGGCCGGTGGCAAACTGCTGCAAACTCTGGCGGGGCAAGGCATCTTCCTTTCTTCTGCCTGTGGTGGCGGTGGTACCTGTGCCCAGTGTAAGTGTCAGGTGAGTGATGGCGGTGGTTCCGCACTGCCTACAGAAGAGCCGCACTTTACCCGTCGCGAGCTGAATGAAGGCTGGCGTCTGTCCTGCCAGGTGCCGGTCAAGCAGAACATGCAGATCGAAGTGCCTGAAGAGTTCTTCGGCGTTCAGAAGTGGGAGTGTGAGGTTGTTTCCAACGATAACGTCGCAACGTTTATCAAGGAACTCACGCTGAAGCTGCCTGAAGGTGAGAATGTTGACTTCCGCGCCGGTGGTTATGTGCAGCTTGAAGCGCCGGCCCACGAAGTTGACTACAAGAACTTCGATATTCCGGAAGAGTACAAGGGTGACTGGGATAAGTTTAACCTCTGGCAGTACAAGTCCAAGGTTAACGAAACCGTTATCCGTGCCTACTCCATGGCGAACTATCCGGAAGAGAAGGGCATTCTGAAGTTCAACATCCGGATCGCGTCTCCGCCGCCGGGAATGGATGTGCCGCCAGGACAGATGTCTTCCTACGTCTTCAACCTGAAGCCGGGTGACAAGATCACTGTTTACGGTCCATTCGGTGAGTTCTTTGCCAAAGAAACCGATGCCGAGATGGTCTTTGTTGGTGGTGGTGCGGGTATGGCGCCGATGCGCTCCCATATCTTTGACCAGCTCAAGCGTTTGAGTTCCAAGCGTAAGATTTCGTTCTGGTATGGTGCGCGCTCTATGCGTGAATCCTTCTATAACGAAGAGTATGACCAGCTGGCTGCAGACAACGATAATTTCAACTGGCATTTAGCCTTGTCGGATCCGCAGCCAGAAGACAACTGGGATGGCCTCACCGGGTTTATTCATAACGTGCTGTATGAAAATTACCTGAAGGATCACCCGGCCCCTGAAGACTGCGAGTTCTACATGTGTGGACCACCCATGATGAACGCCGCCGTCATCAAATTGCTGGAAGATCTTGGTGTAGAGCGTGAAAATATCCTGCTAGACGACTTCGGCGGTTAATAGCTGCTGAATGAAAAAGCCCGGTCAGACCGGGCTTTTTTGTGCCTGAAGCATCGCACCGAAGAAGGTGTTCATCGGAAACTCGCATGGTAACGGCAGTGGTATCACGGTAGAATTCGTGCCTTGATTCACACTCAGGATATGGTTCCTTGCCTAAGCGTTTCCCCTTGACCCTGGTGCTGATTGCCGCTCTGGTATTGGCTGCTGCGGTCTATTACCAGTCGACACGACCCTCCATCCATGTCCTCCATGGTAAAACCATGGGCACGACCTACAACATCAAGTATGTCGCCGATAACTCGGTTCCTTCAGAGGATGTTGTTGGTAAACAGGTGCATCGAGCCCTGCAGGATGTTGATGACCGCATGTCCACCTATAAGCCGGATTCAGAATTAATGCGTTTTAACCGGCATCCTGTTGATCAGCCGTTTACCGCCAGTGCTGATCTGGTTGCCCTGATCCGTGAAAGCCAGAAGATTTCACAAATGTCGGGCGGCGCTTATGATGTGACGTCTGGGGCGCTGGTGAATCTTTGGGGGTTTGGAGCCGGTAATCAGGCGACAGTAGCATCGCTGGATCCCGCACTGGATGATCCCGCGTTTATCCAGTGGCTGGAAGAAAGCGGCGCGTCCCATGTACCGCCTGCGGATAAAATCCGGGAAACCATGAAAACGGTAGGGTATGACAGCGTGGCTGTTGATGATGCGCAGAAAACCCTGACCCGCCTAAAGCCTGTCTTTGTCGATCTTTCCTCGATAGCCAAAGGGTATGGGGTAGATCAGGCCGCCAGGGCGCTCGAGGCTGAAGGTATTACCGATTATATGGTTGAAGTCGGCGGTGAAGTCCGGATTCGGGGGCGTAAGCCGGATGGACAGGCCTGGCGTATTGCCATTCGGCTGCCGGAATTGCTGACGGAACAGGCAGATGGCATCATAGAAGCTGATAACAAGGGGATAGCCACCTCCGGGGATTATCTGAATTACTACGAGCAGGATGGCGTACATTACTCCCATTTGATTGATGCGCGCACCGGCTATCCCGAGAAACACCGTCTCGCTTCTGTCGCTGTTGTTGCTGACGATACTGCCACGGCCGATGCCTACGCCACGATGTTTATGATCCTCGGGGAAGAAAAGGGCTTGGCGCTGGCCGAAAAAGAGGGCTTGGCGGCTTACTTTATCTATCATACGGGTAAGGGCTTTGAATCGGTCGCCAGTACGGCCTTTCGGCCATACCTGGTTCAATAATTGTTTGCGATAAGCTGTACGACTAACGTCTAATTTGGGTGATATGCAATGACCGTTATGCTCCTGACATTTGCCCTGTTGCTGCTCATCATTCTCGCCATGTCGATCGGTGTGATTTTTGCCAATAAGCCGATCAAGGGGTCATGTGGTGGTTTGGGGAGTCTGGGCCTGAAGGAGGACTGCCCGATTTGTGGTGGTGGCGACAAGGACGCTGAAAAGCTCCCAGAAAACGCCGAATCCCTGTTTTACGATGCCGGTAAGAAGCCGTCATAAGCGGCCGCGCTGGACCTGCGAATAATCAGGCGGTTTGATCACCGCCATTAACAGACCATTGGAGTGCCTTGATGGGTGTGAGCAATTATGACGTTGTCGTACTTGGCAGCGGGCCGGCCGGTGAAGGGGCGGCCTTTAACGCAGTCAAGCTGGGGAAGCGTGTCGCGGTTGTCGAGCAGATGCCGACCGTTGGCGGAAACTGTACCCATCTCGGCACCATTCCCTCCAAAACACTCCGTCACTCCGTCAAGCAGATTTATAGCTTCAACAATAACCCCATGTTCCGGGAGATCGGTGAGCCTCGGTGGTTCAGTTTCCCGAATGTGCTGAAAAGTGCCCATGAGGTTATTCAGAAACAGGTCAAATCCCGTACCCAGTATTATGCGCGGAACCGCATTGACCTCTATTTCGGTATGGGCTGTTTTGTCGATGAGAACACCATTGAAGTGGTGGAAAATGGCGGAAATGTCGAACATCTCGCTGCGCGTCATATCATTATTGCCACAGGTTCACGACCGTATCGTCCCGCGGACGTAGATTTCACGCACCCCCGTATTTATGACAGTGACACGATTCTACAGCTCAACCATACACCTCGACGGATTATTATCTATGGTGCGGGTGTTATTGGCTGTGAATACGCGTCAATTTTTTCCAGCCTTGGCGTGCTTGTCGATCTGGTTGATACCCGTGATCGGCTCCTGTCGTTCCTGGATAACGAGATTTCGGACGCCCTGAGTTATCACCTCAGGAAAAACAATGTAATCATCCGTCACAACGAGGAATACCAGAAAATCGAAGGGACGGATGATGGTGTGGTCATGCACCTTAAATCAGGGAAGAAGATCAAGGCAAACGCGCTGTTATGGGCGAATGGTCGCAGCGGTAATACCAAGAATCTGGGGCTTGAGAATATTGGTCTTGAAGCCAACAGTCGTGGACAGTTGAGCGTCAATGAGTATTACCAGACAGACGTTGAGAATGTCTATGCTGCCGGTGATGTTATTGGCTGGCCCAGCCTGGCCAGTGCCTCTTATGACCAGGGGCGTTTTGCGGCCAACAATATCAAGGGTGACGAGCCGCCGCTGTTTGTTAGCTCTGTGCCTGCGGGTATCTATACGATTCCTGAAATCAGCTCACTGGGCAAAACAGAAGAAGAACTGACAAAAGCGGCTGTACCGTATGAAGTCGGAAAGGCCTTTTTCTCACGTCTGGCACGCGCCCAGATCACCGGTGAAACCGCCGGCATGCTGAAAATATTGTTCCATCGGGAAACGCTGGAAATCCTGGGTATTCACTGTTTTGGAGACCAGGCGGCCGAGATCGTCCATATCGGTCAGGCAGTGATGGAGCAGCCCAATGAGGTCAATAGCCTCAAGTATTTCCTGAATACCACCTTCAATTATCCCACCATGGCAGAAGCCTACCGGGTTGCAGCCCTGGACGGCATGAACCGCGTTTTTTGATCCTCTCTGAAAATCCCGACATTGCGTATCACGCGATGTCGGGTTCATCGCTTTTGGAAACCTCCGCCTGTCTAAGCTGTCTATAAGTATTCCAAGTGTCTAAAAGGGCATCTGGCATGACAACGTTTTTAAACGTTTGGTTCTGAGATGCTGTGAGGGAAACACACGATGACAGTGCCACAGGGCATGACTTCAAACCGGGCCTTTATCCTGGCCATTGCTGGTGCCGCCATTGGGTTAGGCAATATCTGGCGTTTTCCCTATATGGCAGGGGAGAATGGCGGCAGTCTCTTTTTTGTTCTGTATCTATTCTTCGTTCTCCTTTTAGGCATGCCGGTAATGATTTCTGAAATTATTATCGGACGGGCAGGGCGTGCTACACCTGCCACTTCGATGCGTCAGTTGGCTGTTGCATCCGGCGGCTCCAGGCACTGGGGAAAGTTGGCTTGGCTGGGTACACTGGCTGCGATGTTGATCTTGTCGTTTTACTGCGTGGTTTCTGGTTGGGCGCTGTTCTATTTCACTCAAGCGGTGACCGGTCAGTTGGGCCAAATGACAGCGCATCAAGCGCAGGACGTTTTTGAGACCTTTCTGGCTGATCCTTTCTCTGTTGTCAGTTATCAGCTGATATTTATTGCAATGACCCTGTGTGTCAGTGCCCGGAATATCGCCAGTGGTATTGAGGTGCTGAATAATCTGATGATGCCGTTGCTGTACGTAATTTTGATCGCACTGGTTATCGTTACGTCGCAATTTCCCGGCTTTTCTGATGCGGTTTATTACCTCTTCACACCTGATTGGAATAAGTTGGAGTGGTCAGTTGCTCTGGAAGCCATGGGGCATGCGTTCTTTACACTTGCAGTTGGTGCCTGTTGCCTGATGGCTTATGGTGCCTATATGCCTGACCGGCAGTCGGTGTTTAAAGCGGCGGGTATTGTGATTTTGCTGGATCTATTGGTCGCAGTACTGACGGGACTGGCGACCTTTTCCGTCGTTTTTTCGGAAGGATTGGCGCCGTCATCGGGTCCGGGACTGATGTTCGAGACACTACCTGTTGCGCTGAGCGAGTTACCGGGAGGACTGTGGCTGATGCCCCTGTTTTTCCTGCTGCTGGTCATTGCCACCTGGACGTCCTCGGTGAACCTGGCTGAACCGCTGGTTGTTGCCATTGCGCGAACTGGTAATCTCGGCAGGAAAAAAGCAGCGATCGTGACGGGCAGTCTTGTATGGCTTCTGGGGTTGATCCCTGCATTGTCATTCAATGTTTTCAATTCGGTTCGAACCGAATCCGGCAAAACACTATTTGACCTGTTTACGGCGTTCCCTACTGATATATTGCTGCCACTGACAGGTTTTTTGATTTTGCTATTTGCAGGCTTTGTAATGGACAGGGAGATTCTCGTAAGCCAGCTGGGAATTCGAAAACTACTATTCAAACCGTGGCAGGTGATTGTTCGCTATATCAGTCCGGCACTGGTTTTTTTGGTGTTTGCCTGGTCCTGGATGCACTAAATGGTAATCTGGCCCCAGTGTCGACGCTGCCAAGCTATCAGAAGTGCTGTCGATATCAACAGTTTCTGAAGCAGTAGAACACACCACACGGCCGTCAAACTGGCGGTACCATCATGGGTAACCAGCCAGACACCGGGTAACATGAATAGCCATAGCGTACTGAATCGTATGGCCAACACCGTTTTATTAGCACCAGCACCGAGCAGTGACTGGGTTAAGACCAGCGCAAATGATTCAATAATAATGCCGATCCCTGCTAGCTGAAGGGGTAATACCGCCAATTTAACGAGAGTCTCATCGCTACCGAGGAAGGGGCCGAGAAACCACTCGGGGAAGATCAGGACCGGCACACTAAGCAGTGCCAGGATCGCACAGGCCAGCAGAGAAACATCCAGTCCCCAGCGCCAGGCCTCCTGTTGTTTGCCTGCACCTAATGCGTGGCTAACGAGCGTGGTCGAAGCCATACCAAGCCCGATTCCGGGGAGAATCAATACCAGCGAGATATTAATCAAAACATGGGCGATTGCCATGGCGTCACTGCCCAGTCGAGCAATAAGCCAGAACATCAATGACATGCCAAGTGCAAAACAGGTCTGTTGTGCTGAGTCAGGAATGGCGAGACGGACCAGACGAAAGAAACCCTGTCGTGACGGGAGTCTGAAACGAAGCCCCGCCTGGCGTGCCCGCTGGCGAATAAAGTAATGATTCAGCATTGCGCCAAGGTACATGGCGATCAGGGTGCCTGTTGCAGCCCCGGCAACGCCCATTGGCGGAAAACCAAGCAGGCCATAAATCAGGATATAGCTGATGATGGCATTGCATAAATGGGTAAACAGCAGCAGGCGGAAGAACGCGCCGGATTCCCGAATGCCATTCCAGAACCCTCGATAGGACAGGTTGAGCACGGCAGCAGGCAGGCTCAGCACCCGAATGGCAAAGTAGAGCGCAGCCGCTTCTGTCACTGTCTGATTTGCCTGAAAGACCGGCATGATATTGCCCGCTTCCAAGCTGAGCAGGATGCAGAGTGGGAGGGCAAAGAGTAGCGCAATCAGAAATCCACCGCAGACTGGCTCCAGCGGATTACCCGCGCCTTCACCCCGGCGGCGCGCCACCTGAGCCTGGATCGCTGCTGACAAACCACTGATCAACCCAAAACTGACAAAAATCGCATAATTACCGGCCCCGACAGCCGCCAACGCCGATTCACCCAGTTGACCCACCAGAAGTGTATCAACCAGGTTAATCAGGCTTTGTGAGAACATGGTGCCGATGATCGGCAGGCCAAGGGACAGAATTGTGCGGATACGGTCTTGCACAACTACCTCTATCGGGGGCGGAGGAGACGGGCCCTGGGCCCGTTCCTTATGCCGGATCGTAATTCAGGTTCGGCGCCAGCCAGCGCTCGGCCTCTTCAAGGGGCATGGACTTGCGGGCAGCGTAACTTTCCACCTGGTCCCGGTCGATTTTGCCAATGGCAAAGTAGTTCGAATCCGGGTGGGAGAAATACCAGCCACTGACACTGGCGGTCGGGAACATGGCGAAATGTTCCGTAAGGCTGACACTGGTTTCCTGTTCTGCATCCAGCAGACGGAACAGCGTGGCCTTTTCCGTATGATCAGGGCAGGCAGGATAGCCGGGCGCCGGACGAATACCGCGATACGCTTCCTTGATCAACTCGGTATTGCTGAGTTCCTCATCGGGGCAGTAGCCCCAGTATTCCAGACGGACACGTTCGTGCATGTATTCAGCCAGCGCCTCGGCCAGACGGTCAGCCAGTGCCTTGACCATGATGCTGTTGTAATCGTCGTGAGCGTCTTCAAAGCTTTTCGCCAGTTCTTCTGCACCGATGCCTGCCGTGACGACAAAACCACCCACATAGTCGTCGATGCCAGTGTTGCGAGGCGCGACGAAGTCGGACAGGCTGGCATTGGGTTTGCCGGGAACCTTCTGGGTTTGTTGACGCAGATGATGGAGTCTGGCGAGTTCCTCTATGCGGCTCTCGTCGGTATAGAGGACAATGTCATCGTGATCCACCTGGCTGGCGGGCCAGAAACCAATCACTGCCCGGGCCTGTATTTTATCTTCACTGATCAGTGTTTGTAGCATTGCCTGCGCATCATCGAAGAGTTTGCGAGCTTCAGTGCCAACGACTTGGTCATCGAAGATTTTCGGGTATTTGCCGTGCAGATCCCAGGTGATAAAGAAGGGTGTCCAGTCGATATAATCAACCAGCGTTGCCAATGAAACAGCAAGAGTACGACGTCCCAGGAATGCGGGTTTCGGGGGCTGATAACCTTGCCAGTCGATAGGTGTCTTATAGGTGTGGAGCGTGTCGTATGGCCGGCGTTCCGCCTTGGGGCGGCGATTGGCGTTCCGCTCCCGCACCTTTTCATACTCGGCTTTGACAGAAGCGACAAAATCGGGTTTCAGCGTTTTGCTCAATAACTGGGTTGCAACGCTGACACTGCGGGAGGCATCTGGCACATAGACAACGGCATCCTGTTTAAAACAGGGTTCAATCTTGACCGCCGTGTGGGCACGTGATGTGGTTGCACCGCCAATCAACAAGGGAATATCAAAAGACTGCCGCTCCATCTCCCGGGCGACATGGACCATCTCATCAAGGGACGGTGTGATCAGGCCAGAGAGACCAATGATATCGACGTTCTCATCACGGGCCGTCTGCAGAATCTTTTCGCAAGGCACCATGACGCCGAGGTCGATCACTTCATAATTGTTGCACTGCAGGACAACGCCGACGATATTCTTGCCGATATCGTGGACATCGCCCTTGACGGTAGCCATCAGCACTTTGCCTTTGCTTTCAGTCTTGCCGTCTTTTTCTTCCTCAATGAAGGGCACCAGGTGCGCAACGGCCTGTTTCATTACCCGTGCGCTTTTGACTACCTGGGGCAGGAACATCTTGCCTTCACCAAACAGGTCGCCAACGATGTTCATACCATCCATCAGAGGACCTTCGATGACCTCAATGGGGCGTGAAGCTTCGAGTCGGGCTGCTTCGGTATCTTCGGTGATGTAAGTCGTTATGCCTTTGACCAGTGCGTGTTCCAGCCGTTTGTTCACTGGCCATTCGCGCCAGGCCTGGTCTTCTTCTGACTTTTCAGTGCTGCCATCGCCACGGTACTTGTCTGCAATGGCCAGCAGGGCTTCGGTTGCCCCATTGTTACGATTGAGTACTACGTCTTCGACACAGTTTCGGAGCTCTTCGGGAATATCTTCATAAATGGCCAGCTGACCGGCATTGACGATACCCATATCCATGCCCGCGCGAATGGCGTGATACAGAAATACAGCATGAATTGCTTCTCGTACGGGGTTATTACCACGGAAGGAGAAGGACACATTACTGACCCCGCCTGAGATCATCGCGTGGGGCAGGTTCTCTTTAATAAAGCGGGTGCTGTTGATAAAGTCGACAGCATAGTTGTTATGGTCATCAATACCAGTGGCGACAGCGAAGATGTTGGGATCAAAAATAATATCCTGGGGCGGGAAATCCAGTTCATTCACCAGGATGTCATAGGAGCGCTGGCAGATGGCATTCTTGCGCGCTTCGGTATCCGCTTGGCCTGTCTCATCAAAGGCCATAACGACGACCGCCGCGCCATAACGTTTGCAGAGCAGTGCCTGTTCCTGGAAGTTGTCTTCACCTTCTTTCAGGCTGATGGAATTAACGATGCCCTTACCCTGGATACATTTGAGGCCAGCTTCGATGATTTCCCACTTGGAGGAGTCAATCATGATCGGCACACGGGAAATGTCGGGTTCAGAAGCGATCAGATTCAGGAATCGAACCATGGCCTGAAGGCTGTCCAGCATGCCTTCATCCATATTGATATCAATGACTTGCGCGCCATTCTCAACCTGAGTTCTCGCAACATCTAATGCGGTATCGTAATCCTCGGCCTTGATCAATCGCTTGAATGCTGCCGAGCCGGTAATGTTGCAACGCTCGCCGACATTGACGAACAGGGAGTCTGCTGTAATGTTGAATGGCTCCAGACCACTCAAACGACAGGCAACAGGTATCTCTGGAATGCGCCGGGGAGATAATGACGTCATGCGGCGCGCGATTTCGGCAATATGCGCAGGGCTGGTGCCGCAGCAACCGCCGATGATATTGACCAGGCCGGAACGGGCAAACTCTTCAACGATGTCTGCCATCTGTTCAGGGGTTTCATCATACTCCCCGAATTCGTTTGGTAACCCGGCATTGGGGTGCGCGCTAACGTAGGTGTTGGCTTTGGTTGCGATTTCCAGCACGTAAGGGCGAAGTTCTTCGGCGCCTAACGCACAGTTCAGGCCAATGCTGACAGGTTTTGCATGGGCAACGGAGTTCCAGAAGGCCTCGGTGGTCTGGCCGGACAGGGTTCTGCCGGAAGCGTCCGTAATGGTGCCGGAGATCATGATCGGGAGTTCAACCCCCAGTTCCGCATAAACATCCTGAATCGCAAAGATAGCGGCTTTTGCGTTGAGGGTATCAAACACGGTTTCGATCAGGATGATATCGGCTCCGCCCTCAATCAGTGCCCGGGTTGCCTCACGGTAACCTTCAGCTAATTCGTCAAAGGAGGTGTTGCGAAAGCCGGGGTCGTTGACGTCCGGTGAAATAGATGCGGTCCGGCTGGTCGGCCCGAGGACGCCGGCGACAAAGCGAGGTTTTTCCGGTGTTTCCTGCGACATGGCGTCGGCGACTTTACGGGCAAGGCGGGCGGATTCCCGGTTGATGTCGCTGACATGGCCTTCCATGCCGTAATCCGCCATGGCTACCGGTGTGGCGTTGAACGTATTGGTTTCGAGAATGTCGGCGCCGGCTTCGAGGTAGGCGCGATGAATTCTTTCAATGATGGCTGGCTGGGTCAGTGACAGCAGGTCGTTATTGCCTTTCAGGTCTGAAGGCCAGTCCTGGAAGCGTTCCCCCCGGTAATCAGCTTCCTCGAGTTTGTGTTCCTGGATCATGGTGCCCATGGCGCCGTCCAGAATCAGGATGCGGTTGGCTAAGGCGTCGTGCAGCAGGCTGATACGTTTCTCTCTGGACATCATTATTGTTTCGTCTGGCCTTGGATGGATTAGCGCAGCGCAATGGTACCAGAATTAGCGTCAGCAATGGGATGGGGAAGTGGAAATGCCGTTGGGAACCGGCATTTCCATATATTGATCAATCAGGCCTGGACGGTGGGCTGATGTGGGGTGGCAAACAGCTTGAAAGCGATGGTCAGGAGGATGGCGACACCCAGTGTTGTCGCGGTCAGCATCGCCAGCGGCAGGGTGCTGCTGTGATCAATCTTGCCGGCCAGGGTGCTGACCAGGCTGGCGACCAGCATTTCCAGGAAGAAGATCAGGCCGGAAGCGGTGCCCACATGCTTTTTCAGATGGCTGAGTGCATTGGCCTGGCAGGCCGGCATGAACAGACCCAGGCCTGCTTCATAAATCGCGATACCGGCGACATAACCGATAATGGATTGTCCATCGGTGGCCAGGGCGCTGACAACGGCGACCAGGGTACCGGTGATCAGGATACACCAGGCCAGACGCTGGCT
Organism: Kistimonas ophiarachnellae; assembly: GCF_057552235.1. NCBI lineage: Bacteria > Pseudomonadati > Pseudomonadota > Gammaproteobacteria > Oceanospirillales > Endozoicomonadaceae > Kistimonas > Kistimonas ophiarachnellae. The sequence continues at coordinate 241,242 of NZ_BAAJPA010000002.1, read as the reverse complement.
TTTTGCTTTACCCAGCCAATCCGTAATACGGCCTGCCAGCAGGCTGCTACCGATATAAGCGCCCATGATGATCGCGAACAGCATGCCATAGGTTTTAGGCGCCAGTTCAAAGTGACCAATCAGCACGAAAGGCGCGCTTGCGACAAACACAAATGCGCCGGAGAAGGCGAGGGCTGCCGTCAGCGTCAGGGTCATGAAGCGACGGTCGCTGAACAGCTCGCGGTAACCGGCCAGCATGCCAACCAGGGAAATTTCGGTATCCGGTGTATTGCTTTCTGGTAACAGGCTGACAGCGCCGGCGACAAATGTGCCAAATACAATCATGGCTATAAAGCTGGAGTGCCAGCCAAACAGTTCCTGCAACACGCCACCAATAATCGGTGCCACCATGGGAGCGATACAGAGCGTGGCGCTGATCATGCCAAGGATTTTGACATCATTCTTGTCTTTATAGAGATCCCGGGCAATGGCGCGGGAAAGCGCAGTGCCGAAACAGCCTGCGACAGCCTGCAGGAAACGGGCTGCGATAAATACCTCAATGCTGCTGGTCCAGAGAATGACGCCTGTAGCGAGTAAATAGACCAGGTAGCCGACCAGCAGGGTTTTACGACGGCCAAACCGGTCAGAAAGAGGACCACAGATCAGCATGGATACCGAAAAACCGATCATGAAGATGCTGACGGTCCACTGGGTGACGGCGGCGGAGCTGCCAAAGGCTTCAGTAATGGCCGGCAGGGAAGGGGTAAACAGGTCTATGGAAAGCGGTCCGACCATGGCGCTCAGCACAAGGATGAGCATGACCAGGCCTGAATGTCGATTGTGATCGATTTTCAGCACGTTGCCACCGAGGGGGATAGAGGAAAAAGGCGGAAAAATAGCGATGTCAGGTCTAACGGGCAATCCGTGAAATTACTTCTTGTTCTATAGAATACGAATAACCGGGGTTTAACTGAGTGGTTTGGTCGGCTTTTCAGCGGGTGAGGACAGGAGTAGAATTCAGGCAACAGCGATCAAACTACAGGCAGTAATAGCGTTGACTACCACGGATCTCAAAATAGATATTACCGAATCGGCACAGGACTACCTGCGAGAGCTGCTGGACAAGCAGTCAGTCGAAGGTATTGGTGTGCGCCTCTTTGTTACCCAGCCGGGCACGCCTCATGCAGAAACCTGCCTGGCGTACTGCAAACCGGGTGAGCACAAGGAAACCGACCTGAAAATTGAACTGGAAAAGTTCGATGTCTGGATTGAGGCGGAAAGCGAAGAATACCTGGAAGATGCGACCATTGATTATGCGACGGATCGGATGGGCGGACAGCTGACCATCAAGGCGCCAAACGCAAAAACGCCTAAGATCGGAGAAGACAGCTCGCTGGATGCCAAGATCAATTATTTCCTCACCACCGAGATCAATCCCGGTCTGGCCTCCCACGGCGGTATGGTGCAGCTGGTCGAGATTGATGAAGGCGTTGCGATTCTTCAGTTTGGTGGTGGTTGTCAGGGCTGCGGAATGGTTGATGTGACACTGAAAGATGGTGTCGAGAAAACACTGAAAGAACGTATTCCTGAGCTGGTTGGCGTCCGTGATGTCACTGACCACTCAAATCGGGACAATGCTTTTTATAAGTAAGCCCGTTACTGATACCGGAAAGGCCTGATCACTCAGGCCTTTTTTATTTTTGCTGATGACTGCATCCAGCTTGTTTGGTTGTGCGTACTCTCTGTGAATGAAGCAAAACATAATATTAGGAGAAGGACGTATCCCAATGATAAACAAGCTGAAATCAATTTTTATCAGTATCTATATTGCCGGGCTGGCGGTAGGTGTTGGTTTTGCGATGTGGCATCTGGCTGTATCCCAATCTATGCCTTGGTTGGGTGTAGTTATTGCTTTGCTGCCCGCATTGTTGTTCTTTGTCCGGTTGTTTGTGCTCCCTGTCGCTCGTACGAGTCACAATCTTTATGGATTATTAGTCGCTGCCGCGATTGGCACCTCTTTCACTTTGATTGTCCCATCATCCAGCTCAGTGCCTTTTGTTCTGAGCCTGTTGGTTGGAGTCGGTGGCGGAACTCTTTATATATTCTGGTATTCACGGCTGGGTCGGCCAGCGAATGATCAGTTGGTTGTGGGGCAGTCGTTACCAAGGTTTACGGTGATGGATGCTGATGGTAAGGCTGTTGCGTCAGACACATTTAAAGGTCAGCCGCTACTACTGCTTTTCTTTCGGGGTAACTGGTGTCCCTTGTGCATGGCGCAGATTCGGGAAGTCGCAGCCCAATATAGGGAATTAGATGCACGGGGCGTGAGAGTTGCACTGGTCAGCCCACAGTCTCACGAGAATACCCGTGTGCCTGCACAACGTTTTGATGTCCCCATGGAGTTTTATACCGACTCCGGCAATAGTGCTGCCCGAGCCTTGAAAATCAATCATGATGACGGGCTGCCTGAAGGCTTGCAGGTGCTGGGTTACGACTCTGATACCGTTTTCCCTACTGTGATAATGGCAGATGCTGGTGGCCGTATTGTTTTTGCGGATTTGACAGACAATTACCGTGTCCGGCCGGAACCTGATGTTTTTCTCAGGATTCTCGATAGTTCATCTTAATTAGCAATATTATACAATCATATATCTTGAATTAGATTAGAAAATAACCTGAAAGACTCTCTAATGTTTCAAGAAAGAAGGTACATACCAGCAGTGTACCTTCATTAAATATCAAGATTCCTTGTAGGAAATCTGTGTTACACAGTAATAGGTTTCCTTGTCATCCACTCGAATGACGATCTCATCATCAATGGTTTTACCCATCAAAGCGCGGGCCAGAGGGGAATCCATACTGAGCAGGCCGTTTTTCAGGTCAAACTCGTCAGGGCCTACGATACGCCAGGTGGTTTCTGTACCATTTTCATCTTCAACCGTTACCCGGGCGCCAAAGTAGACACGGCTGGTATCCTCGGGCAAAGTAGTAACAACTGTTAGCTGATCAAGGCGCTTTCGCAGAAAGCGGACACGGCTGTCAATCTGGCGAAGCAGTTTCTTGCCGTAGATGTACTCGGCATTTTCCGACCGATCACCCAGGGCTGCGGCTTCCGACACGGCCTGGGTGACTTGCGGTCGCTGGGTTCGCCAGAGGTCATCAAGTTCGTCCTTGAGCCTGGCGTACCCTTCAGGCGTAATGTAAAAGGAACCGGGCTTGCGTGGTGGTCGGTATCGGGACATGGGACTTTTACGTATCCTTGTCAGTTACTGATAGGAAGCATGAAAAAAATGCGATATCTTACGCGGCTTTTTTAAACCCTGTTGGCACTGAGACCTGTGAAGCGTTACAAACAGAGCATACTGTCAGACTACTTTGTTACGATAGGACACTCTGGCCCTGCGCATGTTGTCGAGGCCAATTTTGATATAGAGTCCAGTCAGGATCGTACCCTCTGCACGGATGTCATCCAGGCCAGCTGGGGCTTTGAGGTGCTTACAAACAAGCATCTGCCGTCCATTTGTCCTATCTGTAATGCCATCCTGGATCGTCGTATCAGCAATATGCCGCGGCTCAAGCGTCATGTACTGGTAGAAACGGTAAAACCGGTGCAGTTGCAACTGCCTGTCTGCCAGTTGGGCCTCGATTTTTAACTGAGCCATAAAAAAGGGCAAGTTTGACTTGCCCTTTTTTGACTTTAATTTCTGAGACTACAACAAGTCTGGGCGATCGCGTCCCGGCAGGACGTCTCTCAGTTTGTCCGCCATCTTCTTGATAGTTTCTTCCGTGGTATGCCAGTCAATACAGGCATCCGTGACTGATACACCGTATTTCAGTTCACTGAGATCGTCAGGAATAGACTGGTTGCCCCAGCCCAGGTTGCTTTCAATCATCAGCGAGGTGATGGAATTATTGCCTTCCAGAATCTGGTTGGTGACGTTGTCCATCACGAGAGGCTGCAGGCTTGGATCCTTATCAGAATTCGCATGGCTGCAGTCGATCATGATGTTGGGGACAATACCTGCCTTTCTCAGTGCCTGCTCACACAGGGCAACACTGACGGAATCATAGTTGGGCTTGCCGTTACCGCCGCGCAGTACGACATGGCCATATTGATTCCCTTTGGTATGGGTGATCGCGACCTGTCCTTTTTTATCGATACCGAGAAATCTGTGCGGGCTGGATACAGACTGCAGGGCATTAATAGCAACAGTGAGTCCGCCATCGGTACCATTCTTGAATCCGACCGCTGAGGAAAGACCACTCGCCATTTCACGGTGAGTCTGTGATTCCGTGGTACGTGCGCCAATGGCGGACCAGGAGATCAGATCCTGCATATACTGTGGTGTAATCGGGTCCAGCGCCTCAGTTGCGGTTGGCAGTCCCATCTCGGCAACATCCATCAATAACCGGCGCGCAATATGGAGGCCTTCTTCAATCTTGAAGGAGTCATTCAGGTAAGGGTCGTTGATCAGGCCTTTCCATCCGGTGGTGGTACGGGGCTTTTCAAAATAGACACGCATGACCAGATACAGCGTGTCAGACACTTCTTCCGCCAGTTTTTTCAGTTTCTCTGCATACTCGCGCGCGGCGTCGACATCATGGATAGAGCAGGGGCCTACCACAAGAAACAGGCGCTTGTCGGTTCCACTCAAAATATTGCGAACAGTCTGACGTCCGAGGGTCACGGTTTCACGGGCCGCATCACTGAGCTGGATTTCAGACTTAATCTGTTCCGGGGTGACTAGGATTTCCTGGGATTCAATATTCAGATCATCGATCGGTAACTGTGCCATAGCGTCTTTCACTTCCGGTCATGCGTAGTGGAATAGTTATAATCCGGATTCCCTTTGCGCAGAATCACGCATCAAGAGTAATGTATTGGTTATGTTTCGACAATCTATGTGTTTGATAAACAATTTCTATTCTGGTGCAGGTGTGACGAAGCAGGTGTTATGTTGATGGCTGAAGATCGACTCGTAACATAATGAAAAACAAGATAATTCAAGTTTGTTTTGGATTTGCAGGGTGTATTTACGTGATGCTGACGTAATTAGGTGTCAGTCGCAGTAGACACTGTAAGCACTCCCAATATAATCCGCCGGAAATATTTACGGGTTCACCAGAAGCCCGGTTGCCTTTATTACTTCTTTATTAACTGTCTTCTAGTTGCTGAATGAATCCTGTTGGCTTCAACAGGTCATTACGCATTTAGTAAGTCATATCTTTTACCTATTAGTGCTCCTTTTCCTCCGGGGAGGAAGGGCTCTGCTGATATTAGAGCATTTCAATGAATCGAGCGGTTAAAATCCTGCTGGCAGGTGTCTGTATTAACCTCTGTATGGGCGTTCTCTACGCCTGGAGTGTATTAAGTAAGGCCCTGGTCAGCGAATGGGGTTGGTCTAACGCCAGTGCCTCCATGCCGTATACCGTGGGTATCGTAACGTTTGCAGCTGCCGTTCTGTGTTCCGGTGTTCTGCAGGACCGTATGGGTCCCCGTAAGATGGTTATCCTGGGCACCTCTCTGGTGGGTCTGGGTATGATCGCTTCCAGCTTTGTCTCTAACCCGGTTGGTCTGGTAATGACCTTCGGTGTTCTGGTTGGTACCGGTATCGGTTTTGCCTATGCCTGTCTGAGCCCTTCAGCGATGAAGTGGTTCCATCCGTCCAAGAAAGGCATGGTGAATGGTTTGATTGCCGGTGGTTTTGGTATGGCGCCCCTCTACCTGGCACCGACCACGTCTGCCCTGATCGCTTCTGTAGGTATCAGCAGCGCATTCCTGTATCTGGGTATTGCTGTACTGCTGGTTGCGGTTCCTTTGTCTTTCACCATCGTCAACCCACCGGCTGGTTATACGCCGGCTCAGCCACGTGGTCTTAAGGAAACCAGCAAAACAGCTTCTGCGGTTGCCGATTTCAACTGGCGCCAGATGCTGAAGACCCGTCAGTTCTACTACCTATGGATCATGTTTGCGTTTGCTTCTTCTGCAGGTCTGATGCTGATCGGTAACATTACCACCATCGCCAGTGTTCAGGGTGGTATTGCCAATGCGGCGTACCTGGTGTCTATCCTGGCGCTGTTCAACACCTGTGGCCGTGTTCTCATGGGTATGCTGTCAGACAAGATCGGTCGTATCCAGACCCTGTTGCTGGTCTTTGTCCTGCAGGGCGTTAACATGATGATCTTCCCGATGCTCTCTACCGACATGGGCTTCATCTTCGGCGCCATGCTGGCGGGTATCGGTTACGGTGCGCTGCTGAGCGTATTCCCGTCCATCACTGCGGATTACTATGGTCTGAAGAACTACGGCAGCAACTTCGGTGTGCTGTACTCCGCCTGGGGTGTGAGTGGCTTCATTGGTCCTGTGGTCGCGGCGGTTGTTGTCGATGCAACCGGTTCTTTCGCGATTGCCTATACCGTTTCTGCCGTCATGCTGGGTATTGCTGGCATTCTGGCACTCTTCACCAAGCCCGTTACTGCGCTTCCTGAAGAGCAGCAAGCGCCTCTCGTGGCTGCTTAATACCTGCGATTATTTTAAAGCCCGCTTTCTTGTGGGCTTTTTTTTGCGTTCTTTTGCCATCGTACAAATCCTGTCTTTTTATCCTGTACGCCAGTAGTACACTGGTAATCCCTGTTCCATACCAAGAACACTATCAATGCCGGATACCCTGAACGACAAACTGGTTGTCGCTATCTCGTCACGTGCCCTGTTTAACCTTGAAGCTGGCCACAAGGTCTTTGAGGAAGAAGGGCTGGAAGCCTACCGTCATTATCAGGTTGAACACGAAGATTGTGTGCTTGAACCCGGTGAAGCTTTCCCGCTCGTCAGGAAGTTGCTCAATATTAATCACCTGCTAGGTGATGTCCCGCGGGTTGAGGTGATTCTCCTGTCGCGCAACAGTGCGGACACGGGATTAAGGGTTTTCAATTCCATTGAAGAGTACGGGTTGGATATCCGGCGGGCTGCGTTTTGTGGCGGTGAAAGTCCGTACCGTTATGTACCGGCATTTCATTCCCATTTGTTTCTGTCCACGGATGTCGATGATGTGCGCAGGGCACTGAAGGATGGTTTTGCGGCTGCGACGGTTTTGTCATCGATTTCCAAAGAGCGACAGGAAACGGATGAGCTGCGGATCGCCTTTGATGGCGATGCGGTCATATTTTCCGATGAAGCAGAGCGGGTGTATCAGCAGTCTGGCTTGCAGGCGTTTACCGAGGCTGAACGCTCTTCGGCGCATCAACCGTTACCGGGCGGTCCGTTCAAACCGTTTCTGGCCATGCTTCAGGATATCCAGCTGGAATTCGGGGAACGTCATTGCCCGATCCGAACCGCACTGGTGACAGCACGGAGCACCACGGCACACGAACGTGTGATCCGCACACTGCGCTCATGGAATATCCGTCTTGATGAAGCCATATTTCTCGGCGGACTGGATAAGGGTGCGTTTCTCAAAGCGTTCCAGGCGGATATGTTTTTTGATGACCAGGTGCGCCATTGTGACTCGGCCCGGGCCCATGTCAGCACCGGTCATGTTCCCCATGGCGTGACCAATGAATTAAAAGAGCGTGTACTTAATACCGAGTCCGAGCAGGAGGAGTGACAGTACGCGCTGGAGGAATACGTCCGGCAGTTTGTGGCCAACCCGCGTTCCCAGGTAGATGGCTGGCAGTGAACCCATCAGCAAAGCGCCGAGCAGCTGGAAATCGACATTCCCGAGATAGAGGTGCCCCAGCCCGCCAGCCAGTGTCAAGGGAACAGCATGGGCCAAGTCTGTTCCGACAATCCGGGTAGCGGACATAACAGGATACAGAAGAATAAGAATCGCCGTACCCAGAGCGCCTGCACCTACGGATGACAGTGTCACGAAGACACCCAGCAAAATCCCCATTATGGCAGTGAAGAAGGCCGCGCCGCGATCACTCAAGACGGGCGTGTGTCTCAATAACTGTTTTCTCAGTAGTAAAACGATCGACGATAAAATCAGCATGAAACCCAGCGAAACAGTGAGCACGTGTGTGTAGCTGTCGCTGCCGGTAAAAAACTGATCGAGTACTACAATGGTGAGGGCTGCTGCCGGCAAACTGCCCGCGGCCATGCGCTTTACCACTGTCCAGTTGATGCTTTTCTGACGGTGATGGGCGAGCACACCGCCCGCCTTGGTGATGGATGCGTACATCAGGTCGGTGCCGATAGCGACGGGAGCGGGGAAGCCGAACAGTAGCAACAGTGGCGTCATCAATGATCCGCCGCCGATGCCTGTCAATCCTACGGCGAATCCGACACCTGCGCCCGCCACAATATAAAGCAGTGCATCCATGAATAAATTATGGTCTAAAGTTATAAGTATTCTTCGTAATCATAGTATTCGCACTTAACACACCATCGAAAGATTGATGTGTATCAATGAAGCGAGTGCGGTGGTAAATGTAGCGATAAGCTACTATTCTATAAAAGAATATTTATTCATATTTTTATGCTTCATTCGAATAATGGGTTTTTGCGGAGGCCATAATGAAGCTGCAACAGCTGCGCTATATCTGGGAAGTGGCTCATCACGAGCTGAATGTGTCGGCAACGGCGCAGAGTCTCTATACCTCTCAACCTGGTATCAGTAAACAGATTCGTCTGCTTGAGGATGAACTCGGTGTCGAGGTCTTTGCCCGCAGCGGCAAGCACCTGACCCGTATCACCCCGGCCGGCGAAAAGATTATTGAAACCGCGGGTGAGATTCTCCGGAAAGTGGATTCCATCAAGCAGGTTGCCCAGGAATTCAGTAACGAGAAGAAGGGGACTCTGGCACTGGCCACCACCCACACCCAGGCTCGTTACGCCTTGCCACCGGTGATCAAGCAATTCATCGGCAAGTATCCGGACGTTTCCCTGCATATGCATCAGGGCACACCGATGCAAATCTCGGAAATGGCTGCCGACGGTACGGTGGATTTCGCCATCGCGACCGAAGCCCTGGAACTGTTCAATGACCTGATCATGATGCCTTGCTACAGCTGGAACCGCAGCGTTCTGGTGCCAAAGAATCATCCTCTGGCCCAAGTCTCTGAGCTGACCTTGCAGGATATCGGCAAATTCCCAATCGTGACGTACGTGTTTGGCTTTACCGGCCGTTCCAAGCTGGACGAAGCCTTCATGAACGAAGGCATTGCGCCACGAGTCGTATTCACCGCTGCTGATACCGATGTTATCAAGACCTATGTACGACTGGGACTGGGTATCGGGATTGTCGCGGGTATGTCCTATGACGCAGAGCTGGATTCAGATCTCGTTGCACTGGATGCCTCTCATCTGTTTGAGGCCAGTGTCACCAAGATCGGCTTCCGCCGCGGTACATTCCTGCGTGGATTCATGTACGATTTCATCGAACTCTTTGCGCCACACCTGACCAAAGAGATCATTGATGAAGCCGTATCCCGTCATAACAAGGCGGAAGTGGACGAGCTGTTTGAGCACATCAATCTGCCCGTACACTGACGGTTAGCAATCGCACAGAACGGGCTGATCTGGCACTGTTTGGATCAGCCTTTTTCTTTTCAGTTTGTTTCTTCCGCTGTTTCTTTTTCCAGTACGTCTTTCACGAGCTTGAAGTAGATCGTATAAACCACGGGTGCTTCCCCGGTTTTTTCGACGACAAAGAAGGGCGCTTTATCGACATTCAGCATGTCGGCAATCTGCATGCCTTCGCTGAATGGGTCGTTCTCGTAGGCTTCGACAATACGGTCGATGCGATGTATGTGGCCTGACTGTTCCAGACGCTCTAGCACTTCACCGCATTTCTTGCAGGGCGATCCATCGGCCAGAATCTTTTTGACCATTGTAATTTTCATCGGGAATTCCTTCTTTTCCTTGGCAGCACGGAGTCTTGGCGATTTTATCAATGCCATCACATTCTACTAATAACATTTCCGCATAACTTAATAGCGACAGGTTGGGGTTTGCATGGTGAGAGGGGCAGGGGTAGAGTGTGCGCTGTTCAGCTGATATTGTCAGCACCCAAGCACGACCAGAACAACACTGGCAAAACAGTATAAATAGTACAAAAACAGAAAAATCAGGAGTCGTTGTGGAAATAGCCTGCCTGGATCTGGAAGGGGTACTGGTTCCCGAAATCTGGATCAAATTCGCCGAACAAACCGGTATTGATGAACTCAAAGCCACCACCCGGGATATTCCCGATTATGATGTTTTGATGAAACAGCGCCTTAAACTGTTGGAACAGCATGGCCTCGGGTTACGGGAAATTCAGGCCGTCATTGCAGAAATGGCGCCATTGCCCGGAGCCCGTGATTTTATCGATTGGCTGCGGGAACGTTTCCAGGTCGTTATTCTTTCCGATACCTTTTACGAATTTGCCCAGCCCCTGATGCGTCAGCTGGGATTCCCGACGTTGCTCTGTCATCGCCTCGAAGTGGATGAAAGCGGTAAGGTGACTGACTATAGGCTACGCCAGAAAGATCCCAAACGGATGTCGGTAAAGGCATTCCATAGTTTGAACTATCGGGTGATTGCTGCCGGTGATTCCTACAACGACACTACGATGCTGGCCGAAGCCGATGCAGGCATCCTGTTCCATGCGCCGGATAATGTGATTGAGGAATTCCCCCAGTTCCCGGCCGTCCACACCTTCCATGATCTGAAGATGGCGTTCTGTCAGGCCAGTGTCCGGGATATTCCTCTGCAATAACAGGATGATGGACGGGTAGTGCTAGAGTGCTACCCGTTCAGCTTCCATACTTTCCAGCACATTCATCAGGTTTCTGACCTTGGTGATGGATTCCTGGTATTCCATCTCGCAATCTGAATCTGCCACGATACCGCCACCGCCCCAGCAGTGAATCTGCTGGCCATCGGCGACCAGTGTGCGTATGGCAATATTGGTATCCATCCGACCGTGACTGCTGATATAGCCAATCGCGCCGCAATAAACGGAGCGGGGAACCGGTTCCAGCTCGCGAATAATCTCCATCGCACGAATCTTGGGTGCGCCAGTAATGGAACCACCGGGGAAAGCATCCCGTAGTAACATCAGGTTGTCATGACCTTCCGCCAGCTGGCCGGTGACCGTGCTGACCAGATGATGAACGTTGGCGTAACTTTCCAGGCCGAACAATACAGGGACTTTAATGGATCCCGGTTTGCAGTTACGCCCAAGGTCATTGCGAAGCAGATCGACGATCATCAGATTTTCTGCCCGATCCTTTTCACTGGTCAGCAATTCTGCTGCAGTCGCTATATCTTCATCGATATCCCGACCCCGTGGGCGGGTGCCTTTGATCGGACGGGTTTCAACCTCCCCATTGTCAGAGCGCAGCAGTCGTTCCGGCGAATGGCTAAGTACCTTGAGTTCCTCAAAATCCAGGAAGGCTGCAAACGGAGTTGGGCTGGCAGAGCGCAACGCCAGGTAAGCAGACCACGGATCGCCTTCGTAGTCGGCAGAAAAGCGCTGAGTCAGGTTGACCTGGTAACAGTCCCCGGCGGCAATCCAATCCTTGATGTGCTGGAACGCATTCTGATAATCAGCAGGAGACATACTGGCCGTAAAAGGCGTATTTAAATGAAACGCTGACGAGAATACCGTTGCCGGCTTGTGAAGCCGCTGTTCAATATGATGGCGTTTTTCCTCTGACATATCCGGATGTGCCACCAGCCAGGTCCTGCCGGTATGATGATCTACCACCACGGCCCACAGGTAGAGTCCCACCAGCATGGAAGGATGTGATGAGTGACGAGACGTGATGCGACCCGGTTCCAGGCTTTCATTCAACTCATAGCCCCAGTAACCGGCCAGTCCTCCAGTAAAAGGCATTTGCTGGCTATCGACAGGAGCGGGGAGTGCCTCATGCAGGGTCTCAAAAGGTGCAGTGGCCAATGGTTGCCAGGTGTCGTTTGTTAACGATTTGCACCATGTCACGCCGTCCTTATGACGGTACAGGTTTTCCGGTGCGGCAGTCAGGATGTCGTACCGGTAACGGTAGTCGCCGCTGGAGCGGGCCACACTGTCGAGCATCAGCGCATTGCCCAGCGGCCGAAGACGCTCGAACCACTGGACGGAATCCGTCAGGTGCGGTAGTTCGGTGATGGAAAGGTGTTTCATTGACGTGTTTCACTGCGGTTTGGCGGCATTCTATAACGGAATGTATCCGTGAAAAAGGCATCATTACGGACACTTTCCAGTCATGCCAATAACAGACGGGTGTCAAGGAAAACGGCGCATGCTGTGAGAGGATTTATATCAGTTAAGCACGTATTACAGGTCGATGTTATCCATCGAATTGCCTCTCACAAACGTTCACCGCGTTGATTACTATAATCTGCCTGATAAGATTCATAACACTTACTGATTACCACCATTCATAAGCCACTGTAGAAGCAAGTGCTTTGAAAGCCTTGGCATGCTGGCGATAAGAGCAGCTGATTCCATTTTCAGGTGTCAGCGTGAAGATACTTATGCGCGATCTATCCCGCGTGGTATCTGGAAGTCTCGCAAAAGAGCTGAACAATGGTGGTAATCAGGAACGCAAATTAATGATTTGCTAATAAGGCTAAAAAAATAAAACTCCACTGAGCAGAAAAATATTGAGCATCCTTCAACATCCTCCAGTATATAAAGGCACCAGCAGTTGGAACTATTTAGGAAAACAAACAGTGCAATAGCGCTTTAAATCTGGGTGTTTAGCTAAACCTGAAAATACTAACGGTAGTATTCGATATGAATTGTATAGGTTGATTTGCCAGTGATTGCCTCAAATATCTAAAATTCAATATCTTGCTGGTGTGCTTGGTTCTGTATTTAAGTGTCAAGGGATTTAGCTGATTCTTCCAGCATAGAAGCAAGATTGGCAAAGATTTCCTCTATTTCTTTTTGTTCCTGGCTTTCATGTTTTTCATGGGTTTTTGTGGAGACTGTTTTTTGTAATGGCATGCTTTGTTGTGTTCTTGGATCTGCGTACGATGCTGACGCCTGCGTATCTACTTTTCCTATTAACTCTTGGTTCTGACCAGTGGATGATTCTAATGGGTCTTCAGAAATAGTTTCTAGTCTTTCAGAAATTTGTTTGATTTTTGTTTTTTGTTCTAATTGTTCCAATGTTCTTTGCATTAGTTTTTCTTGTAGCAGTTTGTTGATTTCGCTGTCCTGCGGGTCTTTAGATAGCTTGATTTGATTGTGTAACTCATACGCAGACTCCTTTTTTCGACTATCCTCAAAATAGAATTTCATAAATTTAAAATTTCTACGTTCCAGTAAAGCGACTAAAGGTCCCGAATTTTTATGTTTTATAGATAGAAGTAGAGGGTTTTCGTTATCCTTGTTTGTAATGTTGACGTTAGCGCCATGATCAATAATTGCCCTGGTGATATTCGGGTTCTCGTTCGGTATAAACGCCATGCAGGCTCTCAATAGTGCTGTATTTCCATTGCGGTCTGTTCTATCAATGTCCTCTCTCCTTACTGCATGGCAGCAGGCTTTTACCACAGGTACATTACCTTTTTCTGCTGCTTCCATCAGAATCGTAGTGTGATAAGGCCCGATTGTCAGGTTGGGGTCAGCTCCTTGATATAATAGTTTTTCAATTAGCGACATATCTTTTCTGGGCTCTTCTTCATAAAGATGTATTGCAACACTCAGAGGGCATCTCATGCCATCGTTTGATCTTATGTTCCAGTTGGCAATGATTGAGTGTCTAAAAAAAACAGCCATAACCTCCAGATTATTTGAATTTAATGCAAACCTTAAAGCAGACGTGGTTTGTGTTGAGGTTATTGCGCTTGGATCAGCGCCATATTGTAACAACAGTGTTGCAACTGCCAAGATATTTTCTCTGATTTTCCGTAGTGGCATTTTCGTCATGCTGTTTGCTCCCACGAGAGTGCGATACAGCAAGGTTTGCTCAGGCTCCCCTGGTTTCGCAGGTATTAGTCTGTAAGGGTCAGCTCCATAATATAGCGCGACAGCAACTTCTTCCGGTTGTAGTAATTCCACTGACTTGAATAATTGACTTTGAAAATGCTCGCGCTTCTCTGGTGATAATGCTGCTGACCGTTGTTGAGCATACTCTATCCGTTGACTTCCCTCAGCATTGATAGCTTCCATGACCATTGTACTGATCATGGCGGTAACGGATATTCGCATTTCATTAGAAGTTGTTTTTTTTTGTACGAGATCCAAAACGGTCTCGCCGCTTTCAGAAACTGTATTGAGATAAGCGCCTTTATCCAGTAATTGACTTATTATCGTTGTTCTGTAATTCTTTTCACTCATCAGCGCCATTTGCAAAGCATTTTCGCCTTTCTTGTTTATCCTGTGAATATCTGCCTGTCTTGAAAGCAGAAATGTTGCGGTTTCATCATGACCCAATTGGCAGGCGATCATAAGTGGCGTCAATTTTGTCTCTTCATCTTGCGTGTTAATGTCTGCGCCATAAACAAACAGATGCAACAAGACATTCTTTTGGTTTTCATAAGCAGCTTGCTGGATTGGATAGTGATTTTCCTGTTGATCCATAGCATTGGAATCAGCCTTATGTCTCAACAAAATACAGACGGCTCCGGCACTAGTCTTCCTGGCACTAGCCTCCCTGATTGTGAAAGAAACTGGTGAAACACCATGCTTGTTGGGTTTATTTGGGTTTGCCCCATTTCGCAATAATAATTCCAGCGGGAAATAGCTATCCCCGCCGATGTCTTTGCTGGATTTGGAGGAAATTTCACCTATCACTTGCATAATTAGCGTTTTTTCAGCGTCGTCGTTCGTATCGTCTCCCAATTTGTTTTTTTCTATATAATGTTTGATCAATTTTATGGCTAGTGTACGGACAGCTTCTGACGGTTGAATGAGGGGTGATACTAACAGGTAATAAAGTGGTTGGCGGCCTTTCCTGTTGGCTGTTATCGCATCAGCGCCTTGTTCAACTAATGCATTAATCATATTGCAATATTTATCTATATTTCCTTCATCATATTCCATCCTTGCTAATTCTTTACATAGCTTAAAAATATGTGTCTCTTTATTAGAGTTTTTGTCAGCCAGGTAATTCAAGCCTAATGGCGGCGTATAGATCAATGGATCGAGATTTTTGCGAGTGGTTTCCAAATCAGCATCCATGCATTGTTTGATTGCCGTAGTTCCATGATCATGTGCTTTGTCAGGGTTTCTTTCCTTATATTGGGTTCTTGATCGATCTTCTTGTCTACGCAGGTATCCAGAGATTGTTGACGCTTCTGATGACGCTGATTCAAGAGATGTTCTTGAAGCAATTGACCTGCTGGAGCCGAACCTGAAGAGGCCTGTTGGTTTCGGTTTGGGAGTAAACAAGGATTCAGCACTTCGAACCCGCCTAATAAATGAAAACACGCCGCCTTTCGTTTTTTTGGATGTTGACACCTTCTTTTTTTGTTTTGTGTGTCTTGTTTCTGATGTCTGCTGAGAATCGGGTACTGTCGAATCAGAAGATGAACTAGAGGAAGATGAGGAAATGGGTGTAGCCATATTAATCTCCAGAATCTGTCTATTGGGTTATGGTTTAGCCCTGGCTGACACAATGTTGTCCCGGCTGGTTAGCAGCAATCTCACTATTTTGTTAGGGCTGTCTCCTGCCCCTGACTATTTGAAGCGTGTCATGTCCTTTTTGATGAAACGACAACGATTGGAATGTTGTCATTATTAAGCAGGGACCTGACTTTAGGTCATGATCCGTCTCAAGAGTTCCTTGGGAAAGGGTTAGTATTGTTTACATTCGTGCATTGTCACTGGCATTACGGTTCAATTCGCAGAACTTCGGCAGGTGTCTGTGTGGAATAACGCAGCCGCCAGGCGGTTGTATCGTGTGGCTCCCTGCCTGTGACAGCGTTGTTGTGAGAATCAACGAGCAGGTAACCATGCTGATGATTCACTAACTGGTTGAGTTGCCACCGCCATCGCTGGTTCGGGCCATGAGCGCATCGCCTGATACGGACGCTGCCGTTCTCCTCCGCGGTCAGGCAGCGGTCATCCTCGACCAGGGAGTGTAATCGCTGGTAATGATCGAACTGCCATAGCTGACGACTCCAGTTGCGGCAGTGGTACACGCCAACAACACTACCGTCATCCCGGTTTCCTTCAATCACATTCAGGCACAGGCCGTGGAGGCTGTTTTCGCTGAGCGTTATCAGCGCAACGACAGGCACAGGGGAAAAAACACTTGCCCCCCAGTTAATTCTCAGGGTCTGGGTGACCACAGAGGGAAGGCCTTTTTGATCCCAGGTAGCGAAATCCTGGAAAAAAAAACGGTAATGGATATGGCCGCCCAGGGCGACAGGGGTTACGGTGCTGGAAAGTGTCAGGGTTGATACATCCTTTTTTGCCGCTGGCACCCTGAATGTGGCGGAAAAACCGGGTGTGAAATGACCGTAGGCGCTGGGCGAAAAGGCGTCATCTGCAAAAAACCAGTCCTGGCAGAACAGTTCACCCGTTTTCCGGGTACGCCAGGTATGGCTGTATTGCTCAAACTCGCGTGTCCATAACCATCGGGCAGCGGCCGTCTCGCCTGATTGGGAGCGGTTATATACCGGGTATTCATGGTTCAGGTAAGCCACTGACCGTGAGCTTGCATAAGCGATCGTCGGTATCAATGCGACATTGCGGATGAAAGACAAGGTGTCGTGGTTCCTGTGACGGTCACACCGTTTGCAGTGTCTGAACATTGAGTAGTCCTGGGTCTTGACCGGGGTGGTGGCGTCTTCGGAAGATTCGGAAGAACTGCTGCCTTCTTCCGGAATGGTGGGCAAACGGTCAGACGGGAACTGAAAAGGCGGGAACCGAACATCCACTTCCTCTGGCCGTTCATCCTCTGGCCGTTCAATAGCGAAGGCGCTATCCGGAACGGGAACGTCAAAGCTCGGATCCCACGCCAGGTCATCATCCCACGGCAGCTCATCATCCCACTCCAGCTCACCCATGACGACAATATCATCCGCGGATATGTCACTGTCGGTCATCGATTCTTCCTCATGTTCAGAATTGCCGTGTTGCTCATTCCCCTCGTCGAAGAGTGCATCGTCCCTGTCGTCGGCGGGGATGCCAGTCCATGGGAACAGCATCCCCCACCGGGACAGGGCGCCTACCTTGACAGTCGTCATGCTCTCTATCTTCGAATGCCTGGGCATGTTGTGGGGAATGGCATGGTAGAGGCGCATGGCCGGATCATGGGCGTGGATCTCAATGGCATAGCTGTCGGCCACGGGGCCAAACCAGGTAGTCCGGTTGGTCCAGCTCTGAAACCAGGTATGGCGGTGGACGGGTTTGTCAACCAGATGCCAGCCCGCCCCGCCGTTGGATGCCGGATCAACAGTGATGCGGAGGTATTTTGCGTTATCCGTGCCAGACGCTGATGTCTCTATAGAACGAATGAAATCGATACGGTAGTGAAGGGAAAGACTGGCGTTATGGTCACAGGCGTCAATCAGGCCTCCCGTCCACTGGCCGGGCTCTGACAGGGCGGTTTCCAGCTCGTTGCCGACCAGGCAGGGGAGGTTGATCTGTCGTAATTCAACGTGGATGGACTTTTCGGGACGCCATACTTCTGGGGGCGTGCGCAGGCTGGTCGTCTTGTGGCGTGATTGCCGAAGCCAGTGATTGTGCGTTGCCAGGGTTTCACGGGCCAGTTTCCTTGCTTGTTCGTCGGCAGTGGTGTCCTGGTTTCTTGTTTTGGTCAACAGCAATTGTTTGTATTGACCGGACGCATAACCCGGTTTGTAGATCATGACGACATGCCCATATAAACCAACACCGCCCAGCGATGCGCTGATGGATTGTATGGCTTGCGTTTCGCCCTGCGTACCGTCTATCACCACGATATCGCCGGCCCACAATCGTTCGTGGATGGCGTTAAGCTGCTCCGGCGTGATGGGGTGACCGCTATCCAGGTAGATCAGTGGGCAGGGGGAATGACAGCCATTAAGGGTATTACTCGCCAGTGATATGAGCTGTTTGCCAAATGCAGTCCGTGGTTCATGCACATGGACGGGCGAAGCGCTGACCTGAAGGTTTAGGTTGGCACCCAGGATAATCAGCGTAAACAATAGGAGAAACAGGGCGCGTCCCATTCAATACAGAATCCGTAAGCTTCATGCATGGCGGGTATGGAAGATAGTAGGCTTTGCATTAATTTGCCTGCCCGGGCTGGACGAATTTTTTTTGTTCATTGCACCTTGACACAAAACTGTGAACACCGTGGTGTCTCGAAAGGATAAATGCCCGGTTCCACTGGCATACAGCGATGTATTGCTGAAGCAGGCGATGCTATTCATTTAGCAGCTATAACCGCTTCAAAGATTGATTATGACGTCAGGAATGGTGTTTTCGTTGACGCATTGTTTACAAAGCTTGCACTTAAGTCCCAAAGCAGTTATAAAATTCGCCATACCTTGAACAGGTTGAGTGACAGCGAAGAATAATAAAACTGTTGTCCGGCATGTTTGGAACAATCCGGCAAAACAGACAGAACAATAAAGCAAGCATAATAAGAACAATAAAGCGGAAACCTCACAATGTTCAGAAACCCATCCTCAGACCGACACTCCGTCGATACCCGGAACAACGATGCCCTGGTCTGCGCCGGCAATGCCTGCCTCGCGGTCAGCCTGGCGGTCGTGTTCCTCTGGACGCTCTGGTAACCGCGGGTTCCAATGGAATCCAATCGGCTTCGTGCGTCCGGCCATGTCAAGGTGTCGCGGCATGGACGTGGAAGACGGCCCGGGTCGCTCCCGGGACGTTAATGCAATGTGCACTGCATTGCAGTACTAGGGAAGGCTAACGCCTGAACATGCAACTGGAGACTAATAATAATGAAAGGCCTTAAGAAACTGCCCCTGGCAATTGCCATCTCCTCAGTCATGGCTGCCACGGCCCAGGCTGAGCTGAAAGCACTGGAAGACGAAGCCATGTCTGAAATGACGGGGCAGTCTGGTATTACCATTGAAATGGAAATGCAGGCAGAAGTCGGTTCTGTTACGTATACCGATGAAGGTTCTATCCGTCTTGAAGGTATCACCCTTGATAACAACGGCGGTGCCCTGAATCAGACTATTGATATCGATATGCTTGAAAAGTCTGACCTGGCTGCAGGTCCTGGCGCAGCAACCAAGGCGGCAGGCGATGTTATCAGGATTGGTGTCAGCGCCATGGAAATGGATGTTGAAGTGGACGCCATCCGTACCGGTGACGCCAGTGCTGCAAGTTTGGGCCAGCTGAATCTTGAAGATGTCGCCATGAGCGGCACTGAGATGTATGTTTATGCGCTGGACGGAAGCAAAGGTATTGGTGTTGACGCAATCGTCAACCAGTCCGTTGGTCGCGTGAGCTTTAGAGATGTTGATGTCGCGCCAGATGGCACGGTTACAAATGGTGCTTTAGATGGTGGTACCATCGCACTTAACGACATCAGTATCTCCACGCTGGACATGACAGGCACTGAAATCACTATTGTAGATGGTGCTGAGAACAACTTCGGAACCAATGACGCTGTCAAGATTAATATGCCCGGCATCAATGACGGTACTATCAGCATCGGCGGTATCCAGATCGGTAGCGCTACCAATGATAGCTATGAGCAGTTTAACCAGACTATCGGTGCAGTTGAGCTGGATGGCCTGACTATGGCCGGCACTGAGATGTACGTTTATGCGCCTGACACCGGTAGCGGTATTCGCGTAACTCAGACCATGAACGTGTCACTTGATGAAGTCACTTATGTTTCAGGCGTTCTGGACAGTGCAACGGCAGGCAAGTCTGCTGATGCAATAGGCGCGCACCTTAGTGCTCAAGGTTTGAATGATTATGTTGATGCAACAGCAGCGCAAGCGGCATTGACAACCGCTCAGGCAGATCTTGGTCTCTATCAAACGATTAGTGATCAGCAAGCAATCATTGACGCTGAAATTCTTGGCGGTGTTGATGAGGCCGACTCCTCAACCTACACAACTGCATATAATGATGCCGTTGCTGCACGCGATACAGCGGATGGAAATCTTAGCGGAAATTATGCAAATGCAGCTGAGGCGACTTTGGACGCAAACTCGGCCGGTGCGCGTTTAACTGCTCAATATCCAGCAGCTGACAAATACTATGGCAATGGCGGCAGCAGGACTGGCGACGGCGTAGGCTCCTTGACCTTGTCAAATGTGTCGTTCACTGCAGATCAAAGCACTGTTGCAATTGATGTTCTGGATGGCGGCAGTAGCGATCGACTGGTTATTGACGCGCCTATGACTAACGCCAATATCAATATCGGCGCTATCAATGTAGGCGACGGCAACCTTGGCGGTCTGGCAATCAGTGGTCTGAACATGACGACTAACAGCATTACTGTCTACGCGCACTAAGCCCGTAAAAAAGGTGTAAGCCAAAAGGCCGATCGGTTTACCGGTCGGCTTTTTTTCCTTAAACTGCACTAAAGTACAAAAACAATAACAACAAAAGACCGACCGCCATGATAGAGATTCTGCTGGGTAGCCTGCTTACCGTTTTCGGCGTCAATACGGCCTTTGAGGTCAAGCCCAAAGAGGATGGGGCGGTCTATTTTGAACAGCAGGCCGCCAATGTCACCGTCACTGACCAGGCCGCCGTTGAACCCCTCGCCAAACTGAAATACAAGAACATCATCCGGCAGACCTACGACTACAGCTGCGGTTCCGCCGCCCTCACCACGCTGCTGGATTACTACCTGGGCCGGAACCTGACCGAACGGCAGGTCATGGAAGGCCTGCTGAAATTCGGCGAGGCGGACAAGATTGTCGCCCGCCGCGGTTTCTCCCTGCTGGACATGAAGCGTTTCACCCGCGCCATCGGCCACAAGAGCGGCGGCTTCCGCGCCGATATTGACGACCTCGCCGAACTGGACCACCCGGCCATCGTTCCCATTGAATACGCCGGTTTTAAGCATTTCGTGGTGGTGCGGGAAGTGTATAACGGCCATGTCTACGTGGCGGACCCGGCGGTGGGGAATATCAGCTTTACCATTGAGCGGTTCAAGGAAGTCTGGGACCGCAATGTACTGTTTATCGTGTTCCCGAACGGTCACGCGCCGCTGCCGAACCTGGAATTGCGCAATGAAGATATGCGGGTCGTGGATGAAAGCACCATCAACTACCTGGCGTTCCAGGAATTCCCGCAGTTCAACAACCCGATGATCAACCGGGCGCAGGACGCCGCCGGCATCCGCCAGGTGGAAAACCGCCTGAACGACCCCGAGGTTGGCGGAAGTGTCGGCGGGATGACCTACAAAAGGCAATAACACCGGCTGGAAAAATCCGGTATGATGCCGTGAACTGGATCACAGCCGTTGATCGCCTGGGCGTATCAGCGGCGTAAAAGAACAATAAAAAATAACAATAACAAGAGCGTATCAGGATGAAGTTTCGCATTTCTGCGTTAACCATGGGAATTGCCCTTGGCGGCCTGGCCTGGACCGGGTACGCTGCCGCCGCCAATTCATCAGACGCCCGCAGCGCCCTGGCCAAACAGGACGGTGACGCCGACCAGAGCAAGCAGCTCGAAGAGGTGTTCCAGGCGGCGGAGAAAAGTTATTCGCTGCTCAAATCCGGCGACAGCCGCCTGACCTATTCCTTCAATTATTCCAATACCCGTGACGCCCGGATCGATTTTGCCAACGCCACCGGCACCAATAACACCGAGGTGGTCACCAATTTCGTCCGCAACACCACCGACCATACGTTCACCAACACCTTCAGCTTTGATTACGGTATCTGGGATAACCTGACCTTCTCGGTGCGGATTCCCCTGGTTGCCAAGTATTCCGAGAACAAATCGGTGTCATCCGGCAGCTATATCAGCAAAGAGAAAACCGTTTACGGCATTGGCGATGTCGGCCTGAGCCTGCGCTGGCAGCCGTTCGAGGTGCGTCCCGGCAGGCCTTCGCTGACCCTGAACAGTTCCTTCAACCTGAAAACCGGCGAGAGCCCCTACGAGATCAACCCGGACAAGGATCTCTCCACCGGCAGCGGTTATTTCTCACTGGGCTTCGGCGCCAGCCTGTCCCACGTGCTCGACCCGGTGGTGCTGTTCGGCTCGGTGGGTTACAACATGAATTTCAAGGAAACCGGCCTGAACCAGTACCAGGGCGATCCCACCAACCGGAACCTCAACCCCAACCAGGACAGCCTGACCCTGTCATCGGTGAACCCGGGCGACAGTTACTCCATGAACATGGGCTTTGCCTATTCGCTGTCCTACGACGTGTCCATGAGCGCGTCTTACCAGATGTCCTACAGCCGGGAGAGCGTGTTCACCTTCAAGGACGGCCGGAGCGTGGATTCTCCGTCCAGCACCTCGGGCATTATCAATATGTCGCTGGGGCTGCGGATGTCGCCGACCTATATCGTGAACATCAACGCCGGTTTTGGCCTGACCGAGGATTCCCCGGATATCCTGCTGGGCTTCTCGCTGCCGCTGGATCTGGAAGGTCTCAAGGCAGAGTAGAGAGTAGGGGTTGCCGCGTTGACGCCTGTCAGCAAGCACAGGCATAGGCCGGCCAACAGCTGATCGAATAACAAAAAGAAGAAAACGCAGTATGATCAGAACGCTTTCAGGTTATTTCAGGCCCGGGTGGCTGGCGTCACTGTTACTGCCGCTGGCGATGTCCGTGCAGGTAAAGGCCCAGATGGCCCAGAACCTGACCATCGGCAATCCCAAGGCCATGGCCATGGCCAACGCGGTGACCGCGGATTTTGTCGGCATGGACAATGTCCATTACAACCCCGCCGGATTGGTTGACCTGAAAGGGCGGCAGATCGAAACCAAGGTGATCGCCGCCTACATGGATATCCGCGCCGAGTTCGAGCCCGGCGATAATTATGATTTCTTCGGCTTTGATGCGGACGATGATCCCGTCGTCTATGACCAGAGCCAGACCGCGACACCGGCCATGTACATCCCCGGCATCGGCCTGCAGACCATGCCTGCCCTAGTGGCGCCGCTGAACGGCGTGTCGTTCAATCCGCCGGGCTCCAAGTTCACCTTCGCCAACAATCTCTATGCACCGATGGCACTCGGCTTTGCACGGGAAGACGGTGATCCTGCCGCGTTCCAGGGACAGCGGGTGGCGCTGCAGCGAATTACTTATCTTTCACCGTCCATCGGTTACAAAATCAACGACCAGCTGGACGTAGGCCTGTCCATCGGTTTTTCCCACCAGGCACTGGCGATGGAGCAGAAATTCCGGAGTCCCAACGACCTGCTGGCCCTCAACGCGAACCCGGCCATCCAGACCCTGTTCTGTGAGACACCGGGCATTGATATTCTGACCGCTATTTTCCTGGATATCTGCCAGGGGAACGCAAACCCTTTTGCCAATATGGCAGATATGTCCCTGGAAATGACTGAAACCCTGTCGCCGACCTACAACCTCGGCCTGCGCTGGAAACCCTACGACTGGCTGCGCTTTGGTTTGGTTTATCAGAGTGATGCGAAGATGAATCTCAAGGGTAACTATTCCTTTGAGTATTCCGAGGATTTCTTCGAGTTCATGAAAGGCTTTGCCGGTTACTACAACCCCTCGATCTTCGGGGCGGCGCTGGTCGGGCCGATCAGTGCCAAGCAGAAGGAGGAGGGCATTGCCTCCATGAAGCTCACCTATCCCCAGCACCTGTCCGGCGGGGTGAGCATCGACCTGACCCCGAAACTGACCATGAACTTCGACCTGAAGTGGACCGACTACGATGTCTGGGACAACTTTGTGATCGAGTTTGACCGGCAGGTGATGGCCATGCAGTTCGCCAGCATCCTGGCGCCGGCCAATGCCCAGCCCAACAAGATCGTCATGCCGCGGGGCTACGAGAGCAAGTGGAGCTGGGCGATCGGGTTTGAATACGATGTCAGCAGCCGCCTGAGCCTGCGCTGGGGGTATGAGAACCGGCCGTCGTCCATTCCCGCGGACAAGGCCGATATCATGGCGCCTTTGGGTGATGCCCATATCATCGGGCTGGGGTTTGGTTACCAGTGGGACAAGGAATCCGTGGTGGATGTCGGTTTCCAGTACTTCTGGTCGAAACAGGAAATTCCGGCGGGCACCAGCTGTAACGTCAACTGTGACGGCCTTACCGACCTGGTCTACAACCCCTACGCGGGGATGGATCTTGAGACCAGCGTTAACGCCTATATCTTCTCTCTTTCTTACCGGACCCGTTTCTGACGCCAATGGGCTTGAAAGCCGGGCGCCAGGCAGGGATGATAACCTCCGGGAGGGCGGCAGTATGAGAATAACAACCCGGTGCTGTTCCGGCAGTTTGCTTGTTTTGAGTGTGATGGCGGGGCTTGTGGTATTACCGGCTAAAAGCGCGGAACGCTATTTCACTTATATCGATGAGACCGGTAAGGTGCGAAACCTGTTTCTGGATGAAAAATTCAAGGAGCAGCAGGACGAGGTTCGCCACCGTATCAGCCTGTCCAGTTATATAGACCCCTACGATAACCCCGGTTCTATTGCCTACCAGAATTTTTCGCCGACATCCGAAAAAAAACGTCGTTATTTCACCTGGGTAGATGCTGACGGTACGGTTCAAAGCAGCTTCTATTCAGATCAATCCGATATCAAACCCCGTGATCAATATGTACTTGGCTCCGGCGAGCGCGCCAGTAGTTATGTGGATGCGGATGTGTTGGAAGGGCGCGGTTTTGTCCGCAGCGAAAATGGCCAGCCGTATTACACCTGGACCGATGCACAAGGGCGTATCCAGAACACCGCAATTACCACTGGGCAGCGGGCACAGGCTTTCAAGCGTCCCAGGCTGCCGGGGATTGGCAGTCGCAACCATGATTTTACCGATGGCAATGAGTTATTGCTGAAAGCGCTGCCTGCACCCAAAACCCGGCATGTTGCCCTGAGCCCTGAACTGGCAGGGGTTCTGGATGCAGACCGTGAACAGCGACGAAAACCGCAACGGGCGCGTGATGCCGAGCTGGCAAAAGCCTTTAGCGACGGCTGCTGCATCCAGATGGATGTGCGAGATTTTGAAAACCCCGGTGTCGACCAGGCGAAATATGATGAATTTAATCGCTTTACGCCGCTGTTCGATTTTCCGACAGGCATGAGTTACTACAGTGGTTATGTGATCCCGGCTGACAAGCCCAGTTCAGCCATTCGTGTGCGGAGTTTTTCCAACCAGGACGTGATGTATCCCAGCCTGCTATTTCTGGATGCCGCCCGGCGACCGACCCGGCTTGTCACCGACGCGATCTACCGCTTGAATCCCGAAACCTGGCACAGCTATGCCTACATTGAAGGCATTGTTGCGATAAAACCCCTGTTAGGTGAGCGCTATGTGGTGGTCATGACCACGGAAGAGGCCCTGCAACAGCAAACCCTCGATAACAAACCTTTCGCCCGGCCGCTGGATATGGCGCCGGTCGTGGCTGAAGAGGGTATGGTGGTTCGGCAGCATGCCTCCACCGGCTCCTTTGAGGTGACATTTCTCAAGTAAGCTGGCTTTGACCGGGAACCTGTTTCATTTCCCGGGTTAGGTTTTTGCGTGAGTTTTCAGGTGACCCTTTAAATGGTCTTTTCGGGAGAACGCTTTTTTACATAGTGTGCAAATATGATTTTTCTGGTCTGAATGAAGGTGCCTGTGCCTTGCCAGGCTGGATGAATCGGAGAAGAGTTGCTTGCACTTTCCACATTGGTAGCGCTTCTCTTTTGTGTGAAGGTTCTCGTGTACATTAAGGCCGGGTTTACTTTTAAAACCCTTTCCACAGTATCTACAAGTGTAAAGCCGGTCTTGCCTGTGAGTGCGTTTGTGTCTTGTCAGACCCGCTGAACTGGCAAAGCATTTGTCGCAATCCTGGCACGAGTAAGGTTTGTTTCCGGTATGTGTATTGGCGTGGTCTCGTAGCAGGTGGCCTTGTTTAAAGCATTTTCCACACACTTCACAGAGGTATTGTTTGCCCTGATGAAAATGCGATTGATGGCTCCACAATTTCTCTACCGATGGAAAAGTGCTTGGGCATTGATCACAATCTGCATGGGTGACACGGGTTCCGGGCTGTTTCTTCGACGGCTCTTTCGATGTGCCTGCTCCTTCTGAAACTGGTTCTACCAAGGCGGCTTGACCCGTCGCCAGCCCTTTCGGGGTGCCGAACCTAACGGTACCTGTCGGGGGTAACGGTAATTGTCCTACTGTTTCAGGCCTCTGGTTTCCTGGAGGTTCTCTCAATTCTTCCCCTCCACCTGCCTCCGGTGCTTTCAGCAAGGATGGCGGCTGACATATCACTGGCCACCCTCTTTCTGGCAACAAGGTTGTTGCTGTATGGCGGGAAAAGCCCGGTAAATTGTCAGCAGAGGTTTCAGGCTTCAGCGGTTGTGGCTTTGCAGGGATGAATTGCTCTTTAGTCCAGGTTGCCCACATGGGTTCACCGGTAGAGCCTGATGGTGAATCTGTTCTCTCCATTGCTATTGCCGGGTTTCCCATAAATAAACTGCACCTGTATGAGACAGCAATCGGGCCAGTTAGTGCGGCTGCTAACGCGTACATTGTTGACAATGTAGCGCTTGACGTTCGGTATATACGTATATAAGCTCCGCCGGATAAAATAATTGTCAACAATAATGACCATTCCATGAATGCCCCTGAACCCCGCACATTGTCCGACCGTGTGTTCACGCTCATCCAGCGTGCCATTGTGCGTGGTGATATTCCGGGAGGCAGCAAGCTCAGTGAATCCGGGCTGGCGGAACAGTACGGTATCAGCCGTGGCCCCCTGCGTGAGGCCATCCGTCGTCTTGAAGGCTGCAAGCTGGTGATTCGTGAACCCCACAGCGGCACCCGTGTAGTCTCTCTTTCTACCGAAGAACTCCTTGATATCTACCATATCCGTGAAGTCATGGAAGGGCTGGCCTGTCGCCTGGCGGCAGCCAATATGACCCGGGCCCAGGTTGACGATATGCGTCGTTTGCTGGATCAGCATCGCGAACAGTCCGAACTCAAGGACGGCGTTGCCTATTTCCAGCAGGAAGGCGACCTGGATTTTCATTACCGGATTATCAGCGCCTCGGGCAATCGCAAGCTCGTCGAGTTGCTCTGCGGTGAGCTTTACCACCTGATTCGCATGTATCGCTACCGGTTCAGCACGCAACAGAACCGTCCCCTGAGAGCATTGACAGAACACCAGCAGATTATTGATGCCCTGGCGGATCGGGATGGCGAATTGGCGGAATTGCTGATGCGCCGGCATATCCGTGTCTCCCGTAACCGGCTGGAAGAACGCATTCAACCAGGATTCGAGGCTGCGCCACCGTGACAGCGGGGCAGGCTGTACTAAAACAGTAGCGATGACAACGACTGCACGAACAACAGGATACCGCGTATGACCGAACTGACCCCCGGCCAGAAGTTTCGCAAGGCCGTTGAAGCAAACAGCCCACTGCAGGTGGTGGGCACCATCAATGCCTATTGCGCCATGATGGCTGAAAAAACAGGGCATCAGGCGATTTATCTCTCTGGTGGCGGCGTCGCCAACGCTTCCTACGGTTTGCCGGACCTGGGCATGACGTCCATGAATGATGTGCTGGAAGACGTGCGTCGGATCACGGCGGCCAGCAGTCTGCCACTGCTGGTCGATATCGACACGGGGTGGGGCGGCGCGTTCAATATTGCCCGGACCATCAGGGAAATGACCCGGGCAGGCGCGGCAGCTGTTCATATCGAAGACCAGGTGGCCCAGAAGCGCTGTGGTCATCGTCCGAACAAAGCCATTGTCAGCAAGGAAGAAATGGTCGACCGGGTCAAGGCGGCGGTGGATGCCCGTACCGATGAAAGCTTTGTCATTATGGCCCGTACCGATGCGCTGGCCGTCGAAGGCATGGATGCCGCCATCGAGCGTGCCTGTCTCTGTGTCGATGCGGGGGCCGATATGATCTTTCCGGAAGCCATGCAGACACTGGACGATTACCGTCGTTTTGTTGAGGCTGTGAAGGTGCCGGTTCTGGCTAACATTACTGAGTTTGGGCAAACACCATTATTCAATTGCCAGGAACTGGGGGATGCCGGTATTGCCATGGTGCTTTATCCGTTAAGTGCATTCCGCGCCATGAACCAGGCGGCACTGAACGTCTATCAGCACCTGCTGAAAGAGGGTGATCAGACCCGGGTGGTCGACACCATGCAAACCCGGATGGACCTGTACGATTTCCTGGATTACCACGCCTATGAGCAGACCATCGACCGTCTGTTTGCCGAAAAGGGCGAAGAATAAACTGGCAGAACAACGCGTTAGCAACAATTCTTAACGACGTCTCTTACACACAAGAACCAGAGGGAGCACGTATGGCTGAGAAAAAACTGACCGGCGCCGGCCTCCGCGGCCAGACGGCAGGACAGACGGCACTCTGTACCGTGGGCAAAAGCGGCACCGGCCTCACTTACCGGGGTTACGACATCCATGAGCTGGCGAAATACGGCACGTTCGAGGAAATCGCCTGGTTGTTGTTTCACGGTGAGTTGCCGAACAGTGAAGAACTCGCAAATTACAAAAGGAAGCTGCAGGGTTTACGTGGGCTGCCTGAACCGCTGAAGCAGTGCCTGGAATTGATTCCTGCGGATGCGCATCCCATGGATGTCATGCGGACCGGATGCTCCATGCTGGGTAACCTCGAAACCGAAACCGATTTCAGCCAGCAGCAGGATGTCACGGATCGTCTGCTGGCCGCATTTCCCTCCATTCTCCTTTACTGGTACCGGTTCAGCCATGATGGCGTCCGTATTGAAACAGAAACGGATGATGACTCCATTGCCGGGCATTTCCTGCATCTGCTGCACGGTAAAAAGGCGGCGGAAAATCATCGTCGCTGTATGGATGCGTCCCTGATTCTTTATGCAGAACATGAGTTCAATGCATCGACGTTTACGGCAAGGGTCTGTGCGTCCACGCTGTCGGATATGCATTCCTGTATCACGGCGGCAATCGGTTCGCTTCGTGGACCGTTGCATGGCGGCGCCAACGAAGCGGCCATGGAGATGATCGAGCGCTTCCAGTCGCCGGAAGACGCCAAGGAAGCCATTCTTGGCATGCTGGAACGCAAGGACAAGATCATGGGCTTCGGGCATGCGATCTACCAAACCTCTGATCCACGAAACGGCATCATCAAGGAGTGGTCAAAGGTTCTGGGCGATGAAGTGGGTGATACCGTGCTGTATCCGGTATCGGAAATCATTGAGCAGGTCATGTGGGATGAAAAGAAGCTGTTTCCGAATGCGGACTTCTTCCATGCCTCGGCTTATCACTTCATGGGTATTCCAACCAAGCTGTTTACGCCGATCTTTGTCTGTTCACGGCTGACCGGCTGGGCTTCTCATGTGATGGAGCAACGCGCTAACAACCGGATTATCCGGCCATCGGCTGAGTATACCGGCCCGGAGCCACGCGCCTGGGTTGGCGTAGAAGAACGCTAATAACCGTAATGCTGCATTAATAACGTCTTACAACCAGAAGTCAGAGAAAACAATGAGTGCAAACGTTGATGTAAATGAGCGTCCTGATTACGACCAGGTACTGCAGGATATCGCTGATTATGTTCTTAATTACAAGATTGAGTCCGAAGAGGCGCTGGATACCGCCCGTAAC
Source organism: Kistimonas ophiarachnellae (assembly GCF_057552235.1). Taxonomy (NCBI): domain Bacteria; kingdom Pseudomonadati; phylum Pseudomonadota; class Gammaproteobacteria; order Oceanospirillales; family Endozoicomonadaceae; genus Kistimonas; species Kistimonas ophiarachnellae. The sequence continues at coordinate 211,642 of NZ_BAAJPA010000002.1, read as the reverse complement.
TGCCTGATGGATACCCTGGGCTGTGGTCTGCTGGCGCTACGCTTTCCTGAGTGTACCAAGCATCTTGGCCCCATCGTTGAAGGAACAGTGGTTCCTCACGGTTCACGTGTTCCGGGCACATCATTCCGTCTGGATCCGGTAAAAGCCGCCTGGGATATTGGCTGCATTATCCGCTGGCTGGATTACAACGATACCTGGCTGGCGGCAGAGTGGGGCCATCCTTCTGATAACCTCGGTGGCATCCTGGGGACGGCCGATTACCTGTCCCAGAGCCGGATGGCCAATGGTCAGGCACCCCTGACCATGCGCGATGTGCTGGAAGCCATGATCATGGCCCATGAGATTCAGGGCTGCCTGGCGCTGGAAAACAGTTATAACCGGGTTGGTCTGGATCACGTGGTGCTGGTGAAGGTGGCCTCAACGGCTGTTGTTGCAAAACTCAAGGGTGCAAACCGTGATCAGTTGCTGGCAGCGCTGTCCCATGCCTGGGTGGATGGACAGTCTCTGCGTACCTACCGCCATGCGCCGAATGCCGGTTCCCGTAAGTCCTGGGCGGCCGGTGATGCAACCTCAAGAGCCGTACGCCTGGCGGATATCGCCATGCGTGGCGAGATGGGTATTCCCGGTGTACTGAGTGCGCCCAAGTGGGGCTTTTATGATGTGCTGTTCAAAGGACAGGAATTCAAGTTCCAGCGCCCTTATGGCAGTTATGTCATGGAGCATGTGCTCTTCAAGATTTCATTCCCGGCCGAGTTCCATTCCCAGACTGCCGCTGAAGCCGCTGTTCGTCTGCATGATCAGGTGAAGGGACGTATTGATGAGATTGAGCGGGTTGAAATTACCACCCATGAATCCGCAATCCGGATCATCTCCAAGGTTGGCCCGCTGGCCAATGCCGCTGACCGCGATCATTGTCTCCAGTATATGACTGCTGTGCCGCTGCTGTTTGGTAACCTGGTGGCTGAGCACTATGAAGACGATTTCCATGCGGCGCATCCTGAAATTGATGAACTCCGTGAGAAGATGGTCATCCTGGAAGATGAGCGTTATTCCCGTGAGTACCACGAGCCGGAGAAGCGCTCTATTGCGAACGCGATCCAGGTGTTTTTCAAGGATGGTTCGAGCACAGAGAAAGTGGCGGTTGAGTATCCCATCGGTCACCGCCGCCGTCGTGAAGAGGGTATCCCGCTGCTGGAAGCCAAGTTCAAGGCTAACCTGGCGACCCGTTTCCCGGCTGGTCGTTGTGACGCAATCTTTGACCTGTGCAAGGATCAGGCGAAGTTGGAAGCGACACCAGTTAATGCGTTCATGGATTTGTTTGTGATTTAAATCGCAATAGAAAACGCCCAGCCGAAATCTGGGCGTTTTTTTATCTTTACAAGTTGCGGACTTATTTCAACCGACGCTCAATGCCGGTCTGGGCAATAATGCGCGTGGCGATCTCTTCCACAGAGTAACGGGTCGTGTTGATATAGGGGATATTTTCCCGCTGGAACATCAACTCCACTTCATTCACTTCCATTTCGCACTGACGGCTTGAAGAATAACGGCTGTTGGGTCGGCGTTCGTTACGAATGGCAGCAAGATGTTCGGCATCAATGGTAAGGCCAAACAGTTTGTTTTTGTGCTCTTTGAGGATGGCGGGCAGGCGCATCATATCCAGATCATCTTCAGTGATCGGGTAGTTTGCTGCGCGAATACCGAACTGCAGGCCCATGTACAGGCAGGTGGGGGTCTTGCCGCATCGGGATACACCAATAATTAAGATGTCTGCCTTATCGTAATAGCGGGTTTTCGCACCGTCGTCGTTGTCCAGGGCAAAATGGACAGCATCAATCCGCTGGTTGTATTGGGTGTTGGCGGTGATGGCGCGCTTCTGGCCAATCTTGTGCATGGCGTGCTGGCGCAGTTCCTGCTCCAGGCCGGGCATGAACGCCTGAAAAATATCCGTCGTATAAGCGTTGGCGCCTTTCATGATTTCGCTGATCTGCTCATCAATAATGGTGCTGAACAGCAGTGGCTTGTGCGCGCTGTTTTCTGCCTGCCGATTAATGTCGGCGACAACCGCCTGGGCTTTTTCCGGGGTATCCACGTAGGGCAGGGTGAGGTTATCGAAGTCGATATGGTCAAACTGCGCCAACAGACTCTTGCCAAAAGATTCCGCGGTAATGCCGGTACCGTCCGAGATAAAATAGACTTTGCGTTTCATTCCTGTGTTCCAGACCACGGAAGTGGCTTCAAATGTGCCCAACTGCCAGAAAAACTGACAAAAATCATAGGCACTGGCTGTTTGTTCATGTTAAAAAGACGCGCTTTCAGATAGGTAAAAGTCCCCAATCCTTGGTGACGGGATTCACAACCAGTGTCTGCTGGTCGTATAGTACGGCCATCTGACGTTGCTGACAAAGGGCTCCGAACCTTCGCATTTTGCGTTTATACTTGTGCGACCTTGTTCGAGCCACTGACTTTTTTGCCGGGAACCCGGATAAAGTTCCAAATCAGGGGGTGATACCTTGGAAGAGTATGTAATTGCCTTTGAGCACCTGGGAGCAGGTGACGTTGAACGTGTGGGCGGCAAGAACGCCTCTCTGGGGGAGATGATCAGCAACCTGGCGGGCGCCGGGGTGTCTGTTCCCGGAGGGTTTGCTACCACCGCAAAGGCGTACCGGGAGTTTCTGGAAAAGAGCGGCCTGAATGAACGCATTCACTCGCTGCTCGACACCCTGGATGTGGACGATGTCCGCGCACTGGCCGAGGCTGGCGCCAATATCCGCCAGTGGGTCATGGATGAGCCGTTCCAGCCTGCGCTGGAAGATGCCATCCGCACTGCTTTCACCAGCCTGCAGAACGGTAATGAGAACCTCTCTGTTGCGGTTCGTTCCTCTGCTACCGCCGAAGACCTGCCCGATGCCTCCTTTGCAGGCCAGCAGGAAACCTTCCTCAATATTCGCGGTTATGACAATGTCATCCACGCCGTAAAAGAAGTCTTCGCTTCACTGTTCAATGACCGTGCGATCGCCTACCGGGTGCACCAGGGCTTTGATCACCGTGAAGTGGCGCTGTCTGCCGGTATCCAGCGCATGGTGCGCAGTGAAACTGCGGCTTCTGGCGTTATGTTCACCCTGGATACCGAATCCGGTTTCCGTGACGCGGTATTCATTACCTCCTCTTATGGTCTGGGTGAAACCGTTGTGCAGGGTGCCGTTAACCCTGACGAATTCTACGTTCACAAGACCACCCTTGAAGCGGGTCGGCACGCCATTCTGCGCCGCAACCTGGGCAGCAAGGCAATCAAGATGATGTATACCGATAACCACAGCGCTGGCCGTTCGGTAAAAACCATTGATGTAGACGTAGCGGATCGCGAACGGTTCTCCATTACCGATGACGAAGTACAGGCCCTGGCTCGCCAGGCTCTGATCATCGAAAAGCACTACGAGCGCCCCATGGATATTGAATGGGCGAAAGATGGTGATGACGGTCAGCTGTACATCGTTCAGGCCCGTCCGGAAACGGTTAAGAGCCGGAGCGAAGGCAACACCATGGAGCGTTACCTGCTGAAAGAAAAAGGTACGGTTCTGGTGGAAGGCCGCAGTATCGGTCAGAAAATCGGCAGCGGTGTGGTCAAGGTCATCCATAACCTGGCCGAAATGGACAAGGTTCAGCCCGGCGATGTACTGGTCACTGATATGACTGACCCGGATTGGGAACCGATCATGAAGCGCGCTTCAGCGATCGTGACCAACCGTGGTGGCAGAACCTGCCACGCGGCGATCATTGCCCGTGAGCTCGGTATTCCTGCGGTTGTCGGCTGCGGCGATGCCACTGAAAAGCTCCAGGAAGGTCAGGACGTCACCGTTTCCTGCGCGGAAGGTGATACTGGTCTGATCTACGAAGGCAAGCTGGACTTCGATATTCGTACCAACAGTGTCGACAGCATGCCGGATCTGCCGTTCAAGATTATGATGAACGTCGGTAACCCGGACCGTGCCTTTGACTTTGCCGCGCTGCCAAACGCTGGCGTAGGTCTGGCGCGTCTGGAATTTATCATTAACCGGATGATCGGTGTTCACCCGAAAGCGCTGTTCAACTATGACAACCTGCCTGCAGATATCCGCAGCAGCGTTGACAAGCGCATCTCCGGTTATGGCAGCCCCGTCGATTTCTACGTTGAGAAACTGGTGGAAGGTGTGGCCTCTATTGCGGCAGCCTTCTATCCGAAGAAAGTCATCGTCCGGATGTCTGACTTCAAATCCAACGAGTATGCGAACCTGATCGGTGGTCGTCTGTACGAACCGGAAGAAGAGAACCCGATGCTGGGCTTCCGCGGCGCTTCCCGTTACGTGTCTGACAGCTTCCGCGATTGTTTCGAGCTGGAATGCCGCGCCATGAAGAAGGTGCGTGACGAAATGGGTCTGACTAATGTCGAACTGATGATCCCGTTTGTTCGTACCGTTGGTGAAGCCAAGCAGGTTATTGATCTGCTGGCAGAAAACGGCCTGCGTCGTGGCGAGAATGGCCTGCGTGTCATTATGATGTGCGAGCTGCCTTCCAACGCGATTCTTGCCAGTGAATTCCTCGAGTATTTCGATGGATTCTCTATCGGTTCCAACGATATGACCCAGCTGACCCTGGGTCTGGATCGGGATTCCGGTATCATCGCGCACCTGTTCGATGAGCGGAATGCAGCGGTGAAGGCGATGCTTTCAATGGCGATTCAGGCGTGCCGCAAGGCCGGTAAATACATCGGTATCTGTGGTCAGGGTCCTTCTGATCATCCGGATCTGGCCAAATGGCTTATGGAAGAGGGGATTGAAACAGTTTCCCTGAATCCGGATTCCGTGTTGGATACCTGGTTTTACCTGGCAGATCAGAAGATCGACTAAGGCAAATCGCACTAACTAATCAGTGTGATAAAAAGGGGTGAGGCAAAATGCTTCACCCCTTTTTGTTTGGTGCTCTAAAGAGGCAAGAATTTCTACTCGGTAAGAGCATCTCCAAGGGTATCTCTCTGAAGCTTGGATCTTATCTTGTCTAACATCGAGTATTGAATTGCGAAATTTGGTCGCCATGTAATAATCACCCCACCAGACGTTGAGGATAATAACAATGCAATATGTAACACCCGATCTGTGTGATGCTTACCCTGACCTGGTCCAGGTTGTAGAACCGGGCTTTCGCAATTATGGCGGCGTACTTTCGTTTGGTGGCGAAATCATCACGGTTAAATGCTTTGAAGATAATTCCCGTGTGAAAGAGCTGGTTGAAGAAAACGGTCAAGGGAAGGTCATGGTGGTTGATGCCGGTGGTTCCATGCGTCGCGCCTGCCTGGGTGATATGCTGGCAGAAAAGGCGGCCCAAAATGACTGGGCAGGCATCATTATGTATGGCTGTATTCGCGATGTTGATGTAATTGCGCAGCTTCCTCTCGGTGTACAGGCGCTGGGCTCGCATCCGATGAAAACAGATAAAAAGGGTATTGGTGAAGTTAATGTACCGGTTACCTTTAAAGGGGTGACCTTTAAGCCGGGTGATTATGTGTATGCGGATAATAATGGTGTCATTGTTTCCCCATCTCCTTTAACTATGCCTTCATAGAATAGATTGGGTCGGATAATGCAATGTTATCTGACCTTATTGTTTTTGCTTAAGGGTATTCTGAGGTTGAGCGCAACCTGAATGATGTTTAAAGATTTCGTGTTCCATGAAATGGAAACGCTTTTGCAGTAGTTTTTTATCTGTTGATATTGCATCAGGTCAAAAAGTACCAGTGTCGAGTTGCTTACCGGCCGTTTTAGGGCTTCATGTAGAAGGCGGTGTTGGCCAGGTAGAAATTCATTGATAAATATTGGCATGTATGGATAAGAGGTAATTCTGACCTGCGGCGAAGATGTTTTTAGCACTGCTTATTGGTTCAATAGTCGGTAAATACAGGTGGTTATTTTGAGTTTTGTATTTGCTGGTCTGCTTAGAAAAAGGCAAAATTTTTACTCTCACAATGAGGCGGGCCAATATGTGGACTGTCTATTTATGCATAATAATCATATATTTTATGATTAACTTTCATTTTAATCATGACGCCTATCTCAATAAAATTTTGCCATTGATATGAAACAGCATTGGTATTGACGGTAATGTTTAAGGCTTTAGTTCTAAACCAGGTTGATCGGGCAACCCTAGCTTCAGTGGCGGAAATTGATGAAGCACAATTACCGGAAGGGAATGTGCTGGTTGAGGTCGATTACTCCTCTCTCAACTACAAGGACGGTCTGGCGGTTACGGGTAAAGGTAAAATTATTCGTCAATTCCCAATGGTGCCGGGGATTGATTTTGCTGGTCGAGTTGCTGAATCCTCAGATGCCCGATACAAAGAGGGTGATTCAGTGGTGCTGACTGGCTGGGGCGTTGGAGAAAATCACTGGGGTGGCATGGCAGAAAAAGCGCGCGTGAATGCCGACTGGCTGGTTGCGCTGCCTGATGGTCTTGATGCAAAAAAAGCCATGATGATAGGTACTGCCGGCTTAACCGCGATGCTGTGTGTGGATGCATTAATTGAAGCAGGTATCACACCGGATCAGGGTGACATTCTTGTCACGGGTGCCAGTGGAGGCGTTGGCTCAGTAGCCGTGACATTGCTTGCCAGGTTAGGTTATCAGGTTGTTGCTATGTCAGGGCGTTCTGAAGAAAACCGAAGCCTTTTAACCCGACTGGGTGCTTCCCGCATTATTGATCGATCCGCGTTTGAAGAACCTGCGCGCCCATTGGAAAATCAATTGTGGGCAGGGGCTGTTGATACTGTAGGTAGCAATGTCCTCGCCAAATTACTGGCTCAGGTTCAGTATGGTGGTGCAGTCAGCGCATGCGGTCTTGCAGGTGGATTTGATTTACCGACAACTGTTATGCCGTTCATTTTGCGTGGTGTGAAATTGCTGGGTATAGATTCAGTGATGTGTCCAACCAGTAAGCGTCAGGAAGCCTGGGCCCGTTTGAGTGAACTACTGCCCGAAAGCTACTATCAGCAGGCATGTAAAGAAATTGAGCTTAAGGATGTCCCTGCTTATGCGGAATCAATTACCCAGGGCAAAGTTACCGGTCGTGTAGTGATCAAGCTATAAATCATTCATAAAATAATTTTAAGGCCGGCATTGCTGGCCTTTTTTTGTCATTTTGCTTTTAGATAAATCCCATCTCGTGTATTCGCTTCGTGATTAAGCGTCCACATTCTTCCTTCACTAAGCGTCGCAACCAGATTTGTGCTGCGGAATGTTCGCAGCGTGGATGCCATATCATGGAATAGTCAAAGGGCTTGAAATCGAATGGCAGGGGTTTGATGACCAGCTTATGCCTGTCGGCAGCAAGATAAGCTAGATCCGCAGGTACAGTGATAATCAGTGGCATTGTATTGATAATTGCCAGGGCTGCTTCCAGATGATAAGCACGAAGCACCATCCGGCGATCAGGGTAGCCTCTCAAGGCCTCATCAATCAGCGATTTAACACCGTCACTGACAGCAATCATTGCATGGGGGCATGAGAGATACGCTTCCAATGTCAAGGTCGTATTTGCCTGGGGGTGTTGTTGCGAAAGCAGGCAGAAAACACTAACGAGTCCCAGTATTTCCTGATGCAGCGGTGCAACCGGACCGGTTGGACGACATAGCGCCATGTCACATCCCCCCGTTGTTAACTGGGTTGGCAGCTGGTCGTGCTGTAATGGCACAAATTCGAGCGAGACCCCCGGCGCTTCACTATATATCCGAGGTAAAGCGAAAGGCAGAATGGTCTGCATCGCATAGTCGGTTGTGGCGATGACGAATTGCTGTTCGCATAGTTCTGGCCTAAAGCTCTCGGGTGAAAGAACTTTCCTTAAGGCTTCCAGAGGATCGTGCAGGGATTGCTGTAACTGAAGAGCGCGTTCTGTTGGGATCAGTTTTTGACCGTTACGCGTGAATAATGGGTCGTCAAGCAGTTCCCGTAAACGCCCCAGGATTCGGCTCATGGCGGATTGGCTCAGGTTCAGCCTTATTGCTGCATGGCTCACGCTGTTTTCTTCGAGCAGTACTTTCAACGCAACCAGTAAATTCAAATCGCGCCGGTAAATCTCTTCAAGTTCCAACTATCGTTACTCGCAGTGTAGGGCAGGGCGTAACGTCTCAAACGTATGTGGCGTTACGTTCGTCGATATTTACAGGGAATAACCTGGAGTGCAATTTTTCTCAAACTCATACCGGTGTTTTTCCGCTCATCTGGCAGCAATCAGCACAAATCACCGTCTAGAGCATGTTCCTTCTACTCCCTTATCCCAGCCGCTTTAAACATTGAAATAAAAACCAATTAAGTACCGGTAATTAATATTACCGGTACTTAATTAGTGTTGTGAGAATATAAATAATACCTATAATACCAGTATTGTAATACTGGTATTATAGGTGCGGAAATGACTCAAGATAAAAGCGGATTGCGTCGGACCAAGGTGTTTAGTGCGCTAGACGCAATGAAAGAAACCGGTGAAAAGATTACAGCCCAGAAACTGGCAGCTGCCGTCAATATGGGGAAGCAGACAGTGTTGCCGCTCTATCGTGAATGGCAGGAATTGGAAGTGCTCGGCGATAGTGAAGGTGTTGAATTGTCGTCAGAGCTGATGCGGGCACTAAAACGAGAACTTGCACGGGATAAGTTCAGACAGTCATCACAGCTGCTGGAGTTGGAAGAGGGGATGGAGGATCAGCGTCAGGCCTTCACTGAAACCATCAGTCAGCTACAGCAAGAGATACAAACCTTAGCTGATCAGGTAAAAACCTTTGAGCAACGAAACCTGACCTTAAGCCAGGAAAAAGAGCTGCTGGAGAAGACTAATAGTGAGCAGCTTTCACGCGTCAAAGAGCTTGAGTCTCAATTAGGCTTTTCAGAAAAACAACTCGAAACGTTAGAAAGCAAACTGCAAGCGAGCGAAGACAGCAAGGAGAGGGCGCTTCAGGAGCAGGAAAAGCGTCTTGATGAAGCAAGCCAAAAGCTGCTTAATCACTGGCTGTCCGTCGTTGATAGTGAGCGCCGTGAAAAAGAACGCCTTAACAAGCAACTTGAACGCGAAAAAGAAAAAAGCGTCAAGGTTGAGCGTGAGCTGGCTGAAACACGGCAAGATGTTAACCGTCTGGATACAACGCTCGATAAGGTTCATGAAGAGAATGCAAAACTCTATGAGCAAATAAAGGGACTAGAGCAAAAGGCGACTGTCTCAGAGACGATTTTCCTTATGCTGGGCAAGCCTGATGACCTGGTCGCATCAATTAAGAAACTTCAGGGCAATGCTGCTGAGCTAAATACGTTCGCAGAAAAAAATCACGAGTTAGAGCGGTCGCTTCAAATAATCAATAAAAAGCTTAATGCCTACGAGCAGCTTCAAAAATCAAACATTGAATTAGAAAAAGAAGTCATAAAGCTGCAGGCCTATACCGATGGACTCAAGGAAGCCACCACGGCCTCGACTCGAAACGTTGCAAAGCAGAAAGCATGATTCTGTCCATCAAGTAAACCGGTACTGCATGGCCGGTTTACTTGATGGTACGCAGTTTTTGCTTCAGCTTCTCAACCAGCTTTTTGCCTTTTGGGCTCAGGGAAAGCCGGAAATAGCGACCGTCGTCCTCATGCTGCTGTTTTTTAAGCAGACCGAGTCCTGGACGATCATGGCGACCTTCACCCAGACGCTTAACACTTACAGCAATATCGCTGGGGGTTCCGCAGTCCAGCTTGCCGTCATTGACCAGGTCAGTGATGGTTTCACCCGGGTTTTCTGCAACAACCAAGAGTATCTGCCACTGGATAATGGTCAGAGGTGGCTCCTGGAGTAATGAGGTCAATTTGATCAGGCCATTAAGGGTCATGGTTCGTTTTATCCTCTTGGTTATCCGTTACCGCATCAGTGTAGTACATTCACTTTGTCGTTTAGACAGGTAAAGAAAAGCGTTGCTGCAATGATTCCCTCAGTATCTGGGCGGCATCACAACACACATCTTTTGAATAAATAGTAGGCAGACATCTGCATTTTTTGCAAATTGAACGCTATAAAATTCTGAAAATATATTCATTTATGTTTCATAGTGTTAAAAGATGCTGCAATAGCAGACGAAACGACCTGTCAATGTTAAAGGTCGCCAATAATTCTTATTCAGAATGTAAATGGTTTAATTGCGCATAATCTATATTATGTTAAATATGGATTATTTATCCCTGAACAATACTGTCTCCGAAATACCACCACCGACACTGAATTCGCCCGTTTTGAGATAACCCATGGATTCAAAAAATGGCAGCATCTCCGGGTTGGATGTGTTCAGTCCCACCCCTTTGGACTGCTGATCCAGATCGCAAAGGTTATGAACGGCATCCAGTAACTGCCTTCCATGCCCTTGATGCTGAAAATCGGGATGCACGCCGATCAGTGGTAGATAATAGTGAGGTGAATCGGGCATTAATTGCTGAATGCTTTTCAAGAAGGCCAGGTATTTTTCGGTTCCTGCATAGCCGACCGTCAAAATCATTTTGCAGCGCCAAAAGAACCGGTCAGCAAATTCTGCGTTTGCTGCAGATTTGGCGACAAAGGCTGTGGCGATCAGACGATCATTTTTAACGACACCCACCACCGGGAAATTCTCAGAAAAATACCCGGAAGCCAGTTCCCGGGTACAGGCCCTGATGCGCTGGTTATAGCCTGTGCGCCCTGCTTCAAACAATGTTTGATAAACGGGGTCATCCTGATATGTGTGATACAGTAATGAACGGATCTGGCGACTGAAACTGCCATCCAGATAAAGTGTACGGGTTTCGTCAGAGACTTCTGCCTCTGCACCATTGAAATCACTCATTGAAAGCTGCTCCTGCTTAGCCAGTCTTGTTTTTTTTATTTCTGGCGCCGTCCTGGTGGCGTCAACTCCAAGATAGCATGGTCATCACCGCAACGACCACCCACAGACAATGAATAGCAACCAGCGATCCAGTATAGTTGCCCTATTTCACAGGTCGACTCGGGGTAAGGGAGATGAAAGTCGTTTCATTTAACGCCAACAGTATCAGAACGCGACTACACCAGCTTCAGGCTATTATCGACAAGCATCAGCCAGAGGTCATTTGTATCCAGGAAACCAAGGTGACTGATGAAGAGTTTCCCGTGGCTGATATTGAGGCGCTTGGGTATCACGCGGTTTTTCATGGCCAGAAAACACACTACGGTGTGGCCATACTGACCAAAATGCCAGCTGTTTCAGTCCTGAAAGGCTTCCCTTCTGACAAATCCGATGCGCAAAAACGACTGATTGTTGCTGATATCACAACAGGCGACGGCAGTAAGCTCTCTATTATTAATGGTTATTTTCCGCAGGGTGAAAGCCGCGAACATCCGGTCAAATTCCCCAATAAACGTCGTTTTTATCATGATCTGCAGACATTACTGAAACAATCTTATGAACCCAGTCATCCAATCCTTATTATGGGCGACTTCAATATCTCGCCAGAAGACAAAGATATTGGGATTGGTCCGGACAACGCCAAGCGATGGCTCAGAACCGGGAAATGCAGTTTTTTGCCTGAAGAGCGCGAATGGTTTCAATCCTTGCTGGCATGGGGAGTAAAAGATACTTTTCGTGTTTGCCACCCTGCTATTGATGACCAGTTCAGTTGGTTCGACTATCGCTCCAAAGGATTTGAGCGTGAACCTAAACGGGGTCTGAGAATTGACGGAATTCTGGCTACAAACCCATTGATACAGTCACTCTCAGCAGCAGGTATCGATTACGATATTCGCGCTATGGAAAAACCATCAGATCACGCCCCTGTCTGGGCAGAATTCACTCTTTAATGTTTCTACACGTCAGAAGCCCTTCTATCTGCTTCTGACGTATCTGCTTTCATTCATACTCACCTCAACTTTACGTTAACGTAAAGGTAAGCTATGTTAACTGACAATATAACAATATAGTCATCGCTTTCTTCATTCGGTATGAACCAAACCTACACCATTTCAGAACTGGCAAAAGAATTTGATATCACCACCCGGGCGATACGATTCTATGAGGAGCATGGTCTTCTCGCTCCTGATCGCCAGGGTCATAACCGTGTTTATTCTCATGGTGACAGGGTTCGGCTTAAGCTCATTCTGAGAGGTAAGCGACTCGGCTTCAGTCTGGATGAATCCAAAGAGCTGTTTGAACTTTATGATCCGCATACCGGCAATGAGAAGCAGCTACTCGTCATGCTGAACAAGATTGCGGAACATCGCGCTGCACTCGAGCAACAACTTCATGATATTCAGATCATGCAACACGAGCTGGATGAAGCGGAACAGCGTTGTCGACAAGCCTTAACAGGCTCTGTCGATACAGCCAAAGCATCTGAACAATAAAAATAACCGTCAAGCACGGTCAAAATCCCAACCAGGAGGCGACATGTATACCCCGGTTAGCAGTTTGAACTTTGGTCTTGATGAAACGACGGAGATGCTGCGCGAACAGGTGCAGCAGTTTGCAGCCAGGGAGATCCAGCCTATTGCTGCCGATGTAGATCGAGACAACCTCTTCCCTGCCCATCTCTGGAAAAAGTTCGGTGACATAGGGTTACTCGGCATCACGGTGCCTGAGCAATGGGGTGGCAGCAATATGGGCTATCTCGCCCATGTCATTGCCATGGAGGAGATCAGCCGTGCTTCTGCCTCTGTCGGCTTAAGTTATGGCGCTCACTCCAATTTGTGTGTGAACCAGATCAAACTCAATGGTACCGACGAACAAAAAAACAAATACCTTCCCTATCTGATCTCCGGTGAACACGTTGGCGCACTGGCCATGAGTGAACCCTGTGCCGGTTCTGATGTGGTTAGCATGCGACTGCGTGCCGAAAAACGCGGTGACCGATTTATCCTCAATGGCAATAAAATGTGGATCACCAATGGTCCGGATGCCAATACCTATGTTGTCTACGCCAAGACCGCACCGGAAAAGGATGCCAAGGGTATTACCGCATTCATTATTGAGCGTGATTTCAAAGGCTTTTCCCAGGCTCAAAAACTCGACAAATTGGGTATGCGCGGTTCGAACACCTGTGAACTGGTTTTTGAAGACTGTGAAGTGCCGATCGAAAACATTCTTGGCGTAGAAAATGGTGGTGTCCGGGTGCTGATGAGCGGACTGGATTACGAGCGGGTCGTACTGAGTGGTGGTCCTGTCGGTATTATGCAGGCTTGTCTTGATGCTGTTATCCCGTATGTCCATGACCGCAAACAATTTGATCAGCCCATCGGTGAATTTCAGCTTATTCAGGGCAAGCTGGCTGATATGTATACCGGTCTGAGTGCCTGCCGTGCCTATCTCTATGCAGTGGCGCAGGCTTGTGACCGCGGGGAAGCGACTCGCAAGGATGCCGCCGGCGTCATTCTTTATTGTGCGGAAAAAGCCACCCAGATGGCGCTTGAAGCGATCCAGATTCTAGGCGGAAATGGGTATATCAATGAATACCCTGTTGGCCGCTATCTGCGCGACGCGAAACTTTACGAGATCGGTGCGGGTACCTCTGAAATACGACGCATGCTGATTGGTCGTGAACTCTTCCGTGAAAGTGCTTGAGGGCTGTCGGTCATGGGGGTTATCAAAAGTCAGGTTAATACGGGATCAGAAGTCTACCTGTCCAACTATCGGGCGATGGCAGACCTGGTCTCAGATCTCAGGGAAAAGGCCGGTGCTATCTGCCAAGGCGGTGGGGAAAAAGCACGATTACGCCATACCCAACGCGGTAAATTGCTGGTTCGGGAGCGAATTGATGCCCTGCTGGATCCAGGTTCTGCTTTTCTTGAAATAGGCCAGTTTGCCGCGTTGGATGTTTATGATGAACTGGTGTCAGCTGCCGGTGCAGTCGCCGGGATTGGCCGTGTGTGTGGCCAGGAATGCATGATTGTCGGCAATGATGCGACGGTCAAAGGGGGCAGCTATTACCCATTAACCGTTAAGAAGCATCTTAGAGCGCAGACAATTGCCGAACAGAATCACCTGCCCTGTATTTATCTGGTGGATTCCGGTGGCGCCAACCTCCCCCGGCAGGATGAAGTCTTTCCGGATCGCGAGCATTTTGGCCGTATTTTTTTCAACCAGGCCCGCATGTCCGCCAAAGGGATCGCCCAGATAGCCGTTGTCATGGGGTCCTGCACCGCGGGCGGCGCATATGTTCCGGCCATGTCGGATGAAAGCATTATCGTTAAAGAGCAGGGAACGATCTTTCTGGCGGGTCCGCCTTTGGTGAAGGCGGCAACCGGTGAAACCATCAGCGCTGAAGAGCTTGGTGGTGCTGACGTCCATGCGCGAACGTCGGGCGTCGTTGATCATTATGCCAATGATGACCATCATGCCCTTCACCTGGCTCGTCAGTGTGTCTCCCGACTGAACCGCCCTCCCCGTCAGACGGTAACGGACAGCGAAATTGTCCCTCCCCGTTATGCGCAGGATGAAATTTACGGTGTCGTACCGGAAAATTTGAAGACGCCCTACGATGTACGGGAAGTCATCGCCCGTATCGTGGACGGCTCTGAATTTGATGAATTCAAAGCCCTGTTTGGCAAAACACTGGTTTGCGGCTTTGCCCGGATATGGGGGCATACAGTCGGTATTCTCGCCAATAACGGGATTCTCTTTTCAGAATCTGCCCAAAAAGGAGCCCACTTCATTGAACTCTGTTGTCAGCGCAATATTCCTTTAGTCTTCCTGCAAAATATCACGGGTTTTATGGTTGGCTCACGGTATGAGGCAGGTGGTATTGCCAAGCATGGTGCCAAACTGGTGACAGCTGTCGCCTGTGCCGCAGTTCCCAAGTTCACCGTATTGATTGGCGGCAGCTTCGGTGCCGGTAATTATGGTATGTGCGGTCGTGCCTATGATCCCCGCTTCCTCTGGAGCTGGCCTAATGCCCGGATATCGGTCATGGGTGGCGAGCAGGCGGCCGGTGTGCTGTCGATGGTTCGCCGGGCGTCCCTGGAAAAACAGGGGCAGACATGGGCAGAACAGGATGAACTGGCTTATCGGGATTCTGTCATGGCCGATTATGATCGCCAGGGTTGCCCCTACTATGCCAGCGCCCGCCTCTGGGATGACGGCGTTATTGATCCGGCGGATACCCGGCAGGTGCTGGGGTTGTCGATCAGTGCGTCAAGGAACGCCCCGGTTGAACCCACCCGTTTTGGCCTGTTCCGGATGTGAGGGGGGGAAGTCATGAGTGAGACCGAAAAGAGCATTCTGCATACCCTGGACGAGCGTGGTGTTGCCCGCCTGACATTGAATCGTCCCGAAAAGCATAACGCCTTCAACGACGATATGATTAACGCCATCAATCACCAGCTGGATCAGTGGCTTGCCGATGGCCTGGTTCGTGTGCTGGTCATTGATGCCAATGGCGCCAGTTTCTCGGCCGGTGCCGACCTCGGTTGGATGAAACGCACGGCGACACTTTCCCTTGAAGACAACCTGTCAGATGCCAATACCCTTGCCGGCCTGATGCGTCGTATTGATACCTTTCCCTGCCCTGTCATTAGTCTGGTAAACGGACCTGCCTATGGCGGGGCACTGGGGATCATTGCAGCCAGTGACATGGCGTTTTGTACACCCGATGCCAGTTTCTGCTTAAGTGAAGTCAAAATCGGCTTGATCCCAGCGGTTATCAGCCCCTATGTGATTCGGGCCATTGGTGAGCGTTCGGCCCGTCGCTATATGTTGACGGCCGAAATGATTGATGCAACGCAAGCCTGTCAAATAGGGCTGGTTCACAGCATTGAAGAAGACCTTGCCGCTGTGGCTGATGATTTAATCACACGCCTTTTGAACAATGGTCCTTCTGCGATGACTGCCTGTAAATCGTTGATACAGGCAGTATCCAGTCAACCTCTGGATGATGCATTGATTGCAGATACCAGTGAGCGCATTGCCCGGATAAGAACGTCTGATGAAGGTCAGGAAGGCCTCAGTGCGTTTCTTGAAAAACGTCGTCCTGTCTGGATCAAGGAGCAGCCATGAGTCACGGCATTCAAAGCATTACCAAACTCTTGGTTGCCAACCGCGGCGAAATTGCCTGTCGTATATTCAAAACGGCCACACAGCTGGGATTGGGTACAGTAGCGATTTATTCTGAGCCGGATGAACATTGCCTCCATGTCGACAGCGCGGATGAAGCGTATTGTGTTGGTCCGGCGCCGGCAGCAGAAAGTTACCTGAACATACCGGCCATTTTGGCGGCAGCCAAACAATCCGGTGCTGACGCCATACACCCCGGTTATGGTTTTTTATCGGAAAACTCAGGGTTCGCGCAGGCTGTTATTGATGCCGGATTAAAATGGATTGGCCCGCCGCCAAGCGCTATCGACGCCATGGGCTCCAAGAGTGAAGCCAAACGGCTGATGGAAAAAGCCGGCGTTCCCCTGTTGCCAGGGTTTCATGGACAGGATCAACAGGATGACATTCTGCTTGATGCCGCAAGAACCATCGGTTTTCCGGTCATGCTCAAAGCCTCAGCCGGCGGCGGGGGAAAAGGCATGCGCGTGGTGGAGAATGGAGAGGCTTTTGCTGAGGCGCTAACCGGTGCGCGACGGGAAGCCCTGAAATCCTTTGCAGACGATACCCTCTTGCTGGAAAAGTACCTGCCCGCCCCTCGCCATGTGGAAGTGCAAATATTCTTTGATAATCAGGGTTCAGGCATCTACCTGGCTGATCGAGACTGTTCGGTACAACGGCGCCATCAGAAAGTCGTTGAAGAAGCACCCGCCCCCGGTTTAACCGACGAAACCCGGATTGCCATGGGCACAGCAGCCGTGGCTGCCGGACAGGCGATCGGATACACCGGCGCAGGCACGGTTGAGTTTCTGCTCGACAGTGATGGCCAATTTTATTTCATGGAAATGAATACCCGCTTGCAGGTTGAACATCCGGTGACAGAAATGATTACCGGACAGGACCTGGTAGAATGGCAGCTGCGTGTTGCCGATGAGCAGGCATTACCTCTGTCGCAGAAGCAGGTCAACGTAAACGGCCACGCGATTGAAACCCGCCTTTATGCGGAACAGGTGCAGCAGGAATTCATGCCTGCTACCGGTGACATTAGCTACCTTGCCTTCCCGCAGGAAACGGATCGGTTACGGGTAGAAACTGGCATCCGTACTGGCGACCAGGTATCGCCCTATTACGACCCGATGCTGGCGAAAGTGGTGGTTTGGGGAGAAACCCGAAACCGGGCCATTGCAGCCATGCGCACTGCCCTTCAGGACACCCGAATTGCCGGCGTTTCCACTAACCGTGATTTTCTGCTCCGGGTATTGGACAACCCGCAATTTTGCTCGGTCAATTTCAGTACCGGCCTGATTGATCAGCATAAAGCATCGTTACTCGATGAAAGCCCGGATGATCTAACGCTGTCTGTTGCCGTTGCCGCACTTTGGTGTTTAAACAAAATAGAGCACCAAACAGTTACAGATCCCTGGATCGAGGGTAAAGGCTGGCGGATGAACCAACCTGCGGTCAGTCGTTATCGTTTTTCCAATTGTGGCAATCTGTTTGATATCGAAATCCTGCCAGATGGACGGAATTACCATTGCCGGGTAAATGACCATGATATGTCTGTCGAGGCTCCCAGCTATACAACAGGAGGCGTTTTACTGGCAGACAAAAAACACGGTTTCTTTTCTATTGTGACAAACAGTGCCAGTAATACCTTCACGGTCATATCAAACGCTTTGACGCTGACATTGTCTGCACCGGACTACGATGTGCAGGAAGAATCCAGCTCTGGTTTTAACGCTCCCATGAACGGCACCATTGTCTCGGTTCAGGTCAGGCCCGGGGATCAGGTTCAGGCAGATGCACCGCTGCTGGTGATGGAAGCCATGAAAATGGAACATACCATCCGTGCTCCCAGCGCAGGAACCATTGCTGATGTATTCTATAACCAGGGTGATCTTGTTGAAGAAGGCGTTCCCCTGCTGGCCATGACCGAGGATCCTGCTTCATGAATCTGCCCGAAAAAGTCACAATCGTTGAGGTTGGCCCGAGGGATGGACTGCAAAATCAGCCCCACACCCTGACGCCCGCTGAACGCATTGCTTTTATCGAGCTACTCAGCCAGTCCGGTCTGAGACAGATTGAAGCCGGCAGTTTTGTGTCCCCTGCACGAATTCCCCAGATGGCTGACACTGACCAGGTGTTTAAGGGGCTGTCAGACCGTCAGGCAATACGGTATTTTGCCCTGGTCCCAAACGTAAAAGGACTTGAAGACGCCATAGATTCCGGGGTAAAGGATATTGCGGTATTTACGGCTGCCTCGGATGCTTTTACCCATAAAAATATCAACTGCTCCGTGGAAGAAAGCCTCGAGCGCATCGCGGCGTTGATGCCACTGGCCAAACAGCACAATCTTCGGGTTCGTGGCTATGTGTCCTGTACCCTTGGGTGTCCCTATGAAGGCGAGATAGCGGCCAGTCGTGTTGCCAGTGTTAGCAAATCCCTCATGGATCTTGGCTGCTACGAGCTTTCACTGGGCGATACGATTGGTGTTGGCACACCGGAAAAAGCCCGGCAGTTAATTAAAACCGTCAAAGAGCACGTACCACTCTCTGCTCTGGCGGCACATTTTCATGATACCTATGGACAGGCACTGGCCAATCTCTATGCAGTGTTACAGGAAGGCGTGACCGTTATAGACAGTGCCATTGCTGGTTTGGGCGGGTGTCCCTATGCCCGTGGTGCCTCCGGCAATGTGGCGACAGAGGATGTGCTTTACATGCTCAATGGTCTGGGGATTGAGACGGGTGTCGACATGACCGCCCTGCTAAATGCCAATCACTACGTGTGCAGCCATTTGGGACAGCCTAATCATTCCAAGGTGGCAGCGGCCCTTCAGCCTGCAAAACCCTGATGTCCCCGCCATACCAGACACAGGAATAGATGATAATGACAACGAATACCCCTATCTGGTCACCTTCTGAAGAACAGATTCGCGCCTGTGCAATGTGGCGATTCATGAGCGCAGTGAATGAACGGTTTGATACCGACCACAAAAGCTATGACGATCTTTATCACTGGAGTGTTTCACACAGCCCTGAATTTTGGGCATTCCTTGCAGAATACCAAAACATCCATTTTTACCAGCCAGCACAGCAGGTCTATACCGGTGCTGAAGAGCTGCCCCAAACCCGCTGGTTTTCAGGCGCAACATTGAATTATGCCGAACACCTGCTGAATAGTCGCGATGAAAAATCGGCATTGGTTTTTTGTCGTGAAGACGGCGAACGACGCGCCATCAGCCACGCAGAGCTCTATCTACAGACAGCCCGGGCTGCCAGGGCACTGCGTGATGCGGGTATTGAAAAGGGGGACCGGGTCGCAGGTCTGCTACCGAATGGCATCGAAACAGTTGTTATGATGCTGGCGACAGCCAGTATTGGCGCTATCTGGTCGTCCTGTTCGCCAGACTTTGGCTTTAATGGGGTACTTGATCGTTTTGGCCAAATTAGCCCTAAATTACTGATCGCTACTGATGGCTATTTCTATAACGCGAAAACCATTGATGTGCTGGAACGTGTCAAAGCACTCCAGTCAGCGATTCCCTCTGTGCAGGAAATCGTTGTTGTACCTTTTCTGAATGGAAATGCTGAGGCAATCAGCAAGGCAGGCTTTACGCCGTACGATGACTTTATTGATAACGAAGAAGACTGCCTCCATATCGTACCGGTAGATTTTAACCACCCCCTCTATATCCTGTTTTCATCTGGCACAACAGGTGTACCCAAATGTATTGTGCACGGCCATGGCGGCACCTTGCTTCAGCATGCAAAGGAATTATGCCTGCACACGGATGTAGGGAGTAACGACACCCTGTTTTACTTCACCACCTGTGGCTGGATGATGTGGAACTGGCAAGTCAGCGCCCTGATAACTGACGCAACAGTTGTTCTCTATGATGGCTCTCCATTTCATCCGGGTCCTGATGCTCTTTGGCGGATTATCGAGCAGGAGCAGGTGTCAGTTTTTGGGACCAGTGCACGGTATATCTCTGCACTTGAAAAATCAGGATACCGACCGGTTGAGCAGCATAACCTTTCAGCGCTGAAACGACTCCTTTCAACAGGCTCTCCCCTGCTTCATGAGAGCTTTGATTTTGTGTACGACGCTATTTCATCAGACATTAACCTGGCTTCTATATCCGGTGGTACAGACATTGTGTCCTGTTTCGCCCTGGGGTGTCCTATCCGACCGGTTTATCGAGGACAGCTTCAGTGTCGCGGCCTGGGTATGGATGTACAGTTCGTCAGCAGCCAGGGTGACGTGCTGAGAGAGCAAAAAGGCGAGCTGGTCTGCAGAAAGAGTTTCCCTTCCATGCCCGTCAGTTTCTGGAATGATCCTGAGGGTAGCAAATACTACAGAGCCTATTTTGAAGCACATCCCGGCCTATGGGCACACGGTGACTACGGTGAGCTCACGGCTGAAGATGGGGTTATGATTTTTGGTCGTTCTGATGCCGTGCTAAATCCCGGTGGCGTGCGAATCGGGACGGCTGAAATATACCGACAGGTTGAAAAAATAGCAGAGGTGCAGGAAAGCCTCGCCGTTGGTCACCTTGAAGAGGGTGATGAAAAAGTCATTCTGTTTGTCCGACTGGCAGATAGCCTGGCGCTGGATGAACCGCTGGCAAAACGTATCAAAATGACTATACGCACCAATACAACGCCACGTCATGTGCCCTACAAAATCCTTCAGGTAGCAGACTTGCCTCGAACGGTTAGCGGCAAACTCAGTGAACTGGCAGTCAAAGCGACAATTCATGGAGAAACCGTCAAGAATACCGATGCACTGATTAACCCGGAATCCCTGGAACACTTTAAAAATATTCTTTAACTTACTGATAAGAAAGAAGGAATGCTTTCGAGCTCCTTCTTTCTTATGGTGTCACGGTGATCAGATTAACTGACGTTCTGTCAGAAAATCTGTCACCGTCTGCTCGCCACTTTGTCGATCAACATCGATTCTTGAATTCCAATCTACCATGACTGTGTCGTTCAGCTGGCCGGTGTATTCAACAAGGTTGCGGGACCCGGGTTCTGCCCGGGCACTTCGGTACGTACAACGGGTGTAATGGCAAATGACCGAACACTGACAGACTTGACGCAGCCTTGGTAAAACGGGTTATCGTATAGTGAAACTGGTCTCAGAGCGCGCCGTACATGATCCCGTGGCTGGATAACCTGAATCCTGAATTTCCCCCTGTCGAACACGCATTAACGGAGCCCGACGGTTTGTTGTGCGCGGGTGGCAACCTTTGTGTAAACACCCTCATCCGTGCTTATCAGCACGGTATTTTTCCCTGGTTCAGTGAAGGCCAGGCGATTCTCTGGTGGTCACCCGACCCGCGCATGATTCTGACGCCGGAAACCCTTCATATCTCAAAAAGCATGCGAAAACTGATGCGTCAGCAGAGATACCAGATTACTGCAAACAGAGCCTTTCCCGAGGTAATAAAGACTTGCGCAGAGAGTCGTCATGCACACGAAGGGACATGGATTACAGATGATATGCAGGCAGCTTATATAAATCTGCACAAAGCCGGTTACGCCTGTTCCGTTGAAGCCTGGTTAGAAGGAAAACTGGTCGGTGGGCTCTATGGTGTTGCCATGGGGCGGGTTTTTTTTGGAGAGTCCATGTTCAGTCGGGAACCTAATACATCCAAGCTGGCTCTGATTTCACTCATGCAAAGCGCACGGTTTGATCTCGTTGATTGCCAGGTTCACACTCCGCATTTGGAAAGTCTTGGAGCACAACTGATACCTCGAATTTCCTTTATTGAAAGAATCAAGCCGTTAGTCAGAGCAGATGCTGAATGGCTGACCACGGATGCATTGCAACCAGAACGATCATGAGTCAAGAACAAACCTTACGCTTTTTTGCCACCCCTGCCCATGATTGCAGCTACCTGCCGGATCAGAAGGCAACCACCTTGTTCCTTGATCCGGCCGTTTCTGTTGATCAGAATCTTTCCGGGTTATTGGCTGATAATGGTTTCAGGCGTAGTGGTGACCATTATTACCAGCCTTATTGTGAAATGTGTCATGCCTGTATACCGACCAGGGTGCTGGTAACGGCGTTTCAGAAAAGTAAGGGACAGCGTCGCATTTGGAACAAGAATCAGGATCTGACTGTACACCGTTCAGCACCTGGATTTACACGCGAGCGCTATCGCCTTTATCGCCGTTACATCCGGGATCGGCACGATGATGGTGATATGTTTCCTCCCTCACCTAAACAGTTTATCGATTTTCTCTGTCCGAATGATGGGTTCACACAGTTTTATGAATACCGAAAAAACGACCGCCTGATCGCTGTTGCAGCTGTTGATCATCTTCCCAATGGACTTTCTGCTATTTATACGTTTTTTGACCCTGATCAGGCAGCCCGAAGTCTTGGTACTTTTTGTATTTTATGGCAGATTGAAGAAAGCCGTGTGTTACAACTTGACTACCTGTATCTGGGCTACTGGATACAAAACTGCCCTAAAATGGCATACAAGTCATCCTATACCCCACAAGAGCGTTATATTAACGGTGTTTGGCAGCGACCATGACACCGTTGGCTTTGATTCGCGATGGGTTTTAAGGCAGAATGCACGCCAATTTAAGATCTGATATCTGATTTTTCATTCACTGAGGAAGACGCCGAATGGCAAAAGAAGACTCGTTTGAAATGGAAGGGGTCATTGTCGATACCCTTCCTAACACTATGTTCCGTGTAGAGCTGGAAAACGGCCACGTGATTACTGCTCATATTTCCGGAAAAATGCGCAAGAACTACATCCGTATTCTGACCGGTGACAAGGTTCGTGTAGAACTCACCCCTTACGATCTCACCAAGGGTCGTATTGTGTACCGCGCGCGTTGATATAGAGTCTTTTCGCAGGGAGGGTATTCCCTCCCTGAGAAAATGAAACGCGTCAGGATGGCTCTGATTCGAAAACCAGCTCATCATCCTTCAAGCTGATCTTCATTGTTCCACCCTTCACCAGTTCACCAAACAAAATGGCTTCTGCCATGGGTTTCTTCAGTTTATCCTGAATCAGACGGGCCATTGGGCGAGCGCCCATCAGGCGGTCATACCCTTTTTCGGCCAGCCACTTGCGGACGTCATCATTCACATCAAGCTGGACTTTCTTATCATCCAGCTGCGATTGCAGTTCTGTCAGCTGCTTATCAACGACATGGCTGATCACTTCCGGACTCAATGGCTGGAACTGAATCACAGAATCGAGACGGTTTCTGAACTCAGGCGTGAACGTTTTCTTGATCGCTTCCCCACCATCAATGGAGTGATCCTGAGTTGTGAAACCAATGGAACTCCTGCTCATGCTTTCAGCGCCGGCATTGGTCGTCATGATAAGAATCACATTACGGAAATCCGCCTTACGACCATTGTTATCTGTCAGGGTGCCATGGTCCATGACCTGCAAAAGCAGGTTGAAGACATCAGGATGACCTTTTTCGATTTCATCCAGCAATAAAACGCAATGTGGCGTTTTATTAATCGCTTCGGTCAACAGACCGCCCTGATCAAATCCAACATAACCGGGAGGTGCGCCAATCAGACGGGAGACGGTGTGAGCCTCCATATACTCGGACATATCAAATCGCACCAGCTCAATACCCAGCGATTTGGCAAGCTGACGGCAGACTTCTGTCTTACCCACGCCGGTTGGACCGGCAAACAGGAAACAACCCACCGGCTTTTCAGGTGCTTTAAGACCTGCACGAGATAACCGGATATTGGTTGTCAGCGCATCAATGGACTCATCCTGACCAAAGATAGTGAGCCGCATGTTTCTAGGCAGCTTTTCAAGCAACTCCTTATCGGAAGACGATACTGACTTCGGCGGAATCCGTGCCATTTTGGCGACAATGGATTCAATCTCGTCAACACCGATAGTCTTCTTGCGCTTGCTTTCCTTCTGCAAGCGTTGATAAGCACCTGCTTCATCAATGACATCAATGGCTTTATCAGGCATATGCCTGTCATTGATGTAGCGATCCGCCAATTCGGCCGCAGCCCTGAGCGCTTCATTTTTGTATTTGATCTTATGGTGCTCTTCGAATTTCTTCTTGAGACCCAAAAGGATGGTGTAAGTGTCATCGACATCCGGCTCTTCAATATCCACTTTCTGGAAACGACGAGCCAGGGCTCTGTCCTTTTCAAAAATGCCACGGAATTCCTGAAAAGTAGTAGATCCGATGCAGCGTAAATCGCCACTGGTCAGTAGTGGTTTGAGCAGGTTTGAAGCATCCATCACACCACCGGATGCCGCACCGGCACCAATGATCGTATGAATTTCATCAATGAAGAGAACGGCGTCTTCTGTTTTCTTCAATTCAGACAATAAATGCTTGAAACGCTTTTCAAAATCGCCGCGGTATTTGGTACCTGCCAGCAAAGCGCCCATATCAAGGGAGTAAACAGTTGAATCTGCCAGAATATCCGGCACTTCGCCATCAACAATCTTTTTCGCCAATCCTTCAGCAATGGCTGTTTTACCAACGCCAGCCTCACCGACTAGCAGCGGATTGTTTTTACGACGGCGACTCAGAATCTGCCCAACCCGCTCTAGCTCGCTGTCCCGACCGACAAGAGGATCAATCTTGCCTTTCATTGCCAGCTCATTGAGATTGGTTGTGTAGGCCTCAAGTGGTTTGCTACCGGCTGCATCATCACTGGATGATGTATCTTCCTGCAGTTCATGCCCGTCCATTTCCTGACTCTGATGGCCTGGGACCTTGGAAATGCCATGGGCAATGTAGTTCACCACATCAATGCGGACGATTTCCTGCTGCTTCAGGAAATAAACGGCCTGGCTTTCCTGCTCGCTGAAAATCGCTACCAGGACATTGGCGCCAGTCACTTCCTTCTTGCCAGAACTCTGGACATGAAAGACGGCTCGCTGCAAAACGCGCTGGAAACCAAGGGTGGGCTGAGTCTCACGCTCCTCGTCATTGCCGGGGATCAAGGGCGTGGTTGAATCAACGAAATGGGAAAGGTCGTTGCGAAGCTTTTCCAGGTTCGCGCCGCACGCTTCCAGGACATCATTCGCTGACTTGTTGTCAATAAGCGCCAGAAGCAGATGTTCCACCGTCATGAACTCATGACGCTTGGTTCTGGCTTCCTTGAATGCGCTGTTCAGTGTCTGTTCTAGATCTTTGTTGAGCATATTCGTACCCGACCAACGCTAGTTCAACTGTTTTTTTCGATTTTGCAAAGCAGAGGGTGCTGATGCTCCCGTGAAAAACGATTGACCTGCTCGGCCTTGGTTTCGGCAATATCTTTTGTGTAGACGCCGCAGACTGCCTGTCCCTGAGTATGTACTGTCAGCATAACTTGTGTCGCCTTTTCCCTGGACAAGTTAAAGAAGGTTTCCAGAACTTCGATCACGAAGTCCATTGGGGTGTAGTCATCATTGACCAGTATGACCTTGTACATCGGCGGGGGTGCAAGCTTCGGCTTCACCGGGGCTACGGCAACACTACCCTCATCATCATACTGATGATTTTCTTCCTCTAAGGATAGTAGAATTCGTTCAATGCTACTCATGAAATGCGTTGTCAACATAATGCCAGTAAAAGTGATTCCTCAACGGATATAGTACCATGCTGGCTGACGAATACTTGACAGCATTGATAGCATGTCTAACACTTGTTTTAACCCATGGACGCGGTTTTATACAACTAATAACGAACAAAAACACCCACTCAAAAGAAATAACAAGCAGTGAACAGAGGGACTGAAGGATGCCGACAGGTACAGTAAAGTGGTTTAATAATGCAAAAGGGTACGGGTTTATCCTGGGTGAAGGCAGTAATGGGGAAGACCTCTTCGTTCACTACTCTTCCATCAATATGGATGGTTATAAAACCCTGAAAGCTGGCCAAGTTGTCACCTACGATATCATCCAGGGCCCTAAAGGATTACATGCCGTCAATATCACCATACCGCAAGATCAATTAGACAATGAATCCGATAGCAGTAATGCTGAAGAAGCCATTGCGACCGGCGTTCCCGTTACTGAACAATGAATAAAAAATAAAATGCACTGCAACAAAAAAACCCGCCTTAATGGCGGGTTTTTTATATAGAGCGCTGTCTCACATGTTTTTGATAATCGCGTCCGCAAATTCAGAGCACTTCAGCAGTGTTGCATCAGGCATCAATCGCTCAAAGTCATACGTCACGGTTTTGGCTTCAATGGCACCCTCAACCCCTTTCAGAATCAGATCTGCTGCTTCGAACCAGCCCAGATGACGAACCATCATTTCTGCAGAAAGGATCAGTGAACCGGGATTGACTTTATCCTGGCCAGCATACTTGGGGGCTGTGCCGTGGGTGGCTTCAAAAATCGCAACACTTCCGCCGATGTTGGCACCAGGCGCAATACCAATCCCGCCAACTTCTGCAGCCAGTGCATCTGAGATGTAGTCACCATTCAGGTTCAGAGTGGCGATAACACTGTATTCATCAGGGCGCATCAGAATCTGCTGAAGGAAGGCATCAGCAATGACATCTTTAATGATAATTTCATTGCCGGTTTTCGGGTTGACCAGTTTGTGCCAAGGGCCACCATCCAGCAACTCAGCACCAAAGCGTTCCCGAGCCAGTTCATAGCCCCACTCTTTAAACGCGCCTTCGGTGTACTTCATGATGTTGCCTTTGTGAACCAGGGTCACAGATGGCTTGTCGTTATCGATGGCAAACTGGATGGCCTTGCGAACCAGACGTTGTGTTCCCTCTTTGGAAACAGGCTTGATACCAATACCACAACCCTGGTCAAAACGGATTTTCTCAACACCCATTTCTTCCTTGAGGAAACGGATGATCTTCTTCGCTTCCGGGCTGTCAGCCTGCCACTCAATACCGGCATAAATATCTTCCGAGTTTTCACGGAAGATAACCATGTCAGTTTTCTCTGGCGCAGTCACCGGGCTTGGAACCCCTTTAAACCAGCGAACAGGACGGATACAGGCATACAGATCCAGCTCTTGACGCAGTGCAACGTTCAAGGAGCGAATGCCGCCCCCCACTGGTGTAGTCAGCGGCCCCTTGATACCAACACTGTACTCGCGCATGGCTTCAAGGGTTTCTTCCGGCAGCCAGACATCATCGCCATAGACTTCCACGGCTTTTTCACCGGCAAACACTTCCATCCAGACAATGGAGCGACTTGAGCCATAGGCCTTTTCAACAGCGGCATCAACCACCTTCAACATGGCAGGCGATACATCTATACCGATACCGTCGCCTTCGATGTAGGGGATAACCGGATGATTGGGAACATTGAGGGAGAGATCGGCATTTACAGTGATTTTGTCACCATCTTTCGGAACTTTGATCTTCTGATATCCCATTATCTACTCCGTAATCTGGACCTTTTTTATGCCGCTGGCGATAACCGGCAGCTTACCTGTTCTTGTAGTTTTGCTACATTTACTGCTGGCGATGGCTCTGATCGGTTACTGCCCCGCTCGACATTTATCGCTCATGGCTGTTTGGCGCAATAAGATATACCAAAGCAGGCCAAGAATAAATGTAGTTTTGTTACAGAAATGCGTACAAACCACGCTAGAGCTTCGCTATACGCCTAAATTATAGCTACATTCTGGCCGCATGAGCTTTGGCGCTGGACGTCCGGTGCTGCATCATTACAATTGACGCCCTGTCTAACCCCTAATTAGTTTCATTCTTATGACCGATAACGCGCACACCCGTGTGATCGTTGGTATGTCCGGCGGTGTCGATTCCTCAGTTTCAGCGCTCCTTCTCATGCAGCAGGGCTACCAGGTCGAAGGCCTGTTCATGAAGAACTGGGAAGAAGATGATGACACGGAATACTGCACGGCCCGCCAGGATCTGGCCGATGCCCAGGCTGTCTGCGACCGGCTTGGCATCCATCTTCACAAGGCCAATTTTGCCGCTGAATACTGGGATAATGTCTTTGAGCATTTCCTGTCTGAATACCGTGCCGGGCGCACCCCTAACCCTGACATTCTCTGCAACCGGGAAATCAAGTTCAGGGCTTTTCTTGATTACGCGCTTGAGCTGGGTGCTGACGCCATAGCAACCGGTCATTATGTGCGCCGTGCTGACCGTGACGGGCATACCCTGCTGTTGAAAGGTTTGGATAACAACAAGGATCAGAGCTATTTCCTGCATGCGGTCGGCGAGCAGGAACTGTCACGCAGCCTTTTCCCGGTTGGAGAGCTGGAAAAGCATGAGGTTCGGGCTATTGCCGAACAGCACCAGCTGGCGACATTCAACAAAAAGGACAGTACAGGGATCTGCTTTATCGGCGAACGTCGTTTCCGCGACTTTCTGAAGCAGTACATTCCTGCCCAGCCCGGCGATATTGAATCAGAAGACGGCAAAGTGATCGGTCGCCATAGTGGCCTGATGTACCACACCATCGGCCAACGGCAAGGACTGGGCATTGGCGGACTTAAGAATGCCGATGATGCGCCATGGTATGTCATTGAAAAAGACCTGAGCCGCAATGTCCTGGTAGTCGGTCAGGGCAACGACAATCCCGGTCTATTCTCCGAAGCCCTGTCCGTTGACACGGTGTACTGGATTAATGACGATCCTGCCCTGGTGCCTGACAAACTTCGGGCCAAGGTCCGCTATCGTCAAGCAGACCAGGCCTGCACACTTCAACGAAAGCCGGATGGCGGCTATCATGTCCTCTTCGACGAACCTCAGCGTGCGGTAACCCCTGGCCAGTCTATTGTTTTCTATGATCAGGACGTCTGTCTTGGCGGTGGCATTATCGAGCAACGCTTTGCCCATAAAACCATGATTTCGGGTTGATGTTAGGGGGCCAATGGAGCTGTGAATCAACAAGATATTGATCGTACCCTGGCGCTGGCCGGCCTGTTCCAGGCCGCCACGCTGGTAGAAAAAATCGCCAAAACGGCCCAGGCGCCTGAACATGAGCTGGCTGTCTGCATCAACAGCATCTTTGTCACCAATCCTGATAGCGTCAAGGATGTCTATGGTGGCAGTGCCGGGAATGTCACAGCTGGCCTCAGAGCCCTCAGGGATGTGTTGCAACGCAATCATGATGCAGTGAAAGCCGATGCGATTCGCTATTCCCTGACACTGATTCATCTGGAGCGGAAATTACGTGGGAATCCGGGGATGATGCACACCATCGCCGAGCGTATTGATCGCGCCAGTGATCAGGCTCGCCACTTCTCCCCTACCCACGAGAATGTGCTGGCCAGTCTTGCGAGCATTTATCTCGATACGATCAGCACATTCAAAACCCGAATCCAGGTTATGGGCGATATTCGGCACCTGCAGAACCAGGCTTGTGCCGACAAGATCCGGGCTGCCCTGCTGGCCGGAATGCGCTCTGCCATCCTGTGGCGACAGGTCGGCGGGCGCCGCTGGCACCTGGTATTTGGTCGCAATAAAATGCTTGCCGCGATTGACCAGTTGCTCAAAGGCCACTGACCTGGTAGGCCACCAACGCAACAAAACCTGATACCGCGGCATTTTTCAGGTAGAATGCCGCGCAATTTTTCAGCCCGTTCCCAGATCCTATCCGGCAGATGTTGCCCGATAACGATCGGTTAACTGCTTCAAACCAAGGGGGTTTTGATGGAATTGTCTGCACTGACAGCGATTTCGCCGGTTGATGGCCGCTATGGCAGCAAGACCAGTCCGCTGCGTGAGATTTTCAGTGAATATGGCCTGATCCGCTTTCGGGTCATGGTTGAGGTACGCTGGCTCCAGCATCTCAGTCAGCAGCCCGCTATTGCTGAGTTACCGCCTTTCAGCGCTGAAGCCAATCAGCTGCTGAATGCCATTGTTGACGATTTCTCTGAAGCCGACGCTCAGAAAGTCAAGACGTTTGAACGTACGACCAACCACGATGTTAAGGCGGTCGAATACTTCCTGAAAGAGAAGATGACCCAGAATGCCGAACTGACCAAAGCGCTTGAGTTCGTGCATTTTGCTTGCACCTCGGAAGACATCAATAACCTCTCCCACGGTCTGATGCTTCAGGCGGGTCGAGACGCGATTCTTCAGCCCCTGACTCAGCTGTGTGATGCAATCCGCTCCCTGGCGCATGACTTCCACGATGTCCCCATGCTCTCTCGCACCCATGGTCAAACAGCCTCCCCCACTACGCTGGGCAAGGAAATGGCTAACGTCGTTTATCGTCTGGAGCGTCAGCTGAAGCAGATTCGTGCGGTTGAGCTGCTGGGCAAAATCAATGGCGCCGTTGGTAACTACAATGCCCATTACGCCACCTACCCCGAGATCGATTGGCCGGCATTGGCGTCTGAGTTCATTACCTCACTGGGTCTGAGCTGGAACCCCTACACCATCCAGATCGAACCCCATGACTACATTGCCGAGCTGTTTGATGCACTGGCGCGCTTCAACACCATCCTGATTGATTTTGATCGAGATATCTGGGGTTATATCTCGCTGGGCTACTTCCGCCAGAAAACCATTGCCGGTGAAGTGGGCTCTTCCACCATGCCGCACAAGGTGAACCCGATCGATTTTGAAAATTCGGAAGGCAACCTTGGACTGGCTAACGCCATTATGAGCCATCTGGCGACCAAGCTGCCCGTTTCTCGCTGGCAGCGAGATCTGACTGATTCCACCGTGCTTCGCAATCTGGGTGTCGGTATCGGTCATAGCCTGATCGCTTATGAGGCAACCCTGAAGGGTATCAGCAAGCTGGAAGTCAATCGGGAACGTCTGGCTCAGGATCTGGATAATGCCTGGGAAGTGCTTGCCGAACCTGTTCAGACCGTAATGCGTCGCTATGGGATTGCCGAGCCTTATGAAAAGCTGAAGGCGTTTACCCGGGGTAAAGCCATTACCCGTGAAGGTATGCAGACCTTTATCAATCAGCTGGAAATTCCGGCAGATGCCAAGGCGCAACTGCTGGCACTGACGCCGTCAGCGTATACCGGTAATGCCGCCGATCAGGCAAAAGCGGTTTAAGTGAGCGTCTAAGCGCCGGCTAAATGCCGGCGTTTTATTTTATTCTGTAACAGGTTTGCTCATGAACCTTCCCCGCTTCCCAATACTTGGTGATCTTTCCGCCAGTGAGTTTCTTGGCCAATACTGGCAAAAACAACCCTTGCTGATCAGACAGGCCTTGCCTGATTGGGATCTTCCCATTTCACCTGATGAGCTGGCGGGGTTGGCCTGCGAGGAATCCGTTGAATCACGCCTCTTGCTGCGACAATTGGGTGACCAGGAATGGGTATTGAAGCGCGGTCCGTTTAATGAGCAGAATTTTGCGGATCTCCCCCCTGACAACTGGACGCTGCTCGTTCAGGCTGTAGATCACTGGGTACCCGAGGTTCGAGAGCTGCTGAATGAGTTCCGTTTTATTCCGGACTGGCGGCTTGACGATATCATGATCAGCTACGCTACTGAGGGCGGTGGTGTCGGTCCGCATTTTGATAATTATGATGTTTTCCTGATTCAGGCATCAGGCACCCGCCACTGGCAAATCGGCCAGTTATGCGATGATACCAGCCCCCTGCTCTCTCATCCGGATTTGAAAATTCTTGCTGAATTCGTAACCGATCAAGATTTCTACATGGAACCGGGTGACATGCTGTATCTCCCGCCCGGTGTCGCCCACTGGGGTACGGCAACCTCCAATGATTGTGTGACTGTGTCTGTCGGTTTTCGCGCGCCTTCCCATGGTGAGGTGGTCAGTGATTATGGACTTTGGCTCAATGACCATTTATCCGATTTCCTGCGTTACGCTGACCCGGATCTCAAGGTGCCATCCCATCCGGCAGAGATTTCCGCTGAAACCATAGCCCGTGTCCAGGCGATATTGCGACAATATGCCAACAATCCAGAACGGGTGGCACGCTGGTTTGGTCGGCTAATGACTGAGCCCAAATACCCAGAAAATGTCATGATCGACCCCGAGCCTCTAACGACAGACTTATGGGTGGCTGATGACGCACGGCTAGCCTGGTATCTGTCTGAAAATAACGATGCCGTGTATTTTTTTGCAAACGGTCAAGACTACACGTTGCCCTTGTCGCTCAAATCAGTCGTCATAGAGGTTTGTGATAATCGCTACATCTCAGCAAATCTGGTGGAAAACTTGTCTGAGAGTGAGCGACAATCCTGGACAGCGCTGCTGGCTGATCTGGTTGAAAATGGCGTTGTGAGCGGTATTGAATCATTGTAAACAGGGCGAGATGATGCGTACGATCTTTACTTTCGGGCAAATCAGAATCATATTGCTTAACGGCTTCAGGTAAAAACTCTAACCTGTTGTATTTATAGAATATTCAATATTTCCGGGAGCATTTTTCAGCCGTGATTTTATCCAGAATTTCTGCCTGAAAAGCACCTGAAACAAGCTGTAAAACCCAACAGGACTCAGGACAAGAGAGCTGCTTAAAAAAGGCGTTATTGTCGTTGAGTCAACTCTCCTGCCAATTACCTTCTTACCGCCAGCGTTCAAAGACTCCTTAAACACAGCAGTTTTTGAATTCCTTTGTTTGGTTGCTTTTTGAGCATTCATCTCAGGAAATACTGTTGAAAGCAATAATCTGTCCAGCAATGAGACAGGGGTATCGGATTGGACAGATTGCATAGTGAAAAGCTGATTGACTTTATCGACCAATCTATCCCCGACATCGAGATTTATACTTTCGTTTTTATCATTGTTCTTTTCTGTTTTCTCGATGGCTTTATTGTCTGCGGCCGGAACAAAGGCCAGTGCTGGCTTAATAGACACTGCTTTTTTATCTGTCTCTCTATCCTCATGCATAACAGCAGCAATCGCTTGTTGTGAAAAATTCGGGGTATATGAAATTTCATCAGCAACAGAGTTAAAGGCTAACACCCTGGCATTGGCGTCCGCCTGTCTATTGGCTCTGGCCAGCTCGGAGGTACGTTTGAGCCGGTTCAATCGATTGTCTGCAACAATCGTTTGTTTATTCCTGACTTTTGCCTTCTTACGCAGAGGCAAGGGGTCATTAAACCGGGTTAAAGGCAGGTTATCGGCATTTTTATTATTGTAATTTTGAACCAGTAGTTGAGACTGAGAAGTCTGCTCACCGTTATTGTTTTGCTTGATGGGGATTTGGATGCGCATCAAAAGCGTTTCATCAGCTGGGATTACCATCAAAAGAAAATCCAGGTTTTCAAGTGAAACAGGCAGATTACTGGTTAAACAAATGATTCGACGTCCATCAGGTTCCTGACGCCAGGAGGTCTTGATTGCCGCATTAAAGTACTGCAATGGAACGTCATAATTTTGATGTTCCAGGGGAGAAGCGACATCCACGACAACTGGCGCATCAGGATCAACAAGGCCGGAAACTTCAATCTCGGCATGAAGGGGTTCATTAAATCCGGAGAATAATTGAATAGCGGAAAATTCAATGGCACGAACGGAAGGCGCTAGCAACAGGCATACCGCAAGGAAAAACGAATAAACGCTTAACCCCGAAGCTTGAATAATGTTGTTATTCGGTTTCTGCCTAAACACTTTCATACTATTCAGAATAGCAAGACAGAACCGTGAAAATTTGTCATTAAAAAACGCACCGGATGGTGCGTTTTTTAACATGCGTTACGTGGCGACCCTGTTAACAACCAAACTTGGCCTTGGCTTCCCGACGACGTGCATGGAGAACCGGTTCTGTGTAACCATTAGGCTGCTCTGTTCCCTTGAACACCAGGTCGCAGGCTGCCTGGAAAGCCACACTCCCGTCAAAGTTTGGCGCCATATTGCGATACTCAGGATCTTCAGCATTCTGACGGTCAACCACGGCAGCCATGCGCTGCATGGTTTCCATCACTTGTTCTTGCGTGCAAACACCATGACGTAACCAGTTGGCGATGTGCTGGCTGGAAATACGCAGCGTGGCGCGATCTTCCATCAGGCCTACATCATTGATATCCGGCACCTTGGAACAGCCGACGCCATGGTCAACCCAGCGGACAACATAACCCAGAATACCCTGGGCGTTATTGTCCAGTTCCTGCTGAATATCTTCTGCTGTCAGTGCGGCAGGATCATCAAGCAAAGGCAGTGTCAGGATGTCATCCAGACTCGCGCGCTGGCGATTAGCCAGTTCGATCTGCACATCTGCCACATTGACCTGATGATAATGGATGGCATGCAGGGTAGCGGCTGTCGGCGACGGCACCCATGCAGTATTCGCTCCCGCCTTGGGATGACCAATCTTGACCGACATCATCTGCTCCATCTGGTCAGGAATTGGCCACATTCCCTTACCGATCTGCGCCCGCCCTTTCAGGCCGGTGGCAAGACCAGTATCGACATTCCAGTCCTCATACGCCTTGATCCAGGCTTCATTTTTCATAGGGCCTTTGCGGACCACCGGTCCCGCATCCATAGAGGTATGGATTTCATCCCCTGTCCGGTCAAGGAATCCGGTATTGATGAACACGACACGCTCTTTGGCGGCGGCGATACAGGCCTTGAGATTCACCGTGGTACGGCGCTCTTCATCCATAATGCCGACTTTGAGCGTGTTCACGGGCAAGTCCAGTGCTTGTTCAATCCGCCCGAAGAGTGTGTCGGTAAATGCTACTTCTTCAGGGCCGTGCATCTTGGGCTTAACGATGTAAACGCTACCCGTTCGTGAATTGCTGTACGGGCCATTGCCCTTGAGATCATGAATGGCAATCAAGGACGTTACCATGCCATCAAGAATGCCCTCGGGGATCTCATTACCCTCTTTGTCCAGAACCGCTTCATTGGTCATCAAATGACCTACGTTTCGGACAAACATCAGGCTGCGACCAGGCAACGACAGCGTATTTTCGTCAGGTGTCAGATACTCGCGATCGGGATTCAGGCTGCGGGTGACAGTGCGATCCCCTTTCTGGAACTCAATGCCCAGCGTGCCTTTCATTAGTCCCAGCCAGTTGCCATAGACAACAGCTTTGTCTTCAGCATCAACTGCTGCAACAGAATCTTCACAGTCCATGATGGTGGTCAGTGCCGATTCCAGCAGTACGTCCTTGACGTTAGCTGAATCGTCCTTACCAATCACATGGCCAGGATCAATCTGAATTTCCAGATGCAACCCATTGTTTTGTATGAGAATTGCGGTTGGGTTAACCAGTTCACCCTTGTAGCCAGCAAACTGCTCCGGACGCTGAAGCGCAGCTTCAGAACCGTCTTTCAGTTTAACCGCCAGCTGACCTTCCTTGATGCCATAACCGCATACATCTGCATGCGAACCTTTGGCAAGCGGTGCGGCCTCATCGAGAAAACGTCGGGCATAGGCAATAACCTTGGCGCCACGCCCTGGGTTGTATCCCTTCCCTTTCTCGGCACCGTCCTGCTCAGAAATGACATCCGTGCCATAGAGTGCATCATACAGGCTACCCCACCGGGCATTGGCGGCATTCAGCGCGTAGCGGGCATTCATGACAGGGACAACCAACTGGGGACCTGCCAGTTTCGCGATTTCGGGATCAACATTCTCGGTGGTGATTGAGAAATCGTCCGCTTCAGGCAACAGATAACCAATCTGTTCAAGGAAAGCACGGTATTCAACCGCATTGTGTGCCTGACCGCGACGCTGCTGATGCCACGCATCGATTTGCGCCTGCAGGTCATCACGGCGCTCCAGCAAGGCTTTGTTGACCGGCGCCAGCTCAGTGACAATGTTTTCCAGTTCGGCCCAGAAGCGATCGGAATCCACCCCTGTTCCCGGCGCTATCTCGTTGGCAACCAGGTCATGTAAAACCTTGGCAACCTGGAGACCACCTGCTTGTATGCGTTCTGTCATCGTTATTATGCCTCTCAGCCCTGGTGAACAATCCTGTCCTGCCAACCCCAAGCCTCCCCCGGCGAACAGCAGGTTTCAGGGTATAGGAGTGTGAAAATGCCGGAAAATTCTAGAAGATGCCACTAGGATTCCGCTAATTTATCGTCTTTATGACCGCTATTTCCCGGATGAATAAAATCGGACACCTGACCATCATGTTCTACTGACTAACTGTTGCTTATGTCATGCCGGCAGCAATTCATACAGGGCATATTCGGTATAAAAAATAAAAATTGCCCCCTATCCGTAGTTCCACTTACAATGCCTCCGGCATGCGGCTGGTGCCTTAAGGTTGGCACGGTATTGAGGGGTATCAACCAACCTGTTTGCAAGCGCCAGACGCTCATTCCAGAAGTCAGGAGCGAAACATGACCATTTATAATCGCCAAGAAGAAATCGCCCGCATCGAGAAGGACTGGGCCGAGAATCCCCGCTGGAAAAACGTCAAGCGTACCTACACTGCGGAAGATGTTGTCCGCCTGCGCGGTTCCGTCAAGATCGAGAACACCATCGCCCGCCAGGGTGCTGAGAAGCTCTGGGATCTGGTTTACGGTGGCCAGGCCAGGAAAGGTTATGTGAACTGCCTTGGCGCCCTGACTGGCGGTCAGGCGGTTCAACAGGTTAAGGCTGGTATTGAAGCCATTTACCTGTCTGGCTGGCAGGTTGCTGCAGATAACAACTCTGCCAGCAGCATGTACCCTGACCAGTCCCTGTATCCGGTGGACTCTGTTCCTGCCGTCATCAAGCGCATCAACAACAGCTTCCGCCGTGCTGACCAGATTCAGTGGAAGAACGGTGTTAACCCGGGTGATGACAACTACACCAACATGTTCGCGCCTATCGTTGCTGACGCCGAAGCCGGTTTCGGTGGCGTTCTGAACGCTTACGAGCTGATGAAGCACATGATCGAAGCCGGTGCCGCCGGTGTTCACTTCGAAGACCAGCTGGCTTCCGTCAAGAAGTGTGGCCACATGGGTGGCAAGGTACTGGTTCCGACCCAGGAAGCGGTTCAGAAACTGATCGCTGCCCGTCTGGCGGCTGACGTTGCCGACGTACCGACCATCGTACTGGCCCGTACCGACGCCAACGCTGCGGACCTGATCACCTCCGACTGCGACGAGTACGATGCGCCCTTCCTGACCGGTGAGCGCACCCCGGAAGGTTTCTTCCGCGTTAAAGCAGGTATCGATCAGGCCATTGCCCGTGGCCTGGCTTACGCGCCTTATGCTGACCTGCTCTGGTGTGAAACTGCCACACCGGATCTGGAAGAAGCCCGCAAGTTCGCCGAAGCTATTCGCGCCGAGTACCCGGACCAGCTGCTGGCCTACAACTGCTCACCAAGCTTCAACTGGAAGAAAAATCTGGACGATGCCACTATCGCCAAGTTCCAGCAGGAGCTGTCTGACATGGGCTACAAGTACCAGTTCATCACCCTCGCGGGCATCCATAACATGTGGTACAACATGTTCGAACTGGCGCACAACTATGCTCAGGGCGAAGGCATGAAGCACTACGTTGAAATGGTTCAGGAGCCTGAGTTTGCTGCTGCCGAGAAGGGTTACACTTTCGTAGCGCACCAGCAGGAAGTCGGTACGGGTTACTTCGATGACATGACCACAGTTATTCAGGGTGGTAAGTCTTCTGTCACAGCGCTGACTGGTTCTACCGAAGAAGAGCAGTTCTAAGCCAATTAGCTTAAACCAATAGATAGAGAAGCCAGCATATTGCTGGCTTCTTTGTTTTTACATTTTCTGGGCTAACGAAATTATCAGTCTTCTTAGCCACTGATGCCCGGAGTCCTGCTGCAGCAAAGGACTCCACGCCATTTTCAGCTCAAAGGATGGGATATCGAACGGCGGCGCCAGAGCCACAAGGTCACCACCGCCAGTCTGAAGCCGGGCAGCCCGGGTAGGCAGGGTCGCAATAAGGTCGTTATTGCGCACCAGCTGCATAGCCACCTGATAATGTCGGGTAAACACTGAAATCGTTCGCTTCTTTCCCAGTCTATCCAGAGCCTCATCGACCCAGCCCAGCCGCTGAACATCTTCCGGGTTCACGCCTACACCAACTCCCATACCGGTTTTGCTGACCCAGACATGCCGGGCGGCAAGGTAATTCTCCAGAATAAACTCATCCAGAATAGGATTGCTGCGACTGATCAGGCAGGAAAAGTCATCTTCCCAGATAATCGCCTGATGGAAAGACTGGGGCATATCGTCAAAGCGGTTGATGGCCATATCCACCCTGCCCCGTTCAACATCCTGAAAGCTGACATCGCTGGGCGTCAATACATCCAGGGTGACATCCGGCGCTTCAAGACGTAGCTGACGCAGGACCTGAGGAATCAGCGTGGATTCCGCATAATCACTGGCCATAATCCGGAAAACCCGTCGGCTGGTGGCACTCTCAAAGGGTTTACGAGGCTGAACGGCTTGCTCAATCTCAGCCAGAACATTGCGCACGATAGGCTGTAACTGACGGGCGCGCTCCGTGGGTGTCATACCATCACTGGTTCTGACAAGGAGTGGATCTTCAAACAGATCCCGCAACCGCCGCAGGCCATTACTCATGGCAGGCTGGGTAATGCCTAACTGGTCTGCTGCACGGGTGACGTTTCTCTCCCTCAACAAGGCATCCAGGTAAACCAGCAAATTCAGATCAATTCTCGATACATTCATGCTTATGGCGACTTCTGGTCAGCGCATCCCTGCCTGTTATTCATCATTTTTATGTCGAAGATAATAACTATAAATTTCCGAAATTTTCTCACACTCCATAGAATTCGTCACGTTCATGTAGCTCACCAATATCAATCACTACAGGAGTAACGCATGACTGCCTATAACCGCCAGGAAGAAATCGCCCGCATTGAGAAGGACTGGGCCGAGAATCCCCGCTGGAAAAACGTCAAGCGTACCTATACCGCGGAAGATGTTGTCCGCCTGCGCGGTTCCGTCAAGATCGAGAACACCATCGCCCGCCAGGGTGCTGAGAAGCTCTGGGATCTGGTTTACGGTGGCCAGGCCAGGAAAGGTTATGTGAACTGCCTTGGCGCCCTGACTGGCGGTCAGGCGGTTCAACAGGTTAAGGCTGGTATTGAAGCCATTTACCTGTCTGGCTGGCAGGTTGCTGCAGATAACAACTCTGCCAGCAGCATGTACCCTGACCAGTCCCTGTATCCGGTGGACTCTGTTCCTGCCGTCATCAAGCGCATCAACAACAGCTTCCGCCGTGCTGACCAGATTCAGTGGAAGAACGGTGTTAACCCGGGTGATGACAACTACACCAACATGTTCGCGCCTATCGTTGCTGACGCCGAAGCCGGTTTCGGTGGCGTTCTGAACGCTTACGAGCTGATGAAGCACATGATCGAAGCCGGTGCCGCCGGTGTTCACTTCGAAGACCAGCTGGCTTCCGTCAAGAAGTGTGGCCACATGGGTGGCAAGGTACTGGTTCCGACCCAGGAAGCGGTTCAGAAACTGATCGCTGCCCGTCTGGCGGCTGACGTTGCCGACGTACCGACCATCGTACTGGCCCGTACCGACGCCAACGCTGCGGACCTGATCACCTCCGACTGCGACGAGTACGATGCGCCCTTCCTGACCGGTGAGCGCACCCCGGAAGGTTTCTTCCGCGTTAAAGCCGGCATTGATCAGGCCATCGCACGTGGTCTGGCCTATGCGCCTTATGCTGACCTGCTCTGGTGTGAAACTGCCACACCGGATCTGGACGAAGCCCGCAAGTTCGCCGAAGCTATCCGCGCCGAGTACCCGGACCAGCTGCTGGCCTACAACTGCTCGCCGAGCTTCAACTGGAAGAAGAACCTGGACGACGCCACCATCGCCAAGTTCCAGCAGGAACTGTCTGACATGGGCTACAAGTACCAGTTCATCACCCTCGCGGGTATCCATAACATGTGGTACAACATGTTCGAACTGGCGCACAACTATGCCCAGGGCGAAGGCATGAAGCACTACGTTGAAATGGTTCAGGAGCCTGAGTTCGCTGCTGCCGAGAAGGGGTACACCTTCGTTGCTCACCAGCAGGAAGTCGGTACGGGTTACTTCGATGATATGACCACTGTTATCCAGGGTGGCCAGTCTTCCGTAACAGCGCTGACCGGTTCTACCGAAGAAGAGCAGTTCTAATACTGAACACTCGCCAAAAGTGAAAAAAGAACGCCGGCAATTACCGGCGTTCTTTTTTTGCAAATGGTTAACTTAAAAAACAGAAATAAAAAAAAGGGAGCCATCTGGCTCCCTTTCTATTGGAGGCGGGCACCGGAGTTGAACCGGCCTAGATGGAGTTGCAGTCCACTGTATAACCGCTCTACCAACCCGCCTTAAAACTTTCAGATACTGTCAATATGGTGCCCGGAGCCGGAATCGAACCGGCACGACCTAACGGTCGAGGGATTTTAAATCCCTTGTGTCTACCAATTTCACCATCCGGGCGTAAATTCATCACCGGAAATCACTTTCCGGACACCACATCATAAATCGTCTTACCGTGCTTCATCAAAGACTTTGATGAAAAATGGAGGCGGGCACCGGAGTCGAACCGGCCTGGATGGAGTTGCAGTCCACTGTATAACCGCTCTACCAACCCGCCTTGAAGGTTTTCTGCATAAAGCGTGGAGCGGGAAACGAGACTCGAACTCGCGACCCCAACCTTGGCAAGGTTGTGCTCTACCAACTGAGCTATTCCCGCGCTGCCCTGCAGAAGACGAGGGCTATTGTATGGACTTATTACAATCTGTCAACCATTTGATAAATAACAGATTATTTAGGACCAAAAGGATCCAGTTCCGGCCAGGCGGCTTTCAGGTATACAACCATAGACCATAACGTGAGAATCGCCGCAACATAGAGCAAAACCATGCCGGACGCCCCCACCAGGCTGTCGGAAAAACCCGGCGCCCAGAGCAACAGGGTGATGGCGAGCATCTGCATCGCAGTTTTCAGTTTGCCGATGAAACTGACGGCGACACTGGTGCGCTTGCCAATCTCCGCCATCCATTCCCGCAAGGCGGAAATCATGATCTCCCGCCCGATGATAATCAGCGCCGGGATGGTCAGCAGCGGACTGTCGAACTTCTCAATCAGGGTGGCCAGCGCCACGGCAACCATCAGCTTGTCCGCCACGGGATCAAGGAACGCCCCAAACGGGGTCGTCTGGTTCAGTCTTCGCGCCAGGTAACCGTCAAACCAGTCAGTTATCGATGCAACCATGAAAATGCTGGCGCTGGCCAGATGCGTCCAGTTATACGGGAGATATATGACCACCACGATGACCGGAATCAGTAGCAAACGGATCAATGTCAAAATATTCGGTATATTCATCGTCTGAAATGAGCCTGAAAATCATCCACTACAGGGAGGCACTCCCGATTTTGGGCGCCAGTGTAACAGTTACCGGGCGTTGATTGGATAAATAATCATACGCAGTACACGATTCTTTTAGCGGTGCAGGTGATCATGGATTTCCTGCGCCAGCGCCTTGCTAATGCCATTGACCTTGCTTAACTCTGCCACTGTCGCCTGCTGAATCGCCTGCAAGCCGCCAAAATATTTCAGCAATGCCGAGCGTCTTTTGGCGCCCACGCCTGGGATATCCTCCAACGTCGACTTTTTACGTCTACCTTCACGACGCTGACGGTGACCGGTAATGGCGAAACGGTGCGCTTCATCCCTGACCTGCTGAACCAGGTGTAATGCCGGGCTGGTGGGTTCCAGCACGTATTCTTTGCCCGTGACACCGTCCAGCAGCGTTTCCATGCCGGGTTTACGGGTCTCCCCTTTTCCAACACCTACGACCGTAATACTGGTCAACTGCAGATTTTCCAGAGATTCCATGGCCTTGCCCAACTGGCCAGCACCGCCGTCAATCAGGATCAGATCAGGCATTTTTCCCTCCCCGGTGAGTAATCGGGCATAACGTCGCTCTACGGCCTGCCCTATTGCTGCATAATCATCGCCGGGAGTTATGTCACGAATATTAAAGCGCCGATAATCCGATTTGACGGCGCCCTGCTGATCAAAGACCACGCAAGAGGCCACTGTCCCTTCACCCATGGTATGGCTGATATCAAAGCATTCGATGCGTTCAGGCACGGCGGGCATTTGCAGCGCCTGCTGTAGCATCAGGAATCGCTGATATATGTTCTTTCGATCTGCCAGCCATACCGCCAGGGCCTGTACTGCATTTTTATCTGCTAACTCCAGCCAGCGCTTCCTGTCACTACGGACTTGATACCGCAGGGATATGGCCTTTCCAGCCACCTCCCGTAATGTCGTTTCCAGCAACTCCTGATCATCCACGGCGCAGGGGATCACGATCTCGGCAGGAAAGTCCCGGGCATCCGCATTCCGGATATAGAAATTCGCCAGGAAACTGAGCAGAGCCGCTTCACGGGTTGTCTCCAACTTAAAATCCGGATGAAACTGCCGGGTGCCAAGCACCCTGCCCTGACGTACAAAAATCACAATGACACAGCATCCCGCCGGCTCCCAGGCGATACCCAGCACATCAGCATCGCCTCGCTGGGCACTGATAGCCTGTCCTTCCTGGGTCTGGCGCAGAAAATTAACCTGATCGCGAAAGACTGCTGCCTGCTCAAACTCCAGCGATTCTGCCGCTTCATCCATTTTGCCAATCAGGTCGAAGATGATTTCCTGGCTTTTTCCTTCCAGGAATCGAACGGAATCCTGGACATCCCGGCCATATTCCTGCTCATCCACCAAATCGACACAAGGCGCCTTACAGCGATTAATCTGGTATTGCAGACAAGGCCGGGTCCGGTTCCTGAAAAAGCTGTCTTCGCATTGCCTGACTTTGAAGATTTTCTGGAGAATACCCAGTGTTTCGCGGGCCGCACCGGCGCTGGGATAAGGTCCAAAGAAACGGCCTTTCTGGTTTTTTCTGCCACGGTGCAGAGCAAGACGGGGAAAACAGTCTTTATTGGACAGGTAGATAAATGGGTAGGATTTATCATCCCGAAGAAGAATGTTATACGGCGGCTTCAGGGTTTTGATCAGGTTCTGCTCAAGAATTAGAGCCTCTGATTCGGTATTGGTCACCACTGTTTCAATGGCCTGAATTCTGGCGACCATCGCCTGTGTCTTGACCGCCAACCCCTGCTTGCGGAAATAACTGGATAACCGTTTTTTCAGATTTTTGGCCTTGCCGACATAAAGCACGTCGGCATTACCATCCAGCATTTTGTAGATGCCCGGTTGTTCCGGCGCATTTTTTAGATAAGTCTGATGATCAAAGGCGTTACTATCTGTCGGCATAACAGGCACATCCGGTCAATTCTACCGAATGGTAACGTGAACGCTGCCACACTGCACTCGCCAACCGGTTATATTGCCATTGTCTGTGTATCAACCAGTGCATGCCGGATGGCCAGATGCGTCAATTCCACATCGCTGTTGATCTCAAGCTTGTCAAAAATCCGGTAGCGATAACTGTTGACGGTTTTCGGGCTGAGACAGAGCTTGTCAGAAATATCCTGTACCTTCTGGCACTGGACAATCATGGTCGCAATCTGAAGTTCGCGCTGGGAGAGTTGTTCAAAGGGATTGTCAGACTTCTTACTGAAGGGTTTCAGCGCCATCTGCTGGGCAATTTCAGGGCTGATATAACGATTTCCCGACACAACTGCCCGAATGGCTGTGACCATCTCATCCAGTCCCGCCCCTTTCGTCAGGTAGCCAGAAGCGCCCGCTTCCAGTAAGCGACTGGGATAAGGATCATCAGAATAAACGGTAACAGCAATGATTTTCGAGGCAGGGCTGCAATGCTGCAGCTTTCGGGTCGCTTCCAGACCGCCAATGCCTGGCATGCGGACATCCATCAAGATCACATCAGGTGTATGCTGACGGCAGAATGCAATGGCCTCCTCGCCCGTCGATACCTCACCGATGACATCAAAATCATCAACATCGGATAGCATCCTTACAATCCCTGTCCGAACCAGATCATGGTCGTCTGCTACAAGAATTGAAACCACTCGCGTACCCCCGATAGACACCCGCTTCCTGCTCTTGTCGTTATTATTGCAGTTGGCATCCCAGCCATTGCAGCGTAAAACCATACTAACAAACACAGGCTGTCATGCAACAGCCCTGATTGTCGAATCCAGAGCAGATAGAGCGGATAAAACAAGGCCCACTTTCGTGGGCCTTTTGGGTTGCCTTAGAGCTTGCCGGCCAGTTCCGGCACGGCATCAAACAGGTCTGCGACCAGGCCGTAGTCTGCCACCTGGAAGATGGGCGCTTCCTCGTCCTTGTTGATGGCAACAATGACTTTGGAGTCCTTCATACCGGCCAGATGCTGGATGGCACCAGAAATA
Source organism: Kistimonas ophiarachnellae (assembly GCF_057552235.1). Classification (NCBI taxonomy): domain Bacteria; kingdom Pseudomonadati; phylum Pseudomonadota; class Gammaproteobacteria; order Oceanospirillales; family Endozoicomonadaceae; genus Kistimonas; species Kistimonas ophiarachnellae. The sequence goes on along the minus strand of NZ_BAAJPA010000002.1, from coordinate 167,385 downwards.
CCAACGGCAACATACAGCTGCGGCGCAACGATCTTGCCGGTCTGACCGACCTGCATATCATTAGGTACAAAACCGGCGTCAACTGCTGCACGGGAGGCTCCGACCGCAGCTCCCAGTTTATCTGCGAGGCTGTAGAGAATTTCAAAATTCTCACCGTTACCCATACCACGACCACCGGATACCACGATATCCGCAGCCGTCAGTTCCGGACGATCAGACTTGGCCAGTTCTTCACCAACAAAGGCAGAGTTACCTGCATCATGCGCAGAAGCCAGCGCTTCAATGGAAGCACTGCCACCATTTGCTGCGGCATCGAATCCGGTACCACGCACAGTGATGACCTTGATCGGTGCGCTGGACTGCACGGTTGCAATAGCATTACCGGCATAGATCGGACGCTTGAACGTGTCAGCACTTTCGACAGCCACGATGTCAGAAATCTGATCAACATCCAGCAGTGCAGCCACACGCGGCATGGTGTTCTTGCCAGTAGTAGTGGCAGCGGCCAGTACGTGGGAATAGTTTTTGCCCAGTTCTGCGATCAGCAGGCTGGTGTTTTCAGCCAGCTGGTGCTCATAGGCAGCATTGTCTGCTACCAGAACCTTGGCAACCCCTTCAATCTGAGCGGCACCTTCCGCGGCGCCACCACAGTTGCTGCCGGCGACCAGGACGTGGATATCATCACCGATGGCCCTGGCAGCCGTCACGACGTTATTAGTAGCAGCGTTCAGGGCGCTGTTATTGTGTTCAGCTACGACCAGAATACTCATCAGATCACCTTTGCCTCGTTCTTCAGTTTCTCGACCAGCTCATCCACGCTGCCGACCTTGATACCGGCCTGACGCTCGGCGGGCGGCTCAACTTTCAGTGTGGTGATGGTGGAAGCCACCTCAACGCCTAGTTCTGCCGGGGTTTTGACATCCAACGGCTTACGCTTGGCTTTCATGATGTTGGGTAGTGAAGCGTAACGGGGTTCGTTCAGACGCAGGTCGGTGGTGACAACGGCCGGCAGGTTCAGTGCAACCGTCTGCAGACCACCGTCGATTTCACGGGTGACCACAGCCTTGCCGTCTTCAACTTTAACTTCAGACGCGAAAGTCCCCTGTGGCAGGCCAGCCAGTGCAGCCAGCATTTGCCCCGTCTGGTTGTTGTCGCTGTCGATGGACTGCTTACCAAGCACGATCAGGTCGGGCTTTTCTTCATCGACAATCGCCTTGAGCAGCTTGGCGACAGACAGAGAATCCAGTTTTTCTTCGGTTTGCACTTGAATGCCGCGATCAGCACCCAGCGCCAGCGCTGTGCGGATCTGCTCCTGACACTCTTTGGGTCCCATGGAAACAACGACAATCTCGGAAGCCACGCCCTTCTCTTTCAGGCGAACCGCTTCTTCAACCGCGATTTCACAGAACGGGTTGATGGCCATTTTCACGTTGGTCAGATCCACATCACTGTGATCTGGCTTCACGCGTACCTTGACGTTGTAGTCTATGACTCTTTTTACCGCTACAAGAACCTTCATGAGCTCCTCGTACATTGTCCGTTCAGTTTTTTATCCAGCAGACTGTACAACTCTGAAACTGTCCAGACTGTTGGCGTCCAGGAGGCGATGCATCGGTCGTTATATAAGGTTTGTTATGTGAGCATCCCGTATCTCGTGCCGGGCTATCTTGACCGCTGGCCGCAACCGGGTCAAGGAAAGCCGGTGAGTCGTTGCACTCTACCCTTAAAGACAGGCAGTAACCCTGACTATCAACAATAATGGCATCACCCGGGCATTACCCGTGGTAGTGACTATCCGCAGGATGATTACGGTAGACCACTGTTCATTTGCGCGAAGCCAAGTATAATGCGAACAAAAATTCAAACAAGCGTTTGAGGCAACGAAGACGCATTTTTACCAAAAGCCGTGAGTTTGCCGGTCCAGGGGGATGCCAACCCCGTGTCCGGTTAGCCGTAGCAGCAGGAGAGTGTCATGGAACGCGAATCCATGGAGTTCGATGTCGTCATCATCGGGGCCGGTCCGTCCGGTTTGTCCGCAGCCTGCCGCCTGATGCAGCTGGCCCAGGCGTCGGAACAGGAACTGACCGTCTGTGTGGTTGAGAAAGGTTCAGAAGTTGGCGCGCATATATTGTCGGGTGCGGTCTTCGAACCCCGGGCCATGAATGAATTGTTCCCGGACTGGAAAGAGCGTGGTGCGCCACTCAACACCCCGGTCAAGGGTGATGATATCTACTACCTGAAAGATCAGGACAACGCTAAAAAAATCCCCGCCTTCCTGACGCATAAGACCATGCATAATGAAGGCAACTACATCATCAGTTTGGGGAATGTCTGCCGCTGGCTGGGGGAGCAGGCAGAAGGACTAGGCGCAGAAATCTTCCCGGGATTTGCCGCCCAGGAAATCATTGTTGAAGACGGTGTTGTTAAAGGCATCATCACTGGTGACATGGGGGTTTCCGCCACCGGTGAACAGAAAGAAGGCTATATGCCGGGCATGGAGCTGCGTGCCAAGTATACTATCTTTGCCGAAGGTTGCCGTGGTCATTTAGGCAAGCAGCTGATCAGCCAGTTCAAGCTGGATGAAGGCAAGGATCCGCAGCATTATGGTATTGGTATCAAAGAGTTGTGGGACATTCCTGCTGACAAACACCAACAGGGACTTGTCGTTCATACCGCAGGCTGGCCGTTAAGTGAAAGCGGCTCCATGGGGGGGGGATTCCTCTATCACCTGGAAAACAACCAGGTGGTTGTAGGCCTGATTACCGACCTTAACTACAGCAATCCTCATCTCAGCCCGTTTGATGAATTCCAGCGTTACAAGCACAGCCCGGTTGTGAAGCAATTCCTGGAAGGCGGAAAACGTGTTTCCTATGGTGCACGCGCAATTGCCAAAGGGGGGCTGCAATCACTACCGAAAATGACTTTTCCCGGCGGCCTGCTGGTGGGCTGTGATGCCGGCACCCTGAATTACGCCAAGATCAAGGGCTCTCATACTGCCATGAAGAGCGGCATGATCGCAGCGGAAACTGTTTTCGAAACGCTCAAGTCAGGTGATGAAGGCGGCAGTGAACTGGGCGCCTTTACCCAGGCTTTTGAAAGCTCCTGGGTTTATGAAGAACTTCACGCCCAGCGTAACTTTGGCCCGCTGGTGCACAAGCATGGCGCTTTGCTTGGTGGTGGTTTGTCGTGGGTGGATATCAATATCTTCAACGGTAAATTGCCTTACACCCTGCACGACAAGTCTGCGGATTATGCCCAGCTTAAGCCGGCGGCCGACTGTCCGAAATTGAACTATCCCAAGCCGGATGGCAAGCTGAGCTTTGACAAGCTAAGTTCCGTTTTCCTCTCCAACACCAACCACGAGGAAGATCAACCTTGCCATCTGCGCTTGACGGATGCCGATCTTCCTATACGCGACAACTTGCCGAAATTCGATGAGCCGGCCCAGCGTTACTGCCCTGCCGGGGTTTATGAAGTCGTGGCAGATGAAGTGTCTGGTGAGAAACGGTTCGTTATCAACGCCCAGAACTGTGTGCACTGCAAGACCTGTGACATCAAGGATCCTGCACAGAATATCAACTGGGTAGCACCGGAAGGCACAGGCGGCCCCAACTATCCCAACATGTAAAATAATGGGGCGAATGTTTCGCCCCTTTTTCTTGCTCTTTTCTTACCCTTTCAAGGCGATGGAACTGGTGCGATTTTGTAGAAATTCCTGCCACTCCAGATGCCATACCAATCGTTACCTTCCATTGGCTGAATATCAGCCATTTCAACGAGCTGGTAAAAAATATTCCGATGCACCAAGGCTTCGAGCCTATCTCGAACCAGGATATAAGGAGAAGGTTCAGCGGACGCTGGATCAAGATCGACTCGAAACGGATGCTCACTATCCAACCGTACGGAGTCACCCACATTAGTCGTGAACGTCAGCACCTGATCCTGCCCCTCCCCTTCCGCATCGACGGCAATGGCAACAAACGGCGCATCTTCCACCTGTATCCTGACTTTCTCGACCGGTGTTACCAGGTAATAACAGTCGTCATCATCATGCCGCATAATGGTTGAAAACAGCCGTACCATTGAAGCCCGCCCGATCGGACTACCCATATAATGCCAACTGCCATCACGGCGTATGACCATATCCATATCGCCACAGAATGGCGGGTTCCAGGTATGCACTGGCGGCAGCCCGGCTTCTGTTCTTATTTTATCCAGGTTACTTAGCAGAGAATCCCGGGTTTGATGCTGATCTGTCACACGACCTCCAGGCAATACCGCCATAGTTCTGACACATAGGGAACCCTTGTCCACTAAGTATAAGGTTCGCCACGGCTGAATCCAGCGGAGTGCTAATCTCACCAGTAAAGGGATCCAATAATTCGATCAGGCAGTAGCAGAAAGACAATAATGAATCCTTTCAGTGTTATCGTTCACTGGCTAGAAAAATGGCTGGCCCAACCCACCTCACCGGCGCGGGGCGCCACGCTGTGTGATTTCGACCGTATTCGCTACGAACTGAAACCTGCGGACGTCCTGCTCATTGAAGGACGATCCCGCGTGGCAGGCGTCATCAAGCAAATCACGCAAAGCAACTGGTCCCATGCCGCCCTCTATATCGGCAAACTGCATGATATTGAAGATAAGAGACTGAGAGACTACGTCAGTAAAAGCTATCACGGTGACAGTGACGATCAATTACTGATCGAGAGTGAGCTGGGGCTTGGCACGGTGATTCGAGCGTTGCAGGTATATGAAGGTGAACACGTTCGCATCTGTCGACCTAACGGGATGAGCTATCGCGATGGCCAGCAGGTGCTGCATTATGCGGTTAGCCGCCTGGGGCAGGAATACGACATTCGCCAAATCCTTGATTTATTGCGTTTTCTGCTGCCTTACAGCTTTATTCCCGGTCGCTGGAGATCCTCACTGTTCAGCCACATGCCTGGACAGGCGACCAAAACCGTTTGTTCAACCATGATTGCTGAAGCCTTCAGTTTTATTCATTTTCCCATCCTGCCCCTGGTGAAGCGGAATGGCGACAAAGGCGTGCAGCTGTTTCAACGCAATCCCAAGCTCTGTACGCCTCGGGATTTCGATTACTCCCCCTATTTCACCATCATCAAATACCCCTTCCTGGACTTCAGCCAACACTCGTCTGACTGCCGACTGTTACCTTGGAATGGTGACAGTACGCTGGAAGGCCAGGAAGCAGACCTCTACATGACGGCGGGTCAAATTCGCGATCTCAAACGTTTTAAAGACAAGTTGTCAGCCGACGCACCTGCATCAGGCCCCCGGCAAACGCCTCCCAAAGAAAAGCCCGACGACACCGCAACCTAGGGTTTCACGACCGTCAAATAATTTACCTTAATAATCATTTATTTCATTTTTATGCGTTTTTTGTCTAATTCTTGGCTGGAAGATGTCAAAATATCGTTAATACTTACAGTGCTGATGAGGTTGATGTCCCCCTACAACCTTGTCAGCTAGGTCAGCAATGACCTTGGTACTTGGATTGTGTACCTATGTTTCACTCCTAATGGTCTTAGCCCGCGATACTTCCCCCAGTACGCGGGTTTTTTTTGCCTCCGAAAAAGCTAACCTTTTCTCGATTTATCCGTCAATTATCGATATCAGCCACATTCATTAAGACAAGTTTTTTTCGCATATGATGCTATATAACCTCCTGAAACCTTGACCATACTTGACCTTCATATAACGAATACGTATCGCAAGCACGTGTAAAAAGTCATGCATAAATCGCTACCTGATTAGCACCATTGTTCAGTTCTTTTGCGAGACTTCCATTTACCACGCGGGATAGATGGCGCATAAGTATCTTCGCGCTGACACCTGAAAATGGAATCAGCTGCTCTTATCGCCAGCATGCCAAGGCTTTCAAAGCATTTGCTTCTGCAGTGGCTGATGAATGGAGGTAATCAGGAATCGCTATAAATATTAGCCAGTTAATCAAGATGTTGTATGACGGAATATCTAGAAAAGATAAAACCATGAAATCATTGAAATAGAAACGCAGGCATAAACCAACATGACCGGGAAGCCGGCACGCAGATAATCGGTTAATTGATAGTTACCCGCGCTGTAAATCATAAGGTTGGTTTGATAACCAACTGGCGTGAGAAAGCTGCAGCTGGCAGCAAAGGCAATGGTCATAATAAAGGCACCGGGATCGATCCCTAATACCTGGGCCAGCCCCAAGGCAAGAGGAAATGACAAGGCTGCCGCAACATTATTGGTGACGACCTCAGTCAATACCATGGTTAAAATAAACAGCCCAGTCATCACTACCCAAGGCTGAAAGCCCTGCAAATAAATCGCGGCATTTTGTGCGATGGCATGGACGGTGCCGTCATTAGTAAAGACCTGGGCAATACCCAGGGCAGAACCAATAACAGTAATCAGTTCAAACGGGATGCGATTTCGCAGTTCTTCCAGACGCGTGTAATCAGCCAGAAGATAGACAATAAATACACCGATCAGCCCTTCCAGCAAGGGAAACAAGCCCATAATGGAACCCGCCAGGGCAAACAGAAACAGCGAAATACTGATCACGCTGCTACGCGTATCCAGACTGCCACTGGCTACATGCTCTCGTAGAACATGAAAATCTGTTGTTTCTTCACTAAGCGCCCTGAAATCCTCGCCCGTGGCCAACAACAACCGGTCTCCTACCTGAAGGCGGACATTGGACAATTTTCCGGTTAATTCCTGATTTCCCCGGCTCAGGGCTACAACGGCAGCATCATAGCGTATGCGAAGTCCCAGGTTACGGACAAACTTGCGCGCCAGGTCAGAACCTGAGGCAATGACCACCTCGGTCAAATTACCGACCGGGATTCTCTCTTCTTCGGTAAGCAAGGCCAGACCGGAAAATCGATCCAGTTCGGCAATAAAATTCGGATCACCATTAAAGATCAGAATATCGTTGGCACGTATACGACGATTGGGACGAACAGGAGTAATCAATCGGCCTTCGCGCCAGATTTCGACGAGGAAGATACTTTCCAGATCCCGAAAACCATTTTCCTTGATACTTTTACCAACCAGCGGAGAGCCTTCTTCAACCCGCGCTTCCATCAGGAACTTGTTATACGATTCACTGGATTGGGTACTATCCGGCAAAATGTACTGGCCGGTTGCGATCAGCACGAAGAGTACCGCCATCACAACCGGTGCACCAATCTTGAAGAAATCACCAAATTCAAGCGGTTCAAGACCTGCGCTAACCACAAAACTATTAATAATGAGATTGGTCGATGTACCAATCAACGTCAGCATTCCGCCGGCAATAGCGCTATAAGAAAGAGGAATCAGCAGCTTTGAAGCCGCATGCTGCTTTTGGCCTGCCACCTTACCCATGAATGCAGCAACAATGGCGGTATTGTTTAGCATGGAGGATAAAAACGCCGTCATGGTACACAGACGCAGTAACGCCGTACGGTAACCGCAATCCAGTGCGTGACGAGTGGCCATCTCAATAAAACGGTTTTTTTCAAGAACAATGGAAACCAGTAATAACAAAACCAGCGTCATCAGTACAGGGTTCACAAAATTGGTCAATGCATCTTCTACGCCCAACTGGCCGGTAAACAGAAAATAAAGCAACGCCATCGCAAAAATCTGACCCGCACGCCACAGGTTGCTGATTAATGCTGCCAGTACGAGCACCAGGACTGAGCCATTAATCCATGGCATAAGCTGGGAATAGGTTTCCATTAACCGTCAACCGTCCATGGTTTCACATTGCTTATTTAGATTACTTTAGCAGCGAGTCACAATTCAGGTGATTTATTGAAAGGCATCAACAAAATCAATCATGGTGGGGTTACCGTTTAACAACTCATTCAGCAAGCCATCGGCCGCCTGCCAATTCAGCTCTGGGTATTGTGCCATGGAATCTTTGACTAGCTGGCTGAAGGTTTTCTGGCGCTCCTGAAAAATATGCTGGCTGACGCCGCCCTTTCCTTCACTGCGAATGAATTTCATCGCCTCCATGATATCCGCCAGTTTGGCAATTCGCTTTAAACGGTCAGGCAGATGATGCTTAAACCGCTTGTATTCAGGGCAGAGGGATTCTTCTATTTTTTCGATGGGGCTGTCGCCCTTGGGGAAGGAAGCTTCAAGTCGACGCTTAAGCGGTGTTGCCAAATCACCGGTCAATGTCTCCGGCATATCATGCCACAGGCAGAACTGGACCAGCGCCAGCTTTTCTTCAGGCGAAATATCGGGATAAACCACATCAGTGAGCGAACAGGCGTACATTGTGACCAGGAAAGAATGCTCGGCAATCGAGGGATAACGGTGACAGGGAACGGAATGCCAGCGAGTCACATCAGCGCTTCGTGCAATATCGTATATATTCATAAATCCCCCGGAAGCAAGTTGAAATCAGATTAATAAATGTTCACTTGTTCTCAATTGCCGTTAAATCAACAGACTGCCTATTCCTATGTCCAGTATAAGTCTTGTATCGTTTGCCGCTTGTCACTATTCTGAGCCAGCCAAAAGAATAATGAATTTTAATAGGCCACACCTTATGACAAGACTATTTCAGATCTTTCTGCTGTTCTGCTTTAGCAGTACAGCCATTGCAGAAAGTTATGTTTACCTCACCAACAATACCTATGAAACCCTGCAGATAGAAACCCATGTGCGGGGCGATACTACGCTGGTCGCCGGTGAACATTATGAACAGCTCGCCGATGAAGTACCGCCACTGGCTACCCGGCGGGTACTGCGAATGAACCGGGATAAAGGCATCAAAAACGGCAAGACGTATTTTCTGGACACCCTGGTTTCCGGCACCCAAAACCAGGTGACCCTCCAGCAGAAGCTGACAGGCACCCTGAGCTTCAGCAAGATGTGGCTGAGCGCTGCCAGTGAAACCGGAGATTTACCATGGTTTTATGACCGGGAGATACATCAGCAGGCCGTATCGTTTGATGGCATACAAAGTACCCTGGCCTTCCGTTCCCAGAAAGCCCGCACATCAGGGGATGACCTTTACTATGTAATCCATAATGAGCGTCAGCAACCCACAGTCCAAAGCAGCGATAAACTCAAAGTTCTCTCCTACAACACCTGGATTCTCTTGCCGGGTCTGATTGCCAGGAAATCCGCTGAGCGCCTGGACGCCATGCTGGATGTCGTCAGCGGTTATGACGTGATTGTTTTCCAGGAGTTATTTGATAATACCCTGCGCCAAAATTTCATTAACCGACTGGATGAAGAGTACCCTTATTTCACCCGCATCGTTGATGAAACCGGAAAAATGGAAGACGGCGGTATCTTTATCGCCAGTCGCTGGCCGATTGAGGAAGAAGACCAGACGGTATACGACCGCTGCATCAATGATGGTTGCCTGGCAGCCAAAGGCGCTGTCTATGCAAAGGTCAACAAAATGGGTAATAGCTATCACGTCTTTGGCACCCATACCCATGCCTATACCGGTGCAGAGGATATTGCTGTCAGGGCTGAACACCTTCAGCAACTCCGGCACTTTATTGACGGGCAGGCGATCCCTGCGACAGAGCCCGTTCTTATAGCCGGCGATCTCAACGTAGACAAACTCAATTTTCCTGGCGAATACAATCAGATGCTGGCTATTCTTGATGCCTCCGAACCCCGGGCAACAGGCGCCTACCCCTACAGCTATGACGGCCACGTAAACAAATGGGCTTCAGAGTACCGGGAGTATCTGGATTATGTGCTGTACAGCAACCGTCATCTCCAGCCGGTGACCAGCACCAATGCACTGCTCACCCCGCGAAGTATTGATGCGAGCCTCTGGGGCGACTGGGATCTTTCCGACCACTTCCCGGTGGAAGGCGACTTTACGTTCCCTCTTCCGGCCAAAGATCCCGTTGAAAGCGATGGCTACCGTGCGATCACCATGAACAACCTCTGCCTGGACGGAAACAGCGTGATCAATCTGGCCCATACTACCCTGGAAGCCTGTGACGGCACCGACAGCCAGTACTGGCAGTTCACCGCAGAAGGCAGTATCAGGAACCGGGAAAACCCGAATCGCTGCCTTGACGGCATGGGCGTTCTGAATGGTACCCGCCTGATCGTCTGGGATTGCCATGGAGGCGACAACCAGCGCTGGATCAAGGATGGCACATTTATCCGCAGCGTTAAAAACCACAAAAAGGTGATTGATGCCTACCGCACGTCCAACGGAGGCGGTGTTGGTATCTGGGATTACCATGGTGGCGATAACCAGCAATGGCATTGGCAGCAATAAGGCGTGTCTGCTTGAGTGTGGTCCCAAAAGACATACTCTAAATCAGCCAGAAAGGGCTAGACCATTAGGAGTGAAACATAGGTACAAAATCCAGGTACCAAGGTCATTGCTGACCTGGTGTCAGGCCAGACTGAATCGTATGGATAGGGATGCTATACGATTCAGTCTGTTCAGTACTGCTGTTACGCGAAATAATTCGGTAACATTTACCGTCAACAGTCTTCATCGCGGAGTCAGCATGTACGAAGAAACCCCTTCTGATATTGACCCTAAAGCATTGATTAATCAGGAAACAGCTAAAATCGGCTGGCATGATCTGCAACGTTTTTTCGCCAGCGGGAAAACGCTGCATGTCCATCAAGGGCTGGATCTTGTCGATGCTGCCGTGGCAATGCATCAGGATGAAAAGTCAAAGATTGAGTACTGGATGAGCAATGGCATGCTGGACAGTGTCAGCGATGAAGAAGCCCGCACCTGGTTTGAGCAGGATAGGCTTGTGTGGGCAGTGGTGATTGCCCCCTGGGTACTGGTGCAACCCACAAATGAGAGTATCAAGTAACAGATAGTGAAAACGCTGGCGGTCATATCCAATGGATAAACCGCCAGCGCTCACGCAACAGGAAGACAGAACTCTGACAATTCAATAAACAGTATGAAATGCCTGTCACAAGAAAGCGGCTAAACCACTCTCTCGGATAAGATATTCAGTATCAGGAATACACCGGAAGTTACACCTTGTATAGACTTGAATAACCCTCTGTCCCTGCAGTTAACGGGTAGGATACGATCAGCTGGCAGCAGCTTCTTCTTGCTTCTGCTCGGCTTGCGCCTTTTCCAGTTCCAGCGTCAGGCTCTGCACCTGCTGTTGAAGCTGCTTCTGCTTGCTTTTGAGCGTGTTGTTTTCAGCGGTCAGGACACGGTTTTGTTCCTGAAGACGCTTCACCTGCTTTTTCATGCGATCAGGGTTCTGGGCACGCAGGTTTTTGATTTCACCATCCAGATTCTTGGCCTGCACTGAAAATTTCATGACTTTCTTTTCAGCAGCTTCCAGCTGGGATTTCAGGCCTTGTACTTCCTTATTATGAGAGGTGGTAATTTCCAGTAACGCTTCCAGTCTACGTTGCTCGACGAGCGCTTGTTCTTCTGAAATGATAGGATTTCCTCCTGCGGTGGATGTTTCCATTGAAAATACCTCAACCTCGTGACGATCAGGCAGTGTTTTTGACTGTCTATCTATTGATTCAATATGACGTTTGTAAGTCAGTTTGGAAGAAACTGAATACAGGGAAACTGTCAGAGCGCGGCATTATACACTTTTTCATCGCATGGCAAGTAGTTTATTTGAACATATTTTATATGGATTTATCGAAACTCAACAGAGAATGACGTTAGCAGCCAGGCCCCCTAACGCGGTTTCCTTATACTTGCTCTGCATGTCCTTGCCGGTCTGGTGCATGGTTTCTATGACTTCATCGAGTGTTACACGATGAGAACCGTCTCCTCGCAACGCCAGCCGGGCGGCATTGATGGCTTTGACAGCCCCCATGGTGTTTCGCTCGATACAGGGAATCTGTACCAGGCCTGCGATGGGATCACAGGTCATTCCCAGGTTATGTTCCATACCAATTTCTGCGGCATTCTCAATCTGCTCTACGCTGCCACCAAGTACTGCAGTCAAGCCGGCAGCGGCCATTGAGCAGGCAACGCCAATTTCCCCCTGACAACCGACTTCAGCGGCAGAAATAGAGGCATTTTTTTTGTAGAGCATACCAATGGCCGCAGCAGTCAACATGAAATCAAACAGTCCCTGCTCATCCGCCCCATCAATGAAGCGCATGTAATAGGCAATAACAGCGGGAATAACACCGGCTGCGCCATTCGTCGGGGCTGTAACCACCCGACCTCCGGCAGCGTTTTCTTCATTAACCGCAAGGGCAAACAGATTGACCCAGTCAATCGCCAGCAAGGGATCAGTGACATCCGGGGTCGCACTCATCAATTCCTGGTATAACCCCGAAGCACGGCGTCTTACATCCAACCCGCCAGGTAGAAGCCCATCTGAACGACAGCCCCGCTCAATGCAGTCGTCCATAACCTGCCAGAGCTTCCGCAAGCCTTGTTTAACGCGGCCTGTGTCTCCACTCAGAACCGTTTCATTAGTCATGATCAATTGCGCGACAGTCAGGTTATGATTGCGGCACAGTGTTAAAAGTTCTTCAGCCGATTCAAAGGGATACGGAACACTCTTGACACCCAGTGGCTGCACATTATCTGCCACTTGGATTTCGTCAGCTGAGACGATAAAACCGCCGCCTACTGAAAACCAGGTCTGCTGCGCGACAGTGATTCCCTGTTTGTTAAATGCCAGCAGACGTAAGCCATTCGGGTGTTCTGGAAGGGGGGTATTGTTAAAAATGATATCGGTGTCTTTCTTGAATGGGATCGGATCTTGAGCGGGCAGTGTCAAGCGATTGTTCTTACAAATAGCAAGATAACGTTCGGGGGCGGTGTCAGGATCAATGGTTTCCGGCATTTCACCGAGAAGACCCAGCACCACAGCCTGATCGGTGGCATGTCCCACACCTGTTAATGCCAACGCGCCGTAAAGTTCAACCCGAATTCTCGCAACATCCTGCAGTGGAACCGTTCGAACAAATTGGCAGGCAGCCTTCATAGGGCCAACGGTATGGGAACTGGAAGGCCCTATACCGATCTTGAATAAATCAAACACACTGAGGGTCATAGGGTGTCCTGCATACCGGGTTTTATGATTGTTGGCCACCTTCCCTGGCGGCAGCTTCAAACGTCAGCGATATCAGGCAGCTTCCGGCACAGCAGCCAGTGCTGCCTGTAACCACTGCCAGAAACGACCCACACTCTCAATGTGAACCTTCTCATCAGGCGAGTGAGGGAACACGATGGTTGGGCCAATGGATACCATATCCCATGAAGGATAGGTCGCGCCCAGAATGCCGCACTCCAGTCCAGCATGGATAACCTTCACTTCCGGTGCTTTACCGAACAGCGTCTCATGGGTCTGTTTCATGGTTACCAGCATGGCAGAGGAAACATCAGGCTGCCACCCCGGGAACATGCCCACCATACGCGCTTCGGCACCCGCGAGCTTAAACAGTCCGCATAGGCGATGCCCCATGCTCTCAGTAGCGCTGTCAATCAGGCTGCGTGCAAAACAGGTCGCATGGATCTTGCCTTCCGAGATGGTCACAATGGCTAGGTTGTTAGAGGTCTCAACCACGCCAGGCACACTGTCGCTCATCCGGTCAACACCGTGTGGGCAGGCATCCAGGGCATCAAGCCAGGTAGCCTGATCTTTTTCAGCCATGATGTGAACCTGGGCGTCGGCTTCTTCAGCCAGCATGACGAGGTCAGGCTCTACCGCCTGCAGTTCATTGCCAAAGATTGCTGCAACTTTGTCAAACAACGCATCGAATGCGGCGACATGCGCTGATGGGATGGCAACCGTAGCAAAACATTCACGAGGAATGGCATTACTGAGATTACCGCCTTCAAAGGTGGCAATGCGTACGCCCAGCGTTTGCATCTGCTTGAGCATACGGATCATCAGTTTGCTGGCATTGCCACGCTGCAAATGGATATCACAGCCGGAATGACCGCCTTTCAAACCCTTGATGGTGAGTTTGCGCCACTGCTGATCCGCACCCGCAGTTTCTTCGGTGTAAGTGGCATCGGCCAGAACATCAACGCCGCCGGCACAACCCACGTAAACCTCGCCCTCTTCTTCAGTATCAAGGTTAATCAGGATTTTACCCTTCAGCACATCTGGCTTGAGGGCTTCTGCACCGACCATGGAGCGCTCTTCATCAATGGTGAACAGTGCTTCGATCGGACCATGAGCGATATCAGTGGCCTGCAGAACTGCCAGAGTGGCGGCGATACCCATGCCATTGTCTGCACCCAGCGTGGTGCCGGCGGCAGTCACCCATTCACCATCCACATAGGCCTTGATGGGATCACGGCTGAAGTCATGATCAGTATCAGCATTCTTCTGAGGCACCATATCCAGGTGGCCCTGGAGGATGACACCGGCACGGTTTTCCATACCCGCGGTAGCGGGTTTCCTGATAATCAGGTTGCCGACTTCATCTACATAACTCTCGAGACCCAGACGCTCAGCAAATGAAACAATGTGGTCCCGTACTTGTTCTTCCTGACCGGATGGACGTGGAATCTGGCACAGATCGCTAAAATGTTCCCAGATTCTGGTGGGTTCTAAGTGTTTGATATCAGACACAATCCATTCCTGTTTTATGACTACGATTATGGCCTTGGACTGTTATATCAATCCGACGCGATGAATGGCGTAGGTATCTTCCCGTATTCGCAATGATTGATGTCAGTAAACCCCAATGTTTCAGGATGTGATTGATCTGTTAAAGCAAGATATATGATTGTATATTATTTATATTTTATAATATCGACCGGCATGCCTTGCTCCATCCGCCCTTGCCCGTGATGGATGAGGTTCTGACCAAACATAATGCCTTTATCCTGCCGCCGGTATGACGCCAGTGTCCTTAACGGCTCGCCGGTTTTCACACCCGTCTGACTATCAACTGTTGTCATAACACAGCGGCTACAGGGTTTGGCCACACTGAACGCAATGTCGCCAATGCGTATCCTGTCCCACCGGTCTTCTTCGTAGGGATCACATCCCCGGATAACAATATTGGGTCTAAAGCGGTGCATTGGTACAGGCGTTTCAAGTCGCGAATTCAAATCATCCAGCGACGCCTCTGAAATCAACAGGAAAGGAAAGCCGTCAGCAAAAGAAACCTGGTCGCCTACTTCGGCATAGTCCCTGTCCACTTGGCGAAGGAAGTTATCCGGCATCCAGGCCAGTCGACATTCAACCCCGAGATATCGGCTGAACCAGTCATCGGCTTCCTTACCGGCCCACAGCGCCTGGCAGGTGTCCTTCCATACCTGCACTTTCAAGGGAGCCGCTTCACTCTCACGTGGAAACGGAACAGCAAGCGACGCCATACCTTCAGCAGAGAGCAGGATACCCGCTCCCTGCTCCTCAACCGTCACCAGAACCAGCCGTGGAAACTGTCGCTGGGTGATAAATTTTCCATCACGGTCGACCACCATCCAGCGGCGATCGCCACTGAACCCAAAGGCGTCTATCATCCGCTCTGTCACAACGCGCTGTCGGCAGGACTTGACGGGGTACACCGCCAGTTCTGAGACTGTAATCATGCATTTGCTCACTTACTGATCCACTTGGATTTAAACCGGCGCCGCCTTTCCTGACCATCAAGTCAACGTAACGTTTCCCCGACAAAACAGCCTGCGGTATAGTTAGCCGCACTCAGAGCCGCCATCATGCCGCGGCGTCTGCAAAAAAACAAAAACACCATCAATAAAAACAGGGATTCAGGGGACTCAGAATGCTTAAGCGATGGCTGCTCACCGGTGTAGTGCTGACCCTTCTGTTTGGCTCACTGGGTGGCTACAAGCTGCTTGAAAAGCACATGACAGCGCAAATTTTCGCCTCCTTCACGCCACCTCCAGTCACCATATCCGCCGAAACTGTCCGGCAGGAAACCTGGCAGCCCCGCCTGGCGACCATCGGCAGTCTCACGGCAATACAGGGAGTCGAGCTCAAAAACGAAGTCAAAGGCATTGTTCGGGAGGTCACGTTTCAATCCGGTGAAACGATTTCTGCAGGACAACCACTCTTGCAACTGGATGACCAGACGGAACAGGCCAACCTGAAGAGTTACAGGGCCCGCCTGAAGCTGGCCCAACTGACCTACGACCGCGATCGCGCCCTGATCGAGAAACGCGCCATCTCCCAGACCCAGTTTGACCAGAGCGCCGCCACACTGGACGAAGCCCGGGCTGCCGTCGCCCAGACTGAAGCCCAGCTACGCAAAAAACGAATCACGGCGCCCTTCAGCGGCACTATCGGCATTCGCCGGGCCGAGCCGGGGGATTACCTGAGCGAAGGCGACAAAATCGCCACCCTGCAGGATCTATCCCGCCTTTACATCGACTTCAGCCTGCCGGAGCAGGCCGTTCCTGACCTGTTCAAAGGCCAGGGCATCCGATTCAAGGTCCCGGCCCACGGTGACCAGTGGTTTACCGGCACCATTGATGCCATCAATGCCAAGGTGGACAGTGATACCCGTTACATTGATGTCCGCGGCATCGTTGATAACAGTGATACCCAGCTGTTACCCGGAATGTTTGCCGATATCGACATTATTCTTGCCGAACAGGTCCCCGTCATCACCGTCCCTGAAACGGCCGTTACCTATACCCTCTATGGTGATTCCGTCTATGCCATCCATCGTCAGGACAATGAGGATGAAACGGAAACACTGACCGTCAAACGAACCTTTGTGCGTACCGGCGAACGCCAGCAAGGCCGTGTCGCCATTACGGAAGGCCTTGACGGTACTGAACAGGTCGTCACATCCGGCCAGCTGAAGCTGGATAACGGCACCCGCGTTGTCATTAACAACAATGTGCAACTCTGAGGGCAAGCCGTATGTCTGTGACAACCCGCAAAGCATTTACCGATATTTTCATCCAGCGCCCCGTCCTTGCCACCGTGGTCAGCCTGCTGATTCTTCTCCTGGGATTGCAGGCCTTCCAGAAGCTCCCCGTGCGCGAATATCCCGCCATGGAAGACGCCGTGATCACCGTCACGACAGTCTATCCCGGCGCCAGCGCCAAGCTGATGCAGGGCTTTGTGACAACACCTGTCCAGCAGGCCATGGCCGGAGCGGAGGGCATTGATTACCTGACCTCCAGCAGCAGCCAGAACACCTCAACAGTCACCGCCTACCTGCAACTGGGATACAGTGCCGACCGGGCACTGACGGAAATCATGGCCAAGGTCAACGAGGTCAGAAACCAGCTGCCGTCTGAAGCAGAAGACCCTGTCATCACAAAAGGTGACAACAAGGGTTCCGCCCTGCTCTACCTGAGTTTTTACAGCGATGCGATGAGCAACGAGCAGGTGACGGATTACCTGACCCGGGTTGTACAACCCAGGCTAGCAACCCTGGAAGGTGTCGGGAGCGCGGAGATACTGGGCCAGAAGACCTTTGCCATGCGCGTCTGGCTCGATCCGGTGCGCATGGCCGCCCTGGGCGTTACGGCAGCGGATATCAACCAGGCGATTCTTGACAATAACTTTCAATCTGCCGCGGGTGAAACCAAAAGTTATCTGACCGTTACCAGTGTCAACGCCCGCACAGACCTGAGCAGCGAAGCGGCCTTCCGTCGCATCATTGTCAGAAACGATGACGATACCCTGGTCCGGTTGCAGGATGTTGCCGACATTGAGCTCAGTGCAGAGAATTTCGACAGTTATGTGGCCTTCAACGGGATTCAGTCGGTTTACATCGGCATTTCCGCCACGCCATCCGCCAACCCCCTGGATGTCATTGATCGGGTCAGGCAGATTCTACCCGGCATCAAGGCCCAACTCCCCGATGTGCTCAATGCCGATATCGTGTATGACGCCACAGAATTCATCCAGTCATCCATCGATGAAGTCGTAAAAACCCTGCTGGAAGCGACGTTGATTGTCATCCTGGTGGTTTTCCTGTTCCTGGGATCCCTGCGGATTGTTGTGATCCCTGTCGTCGCCATTCCACTTTCCATGGTTGGCGTATTGTTCCTGATGCATCTGATGGGTTATTCCATCAACCTGCTGACACTCCTGGCCATGGTATTGGCCATCGGACTGGTAGTGGATGATGCCATTGTGGTCGTGGAGAACATCCATCGCCATATTGAGGACGGCAAGCCCCCGTTTGAGGCTGCGCTGGCAGGCGCCCGTGAAATTGCCCTGCCGGTCATTTCCATGACCATTACCCTGGCAGCAGTTTATGCCCCGATCGGATTCATGACCGGCCTGACCGGGAGTTTGTTCCGGGAATTTGCCTTTACGTTGGCAGGCGCCGTCGTCATCTCCGGCATTATCGCGTTGACACTGTCTCCGATGATGTGTTCCCGGTTATTACAACCGGCCGGCAATGACAGTCGGTTCGTCCAGTGGCTGGATCATCGTTTTGAGCAACTGAAAAACACCTACCAGGCGGTCATACGCCGGGGACTCGCTTACCGGGGTCCCACCCTGCTTTTTGCCGCAGTGGTTTTCTGCGCCATTCCCGTGATGTTTATGGAAACCCGCAGCGAACTGGCGCCTAACGAGGATATGGGCATTATCTTTGTCATGTCCAAATCCCCCCAGTACGCGAACATTGATTACCTGAACCGTTACACCGATACCTATGAAGCCATTTACCGGCAGTTTCCGGAATATGAGAGTTCGTTCCTGGTGAACGGTGATGGCGGCCCTAACATGTCGTTCAGCGGTATGCTGCTGAAACCCTGGCATGAACGCCATCGCAGCCAGTTCGCCATTCAAAAGGACTTGCAGAACAACCATCTCAGCCAGGTTGCCGGTCTGGAAGTCTTCTCCTTCAACATGCCCTCCCTGCCCGGCGCGGGTGGCGGCTTGCCGGTACAACTCGTGGTAAATACCACCAGTGACTACGAAACCCTTTACCAGATTTCCGAAGCACTGACAAAAGCCGCCCGGGAATCCGGACTGTTCATGTTTATCAGCAATGAACTCCGTTTTAACCGGCCTGAAACCCAGTTGATGGTCGATCGAAACAAGGCGGCCAGCCTGGGCATCAGCATGCGGGATATCGGCACTACGCTGTCGACCATGCTGGGTAACGGCAATTTGAACCGGTTCAGCATCGAAGGACGCAGTTATAAGGTGATCCCCCAGGCGCCACGGGAATTCCGGCTTACCCCTGAGTGGCTGGAACGTTACTACGTTCGATCAGAGTCTGGCGATATGGTGCCATTATCCGCCATCGTCACCGTCAGCGCTGAAACACAGCCCAACCGGCTGACCCAGTTCCAGCAGCTCAATTCGACCAAACTTCAGGGCATGCTGACACCCGGGGTCAGCCTTGGCGAAGCACTTGCATTCCTGCAGGAAAAAGCTGCCGAGATCAATCCGGAGGGCTTTGGTATTGATTATGAGGGCAGCTCTCGCCAGTACATTACAGAGGGGCAAGCCTTGCTGGTGACGTTCGCTATCTCCCTTCTGGTCATTTTCCTGGTGCTGGCTGCCCAGTTTGAAAGTTTCAGGGATCCGCTGGTTGTCATGGTCACGGTGCCCATGTCCATTTGTGGCGCCCTGATCCCATTGGTGCTGGGCAATATGTTTGAGCATGGCTTAGGTATCAGTGTCACCATGAACATCTATACCCAGATAGGCCTGGTCACATTGATAGGGCTGATTACCAAACATGGCATTCTGATCGTCGAATTTGCCAACCAGCTGCGCCGGGAACAAGGGCTGGATATCCGCAAAGCCGTGGAAGAAGCCGCAGCACTCCGGCTCCGTCCGGTACTGATGACGACCGGGGCTACCGTGCTCGGGATTGTACCGTTGCTGCTGGCTTCCGGCGCCGGCGCCGTGAGCCGTTTCAATATCGGTCTCGTTATCGCCAGCGGCATGATGATCGGTACGTTGTTCACACTGTTTGTGGTGCCGGTAATCTATACCCTGCTGGCCAGAAAAACCGTGCATAAAACGAAACCCGCCACACAAACCGTTTAACCTCTCAATAAAAAAAAGGCTACCGGTTTATAAAACCGGTAGCCTTTTGACTGAAAGATCAATGACTCAGTCTGGATCCAGGTGAAACGTAACATCTGCATCCGGCATCCACTCAAGGATAGCCCGCTTGACGTTGCCACCTATATCATGCGCCTTTCTAACGCTCTGATCCCCCTTTACATCCAGATGAAACTGAATAATGGGTACAGCACCTGATATACGGGTTCTCAGGTTGTGAACGCCCTGAACCCCGTCAATGCTGAGAATGGTCTTTTCGATGCGTTCCAGCTCTTCTTCCGGCAATGCTCTATCCATCAACATCTGGATGGCTTCCCAGCCCACCTTGCGGACACTGTTAAGCATATACAGGGCAATGAGAATACCGAAAATCGCATCCGCCTCCCTATAACCGGCAGCCGCCAAAGCCAGGGCCAGAATAACGCTCAGATTGGTAATCAAGTCCATTCGATAGTGCATTTCGTCAGCCTTGATCGCGATGGACTTAGTCTGACGAATGACATAGTTCTGAATCAGCAATAACACTAGAGTACAGACGATCGAGAAGGCCATGACCATTATGGCGATCTGCTCATTGTCGATCTCCACGTCATTGGTCAGGTCATTGATCGCATGGAGAATCAGAAAAATGGCAGAACCCGCAATGAACGCAGACTGAGCCAATGCCGCCAGCTGTTCCGCCTTGCCATGACCAAAGTGATGGTCTTCATCGGCCGGTTTCAGCGCGATATAGACGGCAACCATGTTGACCAGCGAGGCAAAGGCGTCCAGCGTTGAATCAATGACCGTGGCCATCATGCTCACCGAGCCGCTGACCCACCAGGCAAACAGCTTGGCCACAATCAATATGACTGCGGTGACAACCGACGCGGTGGATGCCAGCCTGAGCAGCCGTGCATGACGCTGCGCGTTTGAATTAACCATAAATCGTTTTTTCAGTTTGCCCTCAACAATCCTTACATTACAGTAACGGCTTTGTTGCAGGGAAACCAGATCAAAAGTGTTAGTACAGTTAAACCAAAATGTTATTTAAAACTATATTGCTAAGCTTGGAAAAACACTTTGATATCATGCCGTTAGGAAACATCTTAAAGGCTACCTATCAAACAAAGAAGGAAAGATTGCCTCTTCCCTTCCTGTTTTGACCTGTCATGCAAGATGTCAGAACTGCAAACCTTTCGCCAGCGCTGCAGCCTGATCGCCTGCCAGCAAATGAATAACGGTTTCGCTAATAAGCATCTGCCCCAGCAACCCTGAGACTTTCAATTTATCCCGGTCCAGACGTTCAGGGTTAAATCGTTCAACCCGAACTCGCATCGTGGCCAGCTGTACAGGACTGGTAATATTCTCACGACCGCCCAAAGCGGCAAAACACGCTTCTAGCAGTTTCGCTGCGCTGTCATTGTTATTGACTGAAACACTTTCAGGCGCGCGCTGCAGCCGACGATCTTGCGTGCAAACCGGTCAGCCAGCAGCGTTTACGGCATCATCGCACCTGCATTTTTTATATTGTGAAATATATAGCGATAAATCTTATGTCCGAATCAAAAAAACAAGCTTGAACGAAAAGAATTTGACCCATTAACCGCCTATTATTTTATTATGTAAATTATCTAAAAATTGATCTTTAACCTCTGGTTCGGTGTCTGCTCTTGCCTTAAGCGCCATCCGAAGTGACTAGCCGGGAGACAATCATGCGTCTTATCCCTCTGCGAGATGCTCATACTGCAGGACGCTGGACTGCACGCCATATTGCAGACCGCATTCAGGCATTTAATCCCGGCCCAGACCGTCCTTTCGTTCTGGGGCTGCCAACCGGCAGCACCCCATTGATGACTTACAGGGAACTGGTGCGCCTTCACCGCGAGGAAGCACTCAGCTTCCGGCATGTCATCACGTTCAACATGGATGAATATGTCGGCCTGACGACCGGACACGCCCAGAGCTATCGCACCTTTATGGATGACAACCTGTTTCGACATATCGATATACCTGCTGACAACATCCACTTTCTGAACGGCAACGCCAGGGATCTGGAAGCCGAATGCGAGCGCTATGAAGATTGCATCGCAGCGGTTGGCGGCATTCACCTCTTCTTTGGCGGCGTTGGCCATGATGGCCATATCGCGTTTAATGAGCCCGGGTCTTCCCTGGGCTCGCGTACCCGAATCAAGACACTGACACTGGATACCCGCCAGGCCAATGCCCGTTTTTTCGATGGTGATATCAACCAGGTACCCAGGCTCGCGCTGACCGTCGGCGTGGGAACCATCATGGATGCCGACGAAGTTATCATTCTTGCTACAGGTTCAGGCAAGGCCCGCGCCGTCAAGGCCGCGGTGGAAGATGCAATTAACCACATGTGGACGATCTCAGCATTGCAACTGCATGCCAAAACGCTACTGGTCTGCGATGAGGCCGCCACGCTGGATCTTACGGTCAGGACGCTCCGGTATTTTGAAGGCATTGAAGCAGAACATATCCAGGGATTTTGAGATGGACACCTGTCAATCAGAGACTTTTGCGCTGACACACGGAAATATCGTTTCGGCCGGGGCAATCCTTGAAAATCAATCGGTCATCATTTCAGAGGGTCGTATTGAGGCCATCATTCCTGACGACCTGGTACCTTCAGATATCGCCGTACACTCGCTTGGCGGCCAATGGCTCTGCCCGGGATTTATCGATCTCCAGCTCAATGGATGCGGCGGGGTTCTTTTCAACAGTGCGATCAATACAGAAACACTGGATGGAATGCACCAGACCAACCTCCGACATGGCTGCACCAGTTTTCTGCCGACACTGATCACCTGCGACGATAGTGATATTGAGACCGCCATAGCAGTCACTGCCGACTACCAGAAATGCCATCCCCAGCGGGTACCGGGTCTTCATATTGAAGGCCCCTGGCTAAACCCCAAGCGAAAAGGCATTCACGACATTCATCATGTGCGACAGCCTGACCCTGTCCTCCTGCGGCTGATCTGTGACAACAGCAGCACAATCCGCATGGTGACCCTTGCCCCCGAAGTCTGCCCGGCTGGCACCATTGAGCAGTTAACGGAAGCAGGCATCATGGTGTCTATTGGACACACTGCAGCCACCAGCACGGAGGTTGCAGCCGCAATCAAGGCTGGCGCCCGTTTTGCCACACATCTGTTTAACGCCATGCCTCCTCTTGCCAACCGCGAACCCGGCCCTGTCGGCGCCATCCTGGATGATCCTGGCATTCGGGCAGGGATCATTGCTGACGGCATTCATGTTGACTGGCAGAACATTCGCCTGGCATGGCGTCTGCTCGGCAGCGAAAGACTCTGCCTTGTCACTGACGCCACGCCGGCCGCAGGCGCCCAGATCGAGCAATTCCAGTTTGGCGGCCAGACCGTCTATTATCGCGAGGGCAAGTGCCTGAGTGCGGAAGGCACTATCGGCGGCTCCGCACTGACCATGGACCGGGCAGTCAAACACTGTATTGACCAGATCGGAATCCCGCTGACAGACGTCATCACCATGGCGACAGCCACCCCCGCACGCAGCATCGACATGGATCAACACATTGGCCAGATCAAACCCGGCATGCAGGCAAACCTTGTTATCCTGGACCAGAATTTCACCGTCACAGCAACGGTTGCAGACGGCAAACTACGGGAATGGCGCAACGAGACACACAGCACGTCATGAAACAAACGGAATCCACGGGCCAGGAGCTCAGATTACACCCTATTGCCACTGTCTACAGAACCATCGACCAGTCCGGCCCCCTGTCCCGGATACAGCTTGCCCGTGAGTGCCTGATGGCACCAGGCACATTGACACGCATATCACGCCTGCTGATGGACCACCAGCTGATCCGGGAAGTCGCATCACAGGCGTCCACCGGTGGTCGTCGCGCCGTTTCGCTGGCCATCAACACACAAGCCAGGCAATTACTGGCAGTGAGAGCCGGCCGCAACCAGTTTCATCTCGGACTCTGTGACCTGTCCGGACAATTAATCAGGAAGCATACGGTGGATGCATCCACCGAATCAGAAGCAGGGTTCTGCAAAGCCCTGATCCAGGCCATGCGAGACTTTATTCGCAGCAATGCTCGCGAGATAACATCGCTCACAGGCATTGGCATCACTCTTCCCGGCCTGATAGACAGCAAGGCCGGTATAGTTCATTTCATGCCCAATATTACTGTCCGTCAGCTGAATCTGGCGAAACAGGTACAACAGGCCCTGGAAATCCCCTGCTATATCGGTAATGACACCGCTGCCATGTGTCTTGCGGAACACTATTTCGGCGCAACACAAGACAGTAATAACAGTCTGTTCATCAGCATTCATAACGGCGTGCGTGCAGGCATGATGATTCACGGGGAACTCTTTGAAGGTAGCCTGGGCGCAGCCGGTGAGATCGGTCACATCCAGGTTGATCCGTTGGGGCAACGCTGCTACTGCGGTAATTATGGCTGTCTGGAAACGATGGTCTGTAACCCTGCCATTGAGCACCGCTATAACCAACTGGCGCAGGACCATCGTGCATCGGCAGATTGTGGACCAATAGAACACCAATCTATCAGTGACATCTGTGTTGCGGCCCAAAACCAGCACCCACTGGCGGTGAATATCCTTAAAGATGCCGCAAAACACCTTGGCAACGTCATCGCCATGAGCGTTAACCTGTTACGCCCCGAAAAAATCATCCTATCCGGCGAAATTGCAGCGGCTTTTCCGCTCATAGCCCCCGTCATTCAACATTCCCTGGAAACAGGCACGGTCCAGGGAGTTTCTCGCCCCCCTGCCCTCGAAGTTTCGACGATTTACCAGCAACGCTGGTTAGGGGGAACCGCCCTGGTAAAACGGGCTCTGCGCGATGGCAGTCTGTTGAGCCAGTTACTTGAATAACACGTAGAGATGAGCCCGAGCCACCAGTTTGAAGATTCGCTTTGAACGCAGGTCAACTAACCTGTTCAGCGCCTTCGAGCAGGTTAAGGGCCTGCTGCGCATCAAACGGCCAGCCCAGCTCTCGACCATCGTGCGCCGTCTGTATAACGGGAATCCGCTCACCATATTGCTCAATCAGCGCATCGGATTCGGCAATATCAATCAACTCCAGGGCAAATTGTTCTGCGGGTTTCAGGTTCAGCAACATTTCCAGAGCCTGCTCGCACAGGTGGCAGCACTCTGTTGTATAGAGGAACAGCGTAATCATGATAACCCCCATTTGGCCAGTCAGCGCCCCTGACACTGGACTATGCTCTTTATGAATGAAGTATGTCAGTAAATCTTACAGATATAGTGAGTAGTAATAACATTCCTGTCTGTCACCAAACCACCAGCACGCGTAAAATAACGTGATAAATCAACTGGCTGCAACAGCGTCTGCAGGCCAGGGATGACAACGAAATAACTAACTGTCGTAACAGGGGATTGCATGGATTTCAGCTTTTTCAACCAGCTTCTTATTATTTTCTCCCTCTCAGTGGTTTGTATCGCTGTCTTCCACCGCCTGCGCATCTCCGACACTTTAGCCTACCTGGTGGTCGGCCTGATCCTTGGCCCGACCGCCACAGGCGTCATCGACGGCAGTTTTGATATCAGCCTGCTGGCAGAAATGGGCGTGGTATTTCTCCTGTTTTCCCTGGGACTGGAGTTCTCACTGGCCAAGATGATGGCCATGCGCAAAGTCGTGTTTGGCCTGGGCGGCCTTCAGGTACTGATCAGCACCGTGCTGATTGGCTTTTGCGGGCTCCTGCTGGGCTTTTCCCATGCCGGGGCGCTGGTGATGGCTGCCGGATTGTCCCTGTCATCCACGGCGATTGTTTCCAAAGAACTCTCACGCCGCAACGAGATCCGGTCTGACCATGGCCAGCTGGCTATTGGCACACTCATCTTCCAGGATATTGCGGCGGTCTTCTTTCTCATACTGGTGCCTGCCGTCGGCGGCTTTGGCGAATCCGGCCTGGCAATGTCGCTGCTGGTCAGCCTGGTCAAGGGGGGGCTGTTTGTCGTCTTTATGCTGATGATCGGCCGCTGGCTGATGCCACGGATATTCCATGAAATTGCCCGTGCGCGCTCTGAAGAGCTGTTCGTTCTGACGGCTATCGTCGTCGCATTGCTGGCAGCCTGGCTGACGCATTTACTGTCTCTATCCATGGCACTGGGCGGATTTGTTGCCGGCATGATGCTGGGCGAAAGCCATTACCGCCACCAGGTAGAGGCAGACATCCGCCCGTTCCGTGACATTTTGCTTGGTCTGTTCTTTGTCTCGATAGGCCTGATGCTGGACCTGGATCAATTCCTGACCCAGTGGCACCTTATCCTTCTGGCCAGCGCCGGATTGATACTGTTCAAAGCCCTGTTGATCAGTCAGCTGAGTTATTTTGTTTTTCC
The DNA here is from genome assembly GCF_057552235.1 of Kistimonas ophiarachnellae. Taxonomy (NCBI): domain Bacteria; kingdom Pseudomonadati; phylum Pseudomonadota; class Gammaproteobacteria; order Oceanospirillales; family Endozoicomonadaceae; genus Kistimonas; species Kistimonas ophiarachnellae. Next base: position 141,074 of record NZ_BAAJPA010000002.1, on the reverse strand, counting down.
AGACCGCAAGGCTGCTATTCGCACCGGTCTGTCACTGGCCCAGGGTGGCGAATTCTGCTTTGCACTGGTGGCGCTGGCAGCCAATAACCAGTTCCTGCCTACCAGCACCAGTTCGCTGATCCTCTCTGTCACCATCGTTTCCATGGCTGTGACACCACTACTGATTCGCTACAGCGAAACCATCGCCGAGCGCCTGACCGGCGAAAGCAGGAAGCGCCCCACCATGACCTCGTCTGCCGACCGCATCCGGCAGGAAACAGAAAATATGGAAAACCATATTTTGATCTGTGGCTACGGACGTGTCGGCCAGGCCATCAGCCGTTTCCTGGATAAAGAGGGCCTGCCTTTCGCGGTACTGGATGACGATCCGGTCCATGTCCGGGAAGCCACACGGGCCAGCATGCCGGTTTTCTATGGCGACTGCCAGCGGCTTGAACTGCTTGAAGCGGCCGGACTCAAGCGTGCCAGGCTGGTTGCCATCTGCATCAACAACTCCCGTAACGCCCATGCGGCCTTAAAAAAAATCCGCAGCGTGAATCCTGACATTCCGATACTGGTGCGTACCCGCGATGATGCGATGATGGACACCCTGAAACGGGATGGCGCCACCGAAGTTTTCCCGGAAGTCCTTGAGTCCAGCCTGCTGATTATCAGCCATGTGCTGCACCTTCTGGGCCATAACAAACTGGCGGTCGCCCAGCGGATTGACGCAGTAAGACGCCAGCATTACAACATTTTGCATGGCTCTTTCTTTGGCACCAGCGAAGCGCTCCATGACCTGGATGGCAACCCTCAGCAGTTCCTGCATGCCGTGACCCTGCCTGAAAAGGCCTATGCTGTGGGCAAGCGGATCTCAGAGATTCCTCTGGAGAAAACCGGTGTCCATGTACAAAAGCTAACCCGTGAGGAAACATCCGTTCCCTTGTGCAACGATCCGACACTATGCCCTGAAGACGTCGTACTGATCAACGGAACCCCTGAGCAGATTGAACACGCCGAAGCGGTTTTGTTAAGCGGCCAGTAATATCCACCCACACCGGATGAACCAGGCCAGCCTGGTTCATCCGTTTTCCAGAACGACATCCATCAGACTGTTCTATACTGGCTGAGCGTTTGTTGCATGCCCCTTCCTGTCGGTGATTAAGCCTATCTACCGAACGCTTCCTATCCCTGATTTTCACGACTGACCGGTGACGAGCCAGGAGCTAGACCATGTTCCCCGCAAAAATACCGATCTTACTGACCAGCTTTTTCCTCCTGTCAACCAGTGGAGCCGATACGACTCAACGCATCAACCTGGCGGGTTCCATGCCCGACCGCGGCTTATGGACCCGCACCTTTACCGACCTGCTTCGGACCGACCAGCCGGATCACTGGGGCAACTGGAATCTTGATACTTCCATTACGGCAGGAGCCATTGGTTATATCAACACCAATACGGGTGAATTCGAACGAATTGGCATGGTGCCCAACATTACCACCAGTAAAACACCCATGTCGGAAGTCATGAAGCTTTCAACAGAGTATGTCACGACGTCTCAATTCAATGTAAACCTGGGCGACAAACTTCCCTCACGGGACGACTCATCATCACCGGAAATCGGTACTACGATTCAGTGGACATTCAAAAAAAGCGGCTCCATAGCCACCCAGTGGGCTGTTTCCTCCCATGAGCGTGTGGATACCCCGGTCAATGTCATGAAAGACAACATGACATGGCTCCAGTCGGAAGCCGCCAAGGTCAACATGTATGATTCGGATTATGGCATTTCACAAGGGTTTGGCATGGTCACCGGCGTCATCTGGGCGAAAAGCGGTATGAATGCCGGCTCACTGTCTGACAACGCAACGTGGAGTATTACGGGAAAAGCCAGCAATATAGAGAGTATGCTCGGGAGTGGTTCGGTAGAAGCCTCTTTCCTGAAAACGGAATCCACCGGCGCCATCTCAACCCATACCTGGCCTGGCAACGCCAACTCGGTGACAAGTACACTGGTACCCATCGCGTTCAGCTTCGCCTCTGTCGACGGCGCAACCATCATTCCTACATGGATAGGGATGATCAATGCCTTCCAGATCATTCTTAACAACCACCATGGCAGCTATATCGTGAACGCCGATCTCCATTACAACACCACTGATGGAGAGGTTCACGAGCATACACAGCTCAGTGGCGGACTGACCCGAACATTTGGCAATATTCCACTGGATGCCGCCCACCTGCGGCTCGAGCTGAAATTCATCGGCATGATCAACAGTGACCACTACACCATTCACTGGGACAACCCACTGGGTCACTGGCTAACCGGGCAACGACATGTTGAACTCCATGGCTACTGGCCTGGTCCAACCTCTTACACCATACTGGAGGAGCAATTTGCTGATGAGTAAACACGCATGGAACGGCGATAAAGAACATTGCCCTTTCAAAAACCCTTTAAATCACAAAGAAAAACATGACGCATAAAAAAGGACTACGGATACTTCGGATTTTGCAGAGCGTGTTGGCTGCAGCATTTGGCGTTCAAAGCAACCGAAATCGTGAAAGGGATTTCACTGAAGGGAAACCCGGCCACTTCATTATTGCCGGGATACTGTTCACTGTGGTTTTTATTGTTGTACTGATCAGTATCGTTAATACCGTCCTCGGTTAAAACTGCTCTTACTGACCACTGACCCAATAGACTGCAGCAACCACTACGATCATGATCAATGCAACGGCTGCCCACGCATCAGTCTTGCTATCTGTTTGTTCGGTTTCGTGAGACATGACCTTCCCCTCGCTTTGTTTCAAAAAATGTAACCAGACCAGACTAGCGAATGTCAGGGGTTTCAACAAGCTAACACCCTTCTTATTACTTTTAACAAGATATTTATGACCAAATATTACTTTTAAATATATAAGAGCATTGGTATTTTCCTCAAAATTCTTCGCCCTGATAACAACATTGCCAGACAGGATGCCTGGCCAGAAAAAAGATATCACATGTATCAATACGATCAGCATGACAAAACACTGGTTAGGGAACGGGTTCAGCAGTTTGCGAGCCAGACTCAGCGCTATCTTGACGGAGAGCTCAGTGAAGAACAGTTTTTACCACTGCGGCTGCAAAATGGCCTCTATGTCCAGCGGCATGCCCCCATGCTCAGGATTACCGTACCTTATGGGATCATCAGCGCCTCGCAACTTCGAACCATTGCGGATATCACTGAGACCTATGACAAGGGTTATGCCCACCTGACCACCCGTCAGAACATTCAGCTGAACTGGCCCGCGCTGGAACAGGTACCGGCTATTCTCTCTGAACTGGCTGATGTGGATATGCACGCCATCCAGACCAGCGGTAACTGCATAAGAAACACAACCACGGACCAGTTTGCAGGAATCGCCGAGGATGAAATCGCCGATCCCCGCCCCTGGTGCGAGATCATTCGCCAATGGTCGACCTTTCATCCTGAATTCGCGTTCCTGCCGCGTAAATTCAAAATTGCCGTTAACGGCGCCAAAGAAGATCGCGCCGCCATTAAGGCTCACGATATCGGACTGGAACTGGTTACGAATACCGAAGGAGAACTGGGCTTTCGTGTACTGGTAGGCGGCGGACTGGGCAGAACCCCCATGCTGGGCACTGAAATCACCGCCTTCTTGCCATGGCGGCATTTGTTGACCTATCTCGATGCCATACTGCGTACCTACAACCGGTTTGGCCGACGGGACAACAAGTATAAGGCTCGCATCAAGATCCTGGTCAAGGCATTGGGCATTGACGCTTTTCGCCAGAAGGTAGAGAGCGAGTGGGAGCACCTGAAGAATGGTCCCGGCACCCTGTCCGAAAAGTCGGTGGAGCAGGTGTCCCGTTACTTTGTTGACCCTGCTTACGAAGCCCTTCCCGCAGACTCTGAAAACTTCCAACAGCAACGATCTGCAGACAAGGCTTTTGATAACTGGGTTTCACGTAACGTGTCAGGCCATAAACAACCCGGCTACGCTGCTGTCACCTTATCACTCAAAAGCACCGCTTATGCCCCCGGTGATATCAGCACTGAGCAACTGCGCACGGCGGCAAATCTGTCAGAAGCCTATAGCCTCGGTGAACTCCGCATCAGCCATGAGCAAAACCTGATTCTGCCGGATGTCCGAAAAGAGACACTCTATTCGCTCTGGCAGGCATTAAAAGCCGCTGGCTTCGCCACGCCAAACCTTGGATTGCTCACGGATGTTATCTGCTGCCCCGGAGGTGATTACTGCGCCCTGGCCAATGCCAAGTCACTGCCTGTCGCGGAAGCGATTCAGCGCCGTTTCGACGACTTGGATTATCTCTACGACTTAGGCGACCTGGACCTCAATATTTCCGGCTGCATGAACGCCTGCGGGCACCATCATATCGGCAATATCGGCATTCTCGGCGTCGACAAGAAAGGGGAAGAGTATTACCAGATACAGATTGGCGGCGCCTCAGGCAACGATGCCTCGCTTGGCAGGATCATTGGCCCCTCATTCAGCCGCGACGATGTTCCGGATATCCTGGAACGCCTGCTGCAGGTCTATGTCGAAAAGCGTATAGCAGGCGAAACCTTCATTGCTACCAGTCGCCGTATTGGCCTGGAACCATTCAAGGAGCGGGCATATGCCAGGAAAGATCATTAAAAATCAGCGCGTTACTGATGATAGTTATGTGCTTGTCAAAGCAGAAGCGTACAACGCTGACTCAATCAACAGGCACTCTATCGTACCACTGCCCCTCTGGAATCAATGGACAGAAAGTGGATCGTTGAAAAATCCCCCTGCAGGCTTATGGCTGGATAGTCATGAAGCGCCCGAAGACATTGCAGGCAACATCGATCAGGCACAGGTGATTGCCATAAATTTCCCCGCCTTTACCGATGGACGCGGTTACTCCCTCGCACGCCTGTTGCGTGAGCGCTACCGTTTCGAGGGGGAACTCAGGGCGATTGGAGACATTCACCGGGACCAACTCTACTTCCTTTCCCGCTGCGGATTCGACAGTTTCTCTCTGGTCAATACGGAAACTCAGGAAAACGCTATTGAAAGCCTGAGTGATTTCAGCGTCGCCTATCAGCATGCGGCCGATACCCAAACGCCTGTCATCCGATAAGCCGATACCCGGTACGTATTCATATGCGCCCCGGGTATCTCTATGAAAATTCAAACTTTTTTCAGTATTTCGCTTTATATCTTGGCAAAAACACCGATTAAATAGCTATACGGGACCTCAGGAGATCAGCTCGGAGTCAGCGCTACAGCCTGTACCGGACAGGCACCGGGCGTTTATACTCTCGACAAAAAGAACGCAGACATGGACATGGATTCGGGTTCTCTGGTCTTTTCATTTTTTCTCATCTTTACGGGTGCGGCCGCACTGTCCACGGTCATTCTTTATACCCGTCAACCCCTGATTGTCGGTTACATTTTGCTGGGCGCCATTCTCGGCCCTTACGGTGTGGAGATGATCTCTGACACCAAACTGCTCAACGATATTTCCCACGCCGGCATCATTTTCCTGCTTTTCCTGCTCGGACTGGATATGCAGCCGACACACCTCATTCATATGCTGCGCAAAACCGCCATTGTCGGCGTGATGACCTCACTGGTCTTTGCAGCGGCAGGCTACACCTGCGCCCTGGCATTTGGTTTTTCCCAGCTGGAAAGCCTGATTATTGGCGCCACCATGACCTTTTCCAGCACCATCATCGGCATCAAGCTGCTGCCTACAACAGTGCTGCACCATAAACACACAGGAGAGTTATTGATAAGCCTGCTGCTGTTGCAGGACTTACTGGCCATACTGCTGCTGTTGCTGCTTCAAAATGGCGACAATATCAGTGAGGGTTACGCCACCCTGTTCATACCTTTGGGAATATTGCCACTGCTGGTGATTGGGAGCTTTCTCAGCGTTAAATTCATCATCCTGCCATTGATGGCACGTTTTGACCGCTACCATGAATACCTTTTTTTGCTGACGATCGGCTGGTGCCTGGGCATGGCGGAACTGGCCCAGGCCATTGGCCTGTCCGCTGAAATAGGCGCATTCATTGCCGGCATCAGCATGGCCACCAGCCCGATTTCCCAATATATCGCCATCAACCTGAAGCCACTGCGTGATTTCTTCCTGATTCTCTTTTTCTTCTCAACCGGCGCCAGCTTTGACCTTTCCCTGCTGGATGATGTCTTTATGCCAATGCTGGCACTTTCAGCCATTTGCCTGCTGATGAAACCGCCCGTCTTCCGCTATTTTCTGCGGAAAGTCAGCGAAAAGCGCAGTACGGCCTGGGAAGTGGGCGCCCGACTGGGCCAGAACAGTGAATTTTCCATTCTGATTGCCAGCGTCGCCTCAAGCCATGCCATTATTGACAGCATTGCCTCGCACACCATCCAGGCAACCGCGATCCTTACCCTGCTGATCTCGTCTTATATCGTTGTCTTTACTTACGAATCCCCGATTGCCATCTCCGACAAACTGCGCCGGGATTAAGACCCGTACCACAATAAAAAAGGCCGGGAAAACCGGCCTTTTCTTTTTCATCGATCGCTTAGATGTCCTGCAAATTAACCACGACCCGGCCAACCTGCTTACCCTTGAAAATGCTCTCTATGTATTCCGGCAGCTCTGCCAGGCACACTTCAGTGGTCATTTTCTCCAGGTTATCGGGCTGCCATTGTCCCGCCAGCAAGTGCCAGATGGCCTCTTTTTTCTCGCGGGGAAGCTCGACAGAGTCCACGCCCAGAAGATTCACGCCACGGAGGATAAAGGGAAACACGGTAGCCTGGAAACTGGGCGAAGACACCAATCCGCAGCAGGCGACACTGCCACCGTATTTCAACGACTTGATGATATTGAACAGAATATCACCGCCCACGGTATCAATGGCGCCAGCCCATGATTCCGACAGCAGCGGACGCTCTGATCCATCCGCAATCGTTTCCCGGTCAATCACCTTGCTGGCACCGAGCTCGGTGAGATAATCAGCCCGCTCCAGCTTACCGGTGCTGGCCGCAACAGAGAAACCCAGCCTGGCCAGGATGGCCACACTCAAACTGCCAACACCACCGGTCGCACCGCTGACGAAGACGTCTCCCTGGTCAGGCGCCAGCCCCATCTGTAACAACTTTTCAACGCACAGGGCCGCCGTCAGGCCTGCCGTACCGAAGACCATACTGTCACGAAGAGACAATGGCTCCGGACAGGGAATCACCCAGTTACCCGGCACCCGGATATAACCGCCAAAGCCTCCGGGCGTATTCATACCAAGGTCATAACCCGTAACAATGACCCGGTCACCCGGCTGGAAACGACTGTCGCGGGACTGCTCGACAATACCTGCCGCATCAATACCCGGTGTATGGGGATACTGGCGGGTCACCGCCTTGTTCCCTTTCGCCGACAGGGCATCCTTGAAGTTCAGGGAAGAATACTGCACCTGAACCAGCACATCCCCTCCGGGCAAGGCATCAACATCGCGATCAATAAGCGACAGGGAATAGACGCTTTCATTCGCTTTCTTGTCAACCCACAGGGCCTTGAATGTTGTCATTGCACATCTACCTACAAAAATTCGGCGCTATGAAAAAAAACGGCTGGCAGTCAGACGATCCCACCAGGAAAGCGCGGTTTGTTCCAGGGCCTGCTGCGCACTGAAGCCCAACTTTTCCGGCAGGGATTTTTTCTGGCTCCAGGTGACCTGGTAAACCTGGGTGCCTGCATTAACCGCATCGCAGATATATTCATCACTGGTCTTCAGCTCATCGACCAGCTGTCGGTCCAGCGCCCGTTTGCCGTACCAGATCTCACCGGTGGCGGCTTCTTCTATATTGACAACCGGCCGCTGCTCAACGACATATTCCTTGAACAGCACATGAGTATCCTCCAGATCCTGAATAAATTTGGAGCGTCCCTTTTCCGTGTTCTCTCCCATCACAGTGAGAGTACGTTTGAATTCACCGGCCGTATGCAGCTCAACATCAACGTTGTGCTTTTTCAGCAGCCTATGGATATTTGGCAGCTGAGCCATAACACCAATAGAACCCAGCACAGCAAAAGGAGCCGCCAACAGGCGGTCCGCCAGACAGGCCATCATGTAGCCCCCGCTGGCAGCTACTTTATCAACCGCAATCGTGAGAGGAATCCCCTGCTGCTTGATGCGCTGCAGCTGAGAGGAAGCCAATCCATAGGCATGCACCATCCCGCCCGTACTTTCCAGCCTGACCAGCACTTCATCTTCCTGGCGGGCAAGACTCAGCACAGCGGTAATTTCCTGACGAAAGTGTGTAACGGCAGAGGCACGGATGTCGCCATGGAAATCCAGTACATACAACCGCTTTCCAGGCGTTTCAACCGCCTGCTTCTTGCGCGCCTTTTCCTCTTTTTTCAGTAACTTATGCTGTTGTTTTAACACCTGCTTATCAAGAACAGCCTCTTCGAGGGCGGTTTTCATGTCCTTGATATCATCATTGAGATGACGAATATCCAGGTGCCCTTTTCCCTCTTTTCGTCCTTTCTGTCCCAGGGACGCAACTGCACTGATAATCAACAGAATACTGCCTACCAGAATGACCGCCTTGGCCAGAAACAATCCAAGTTCTGCAAGAAACTCCAATGCATCTCTCCTGAGTCAATAAAGTGATCACACCGATAAAGTGCCAATAGGATAAACCATAGCCCCGCGCTATCGAAATGCTTTTGACATGCCATACTGCAAACACCACCAACCCGCCGTGTTATTCACCTATACAGGATTCAAACAAGTGTATGATTTTTTATTGACACCCTCGGTGAATACCAATAACCTCATCGCAGCCTATTATGTTGGGTTACTCTTTTTTACGCACCACAGCACAAAGCAATAAGGGACATGACAATGGCCACTATCACTGAAGTATTCGAGCAGATGAAAGACAAGTTCAATTCCGATGCCGCGGCCGGTCTTGACCTCGTATTCCAGTTTGACATTGAAGATGGCGACACCTATCACCTGCTGATCAAGGACGGTGGTCTTGAGATTGTCGAAGGTGCCAACGACGATCCTAACGTCACCCTGATCATGGATACCGAAACCATGATCGGTATCATGACCGGTGAAGTGGACGGCATGCAGGCCTTCATGATGGGCAAACTGCGTGCAGAAGGCGACATGATGCTGGCAACCAAGCTGAGCGAACTGTTCCCTAACTAAGCATCACCGTTCAACAAGGTAACCTGAAGCCAGGTTACCTTGTTGTCACTAACAGAGCCTTCCCGGAAAGATCTTTCCTCCAGCCTATTTAAGCTTTTCAGTCATAACCCTGGCGGCGTCATTTACAGGTTCAACCCTGACACCATCCGCAGAAAGCAACACATTAAAAATGACACCATCAACCATCGGCATATAGGTTGTCAGTTTTTCCTGTACCTGTAATGCGCTGATCCGATCCTGGAACCAGAACAGGACTGGCCAGCTGTCGATGCCCCGGTAAGGTTGATGAAGCGATATTCGCTGACTCCCCTGTTCCTGTTCCTGCTCAAGCGTTAAGTATCGGCTCTGAATAGCCTGCAACCGGTAAATCGGCTTAACCGGCAGCCCATCAGCCATGCCCGATGCCACACTGACCACAGTAAACTCTGCCCGCCACAGATCGCCATGGACAGGCACCGTCAACTTCGTGGATTTTCCGCCAGTCAACGTCATCTCGTATTGCTGTGGCGCCGTTTCGGTAAAGCTGACAGTGGCAACAACCGTCTCATTCTGTAATGTGTGGTAATGCCACAGATCCCAGCCAACCATCAGGATTCCGGCACTGGCTGACAACAGTAACAACCCCAGGGACCCTTTCAGCCACCCTTTCAGCCATCGCATATCAATCAACAGACGCCCTGCCAGCCCGAGCAGAACCAGCGCCAATAAGACTACGATCAATGTCATCACGGCAATGACCATGGTATTGTCTATCCCCGTTCACGTTTTCTGAAATTTCAGCCCACCTTATCAGGTGCTACCTGTCAATCACCGGATTGTCCACCACAATGACAGGGGCTTCGGCAAAATATTGGCATCCTGTTTAGGCACTTAATCTACCCTGAGATCACCATGCTAGAACTTTCAATGGACCCGGGACTCTTCGCCGTCTTATCCATGGTCGCTTTTCTTGCCGGTTTTGTGGATGCCATCGCCGGCGGTGGAGGACTCCTCATGATCCCGGCACTGCTATCTGCCGGCATCCCTCCCCATATCAGCCTGGGCACCAATAAATTATCCGCCAGTTTTGGCAGTTTTATGGCCTCTCTCACCTTTTACAGAAAAGGTATTTTCCGCCCCCGATTCTGGATCCTGGCAGCATGTGCCACAGCCATCGGCGCAGCCATCGGCACCTTCAGCGTGGATCTTGTCTCTACGGACTGGCTCAACCGGTTGCTGCCGCTAGCCGTTTTTGCCAACGGCGTTTACATGCTACTGCATAAATCCGACAAAAAAGAGGATGCGGTCGAAAAACCCCATGTTCAACCCAACCGTATCATACAGTCATTGCAGGGGCTGTTTATTGGCTTCTACGACGGATTTGCCGGGCCGGGCACCGGCTCTTTCTGGGCCGTCAGCAATATGAGCTTCCATGGTTTGAACCTGCTACTGGCCTCCGGTGCCGCACGGGCAATGAACTTCATCAGCAACATTATTTCTCTGCTGACCTTTGCCTTGCTGGGCCACGTCAACTGGATGCTGGGCATCGGGTTAGGCATCTCATTGATGGCAGGCTCCCTGCTGGGCGCTCATTCCGCCGTTCGATTGGGCAGCCGCTTTATCAAACCTGTTTTTATTCTTGTGGTGATAGCGATCTCAATCCATCTGGTCATCAAACACTGGTTCTAACCCATCTTGTTATTGCCCAGTTAACAGACAATCAAACCGTGAGCGGAGAGCCAGTCTCTCCATTCCGCCGTTGCTACTCAATACCCTTTTTGCTGGCAATATGACGTTCAATCAGCTGCCTGGAAAGCGTGAATACAGGAGGCAACTCAGGCAACTGATCAATATGAAACCAGCCACCATCCTCTAATTCATCCCTGTCCAGCACCAGGTCACCCGCTTCGTACTCAGCGTGATACCCAAGCATCAGGTTATGGGCAAAAGGCCAGGGCTGGCTGCTGATATAACGGAGATTCTTCACCTTGACGCCAGACTCTTCATAGACCTCCCGCTTCAGTGCCTGCTCAACGGTTTCCCCTGGTTCTACAAATCCAGCCAACAGTGTAAACATGCCCGGTTTATGACGCGGGGAGCGCGCGAGCAACACCTCATCCCCTTTGCTGATGAGCACGATAACGCAGGGAGAAACCGGCGGATAAACATGTGACTGACACCCCGCACAAGCCTTGTAACGCTCCTGCGGAATGGCTTTCAGCCCCCCTCCGCAGGTTGAACAGAATTGTGTCTTTCGCCCCCAGTTTAATAATGATGCCGCCATTGCTAATGGCTCATTATCCGTCTCAGCCACCTGACCCATTGCACTGCGAAGGTTTTCACGGACAATTTCAGGTGACGCATCAGCCAGCTCTAATGCATGATAAACCGCTTGAGAATCACGCCCCAAAACAAAATGCTGCTCAACGGTTTCATCTGAAAAGCGATGGGGTAAACCGTCAGCATCACATGGCCAGTACATTGAGCCTTGCTCATTGAGTAATAACGCTCTTCCAGCAAACACAATGGCATAAGAAGGCAGGCTATGATGTAAATTCAGCTTGCGCCGATCCAGACATTCCAGACTATTACGGGAGGCTAATTCAGGCTGCAACGTGACACCCCAGTTCATCAAGACCGTTTTCTGCCAGCTTCAGTGCATCTACCGACGTTGCCGCCGGGATATCAAGGGATTCCAGGTAAAACTCCAGACTGGAAAGCACATCCGCAAACACTTCCATGACCCGATCTGACGGGATGGATTCCTGTTCCATAATATGCTCCCGAATAAACTGCGAACAATACTGAAGAATGCCCGAACAACGATCCTCACCCAGGAAATAGAGCCCACCGGCAATCGCGGTCAGCGAACGCGGCAAACTCTCCAGATGGATCTTGTCGTAATCTGACTCAAGATAGGCTGTCACTGAACGCTTGGCGAGCGTAATACCTGCAACAGCTTCAGACTGTACGACGGTACTGGCTTCCTGAAGGTGTCTTTCGGTGACATGCTGATCAGAAAGGTTCCGCCCTGAATCCACTGGCTCAATGGGTAGCCTGCCAACACTGGAATTCAACGCACTGACCATGGTTTCGACATACAATACCGCCTCAGCAACAGACTCCAACTCCCCTGAAGCGCCAACAGTCCCGATTTCATGCCACTTCCGAACCAGCGGCTGTTGCCGTTGCAGTGTATTGGCCGCTGAATGCAACCCCGTCATCGACAGGGTTTTACTCAGGCGGGCGATATTGTGCTGCAAATCACCAAAGTCCGGATCCTGCCCCGCGCCGCGTTCGAGCAGGTCCAGGGTATCCTTGACCGACGCCAGTTCCTCGCCCAATGCCTCAGACAGTGACTGAAACACGCCATTATCCGGCCCGGACATAACCTGACGCGCATTATTCAGCGAGGCGTCATTGAACGGAAGCGCAGTCAGCCTGTAACGCTTACGCACCCCCAAAGCCAGGTCACCACGGCTATCTGCCAGCGCCAGCAAATACAGTAACTCCTTCTGATGTAACCGCGGAATATCAAGGACATGCTGACCGGCATGCAGCTGCAGCCGCCGTATCTGCTGATCGAGGCGGGAAAAGAGAATCCTGCGATTCGGCGTCAGCGCCATCTCAACATCAGCGATGGCTTCGAGGCAGGCGGCTGCGACCAGAAATAGTTCAGAAACGGCTTCTTCCTGCGATAACCGGTGAAGATGCAACATACTGCGCTGCATCAGCTTGACGCCTGCATACGGCTTATCCTGAGACAGCATGCCCACCAGCCCTACCTGATACATCTGCCTCAAACGGCGCAGGGGTGAAGCGCTGCATTCAAGCGGTTTTACAAGCGATTCAGCGTTTTCAGGCTTTACATCGAGCCGAACAGAAAAAAACCAGCTTTCCGGTAATGCGGCTTCTCCGCGAGCTTTCCTGACCCGGTTGATTTCTGGCAGTAGCAGTTCCGGCAGCTCATCGCGCCGGGTCACGACGTAATCCAGGTAGCGCTCCAGGATAAACAGTCCGCGCCCCAGGCTATCCAGGCGTTCATCAGTTACGGTGATGCTGCCAGGTGTCAGCGTCAACGCAAGCTCCGTCAGTTCTGTCACCAGGAGCTCTGCACCATTGAGTTCAATCAGTGTCAGAATACCGCCGATCTGTTGAAGGTCATCAATACACGCCTGTAACGATGCGCCCTGGTCAGCGGATTCAGCGAAATGCTCAAGCGATTGAACCGCGTGCCGAAATGTAGCATCCAGTTCGTCACGCAACGGATGCAGTGCGTTGACTCCCGCCATGGCCTTACTCCTTGTCGCCGTATGCCTCAATCATCAAAGACAGGGGATTGTTTGGTCATCTGCGCCATGATGGCCTTTTTGAGATCATCGGATTGCAGCATGGCGGCATTCCAGGAGGCCACGTAATTCAACCCTTCCTCAACCGAGTGATCACGGGTGTAAATCAGCATTTCCTTGGTGCCCTGCACAGCAATGGGCGATTTGGCCGCGATCAGTTGGGCTTTCTCCAGCACTGCATCCACCAGGCTGCCATGATCGGAATACACTGCATTCACAAGTCCCGCCCTGCGGGCTTCATCGCTGTCCATGACCCGGCCGGTATAAGCCAGTTCACGCATCAGGCCATCACCGATGACATAGGGAAGACGTTGCAAGGTTCCGACATCCGCCGCCATACCAATATCCACTTCCTTGATACAGAAGCGGGCATCTTCCGTGCAGTAGCGCATATCGCAAGCTGCGACCAGATCAATACCACCGCCATAACAGCACCCCTGTATGGCCGCCAGCACCGGTTTGCTGCAGCGTTCAATCGCACTCAATGCATTTTGAAGTTCAATGATTTTTTGACGCAACAGGCGCGCATTACGTCCGACCTCCTTGCCCAGCGAGGCTCCCAGGCCCGCCATCATGGCAAGATCAATCCCTGAACAGAAATGCTTGCCATTCGCGCTGAAGACGACGGCACGGACAGAGGGCTCAGTGTCTGCCCAGGCAAAAATCGCATTAATTTCCCGCCAGACATCTTCACTCATGGCGTTCGCCTTGTCTGGCCGGTTCAGCCTGACATGGGCCACCTTATCAATCTGTTCCACCTCGAAGGTTTTATAATCGGACATCCTGCATCTCCCGTTTTTTCTGGGTCGGGTGGGAAGAACGCGCCCACTATATCAAGGCTTTCCCTACCGTAACAGGGTGGCGCGGGTATTCAGTTAATGGCCTCACACTTTCCGGCTATCCGTCAAAAACAGGCATTCCCATATTGAACAATCAAAAGGACGTGCCAAGCTCAAGCACTCCTATTCCACTGATATCACGGAAAAACCATACTTATGACTGCTGCAGTATGGCCCGGCCTTGGGCATCGTTTTCTTGGTGATAGTCCCGTCTGGTATAAAAAAACCCTCGTCCTTTTCCTTGTGATCAACCCCTTCGTTCACCTTATCGCTGGCGGACAGATGTGTGCCTGGCTGATACTGGGCGAATTCATCTTCACCCTGGCCATGGCCCTGGAGGCCTTCCCCCTGCAACCCGGCGGTTTGTTGTTGATTGAGGCACTGGTACTTGGTCTGGCCACACCCGACAATCTCTACCGTGAGGTTCTGAACAATTTGCCGGTGTTGCTATTGCTGATTTTCATGGTCACGGCAATCCATTTCCTGCGAGACCTGTTGATGGTGGTTTTCAGCAAAATCCTGACAGGCACTCGCAGCCAGGCTATGCTGGCACTCGCGTTCACAACCTCTGCCGCCGTTCTATCCGCCTTTCTTGATGCACTGACGGTTACCGCCGTGGTGATTACTGTTGCAACCGGCTTTCATGGCCTGATCAATCGCGCCAAACAGATAGACAACATCAGCGATTCCGATTTCCAACAGTTCCGGGCGTTTTTATGCGGGTTGATGATGCATAGTGCGGTCGGCACAGCATTAGGCGGCGTTTTCACACTGATCGGGGAGCCCCAGAATCTGCTGATAGGCGAAAAGATGGACTGGGATTTCATCACGTTCCTGGTCAAGATTGCACCGGTCTCCCTGCCCGTTTTTGTATTGGGGCTGGCCACCTGCCTTTTTCTGGAGCGCT
Source organism: Kistimonas ophiarachnellae (assembly GCF_057552235.1). Lineage (NCBI taxonomy): Bacteria > Pseudomonadati > Pseudomonadota > Gammaproteobacteria > Oceanospirillales > Endozoicomonadaceae > Kistimonas > Kistimonas ophiarachnellae. The sequence goes on along the minus strand of NZ_BAAJPA010000002.1, from coordinate 125,808 downwards.
ATGCCCGATTCGGTTACGGCATAAAAATGCCCACTTCCGTAAGAACCTGTCTTCACAGTGTCTCCCTGGAAGAACTGACCGGAAGCCGTGACACCGATAAACTCACCCTGTCCATACAGGCACTGTCGGCCGTTCTATTGATTATCGCGCTGGCATTGCACGTGGCAGAAATTGGCCTCATCGGTTTGATGATCATTGTCTTAACCACCTCACTCAACGGCAATAACCGGGAGGAACAGCTGGCCGAGGCATTTCGAGACGGCATGCCCTTCACTGCTCTTTTGGTGGTTTTTTTCGGGATAGTGGCGATGCTGCACGAACAACACCTGTTCAGTCCACTGATTGCCTGGGTTCACAGCCTGCCTGAAGAACTACAGACCAGTATGATGTTTGCCGCCAATGGCATTTTGTCGTCCATCAGCGACAACGTTTTTGTCGCAACCATTTACATTGAGGAAACCCGCGCCGCCTTTGATAATGGCCTGCTGACACGAGAGATGTTTGAGAAACTGGCCATTGCGATCAATGCCGGTACCAATCTGCCAAGCGTTGCCACACCCAATGGGCAGGCTGCCTTCCTGTTTCTGCTGACATCTCCGCTTGCACCGCTGATTGGCTTGTCTTACAGCCGCATGGTATGGATGGCTTTGCCCTATACGATTGTTCTCACCATTTCAGGCCTTGCCTGCACAACCTGGCTACTGACGCCATAAGCAAACCCGGCAGTGGCAATTTTCCACTTGCCACTGCCAATTAACCTCATATGCCTACATTAATGAACCGCTCAAGCATGGTTTTTCATTCAGAGAGCGTCACAAGAGGAGAAGTTTTTCGGGCTTTAACGATTGGCTAATCCTTTAGCCAGATATCCATACTTTTTTGCCCAAGGGTCATGATCACCAAGGGCTTGATTGAAATATCAGTGCGACCCAGGTGCCAACCGTTGTATTACTGGACTGTTTGCCAGAGACAGTTTCCACCGCTGTTTTTGCTGATTTCAGCCAGTTTTTCCTCATGAAGACGGAGTTCGTCGTCGGTTGCCATGACGACAGGCAAAGAGGGGCGATCCATCGCCAGACGCCGGATTGTCGAATCATCCCCTTCTTCTTCCGAATCCGACAGGGCGCCAAGCGACAGGCTGGTTTGGCCGCCCGTCATGTAAAGGTAAACATCAGCCAGAATTTCAGCATCCAGCAGAGCGCCGTGCAGCGTTCGGGAAGAGTTATCTACGCCATACCGCTTGCACAACGCATCCAGGCTGTTTTTCTGCCCCGGGTGTTTCTTGCGGGCATACACCAGGCTGTCGGTGATCTTGCAATAGGTTTCGATCTGCCCCGGCGACGGCTTGAGCATCCCGAATTCATGGTTGATAAAGCCCACATCGAACGGGGCATTATGGATAACCAGCTCTGCACCTTTTACAAAGGCCAGGAATTCCTCGGCAATCTGATGAAAACGGGGTTTGTCGGCCAGGAATTCGTTGGTGATACCGTGTACCTCCATCGCACCCGCATCCACTTCCCGGTCGGGATTGATGTAGACGTGGTAATGGTTACCGGTTAACTTTCGGCCAACGACTTCCACACAGCCAATTTCGATGATCCGGTGTCCCTGCGAAGGTTCCAGACCGGTGGTTTCCGTATCAAGCACGACCAGTCTTGACATCATTTATCTCCTGCTTTCGGAATGCCGCGACGTGCCAGCTCATCGGCAATCTCATTTTCTCTGTGGCCACTGTGCCCCTTGATCCAGCACCACTCCACCTGGTGACGGGCGGCCTCACTGTCCAGACGCTGCCATAAATCCACATTCTTGACGGGCTGCTTGGAGGCAGTACGCCAATTGTTACGTTTCCAACCCTTCATCCACTCCGTGATCCCCTTCCGGACATATTGGGAATCCGTGGTCAGCCGAACCTGACAGGGGCGCTTCAAGGCAGCTAACCCCTCAATGGCAGCCATGAGTTCCATACGATTATTGGTGGTTTGGGTTTCACCACCGTAAAGCGTCTTTTCTGTGTCACCATAGCGCAACAAAACGCCCCAGCCGCCCGGACCGGGATTGCCGCTACAGGCGCCATCAGTGAATATTTCAACCACCTTTGCTGAACGATTATCTGAAGCGTCAGACACTCTTGGTAAACTCCCTCGTGTTACGTTGCATCCCGGGATGCGGTATTTCGGGCATAAGACGCCCCCAGCAGGCGCTTTCGCGACGCCTGCCAGCGTGAATGATAGCGGGTCATGCCCGCCCGGTCCTTTGTGGCCACCAGCATATAAAATCCGCCGGTTGGCAGCTTCCTGAGACCCGCATGGCTCTGCAGCCAGGACTGATGGCTGGGCTTGAGATGGGAGCAAAATGGATAAAGATGACCGCCATAGTGCAGATGGCAGCGACTGAAATTCAGCAGTGTCAGCCAGTCTTCGATACGCCGATGATGGAAATAACGCGCACGTCGCATAATGCTGTTAGCACCCATACCGAACAGGCGGTATATCCCCCAAAGACTGAAGGGATTAAATCCCACAACCACCAGCTTGCCGCCCGGCACAATAGTTCGACAGGCTTCACGAAGCACCCGGTGAGGCTTTTCTGAAAACTCCAGGGCATGGTGTAACAGCACCAGGTCCATGCTCCTTGGCTGTATCGGCCACTCGTTCACGTCAAATCGAATCACTGACTCGGAAGGTGCTTCAACCAGCGGTGTCAGCATCGTCCCGTGTACGACCTGACTGTAGTCAAGCAGTTTACTGTCAGGGCAGATACCCAGCATCGCTGCATGATGGCCAAAAATACGCGGCAACATGGCCTGCAGCATGCGTTCTTCAGATGCCAGGAGGTAGCTTCCCCTTCCCGTGGCCAGCCATTCCCTCGCCAGAGGCAGCTGGTCGGCAAATGTTCCGGTCTTTTTTGACGAACTATGTCCGAACATTCGGTATCCGTTACTATTGGAAGTCAACCGGCAAACCGATAGGATGCCAGTAATCCCGGTTTCAGAGTACACCAGACGCCCATGATCAACGTAACCGGCCTGCCGGCCTTCAATGACAATTATATTTGGCTGCTGACTGATCCAGACAGCAACCTCTGCCATGTCGTTGATCCAGGTGATGGTGACATCGTACTCAAAGCCTGCCGCGACAACAATCTGGAACTGGCGGGAATACTGATCACCCATCATCATGGTGACCACACCGGTGGCATACGGACGCTGCTCAAGCACCACGATGTCCCCGTTTACGGTCCGGCCAGTGAAAACATACCGGGCCTGACCCATCCCCTGCATGAGAACGATACGCTGTTGCTCCATAGCTGTATATTCCGGGTTATCGAAACGCCGGGGCATACAGCCGGCCATATTGCGTATTACGGCGAACCTGAACAGCAGGCACCGATTCTGTTTTGCGGCGACACACTCTTTGCCGGCGGCTGTGGGCGGCTCTTTGAAGGTACTGCCGAACAAATGCTGGCGTCACTGACCAAGCTGTCAGCACTACCAGACGCCACCCTGGTTTACTGCGCCCATGAATACACACTGGCGAATCTTCGTTTTGCTCAAGCGGTTGAAGCTGGCAACGCAGAACTCCAGCAACGCCTGAGAGCAACAGAAGCACTGCGACAACAAGGTGAACCCTCAGTGCCATCAGATATGGCCACAGAACGGGCGACCAACCCTTTCCTTCGTGCCGATCAGGCAACCGTCAAAGCCGCTGCGGAGCAGTTTTCAGGCCGACCCATGACAAACGATACGGACACTTTTGCAGCAATACGTCGCTGGAAAGACAGTTTCTGATTACCAGGGATATACTGTTATGAGAAACTACAGTCATTCTCTGGTGCGCGTCGACCAATCCCAGCGCCCCTATTGACGCACAACAACAATCACGGTACCCAATGCAAGAAGCGAATCGAACGAAATCCCCCTCACGCGCCTTAAGCCGGATCAGCCCGGTAGCGGGCGCGGTTCTGGCTCTCAGTCTGCTGGCAGGATGTCAAACCTCCCCACTACAACAGGCACCTGAATCTGCTCAGTCTTCTGCTGGCACAAGTTCAGTACAAGCTGCCGGTGACCAAACCGGGCAAGCGGAAACACCTGCAGCCCCAAAACCAGTGGTGATTACCAACCTCTGGGATCGTATTATCCCCGGTCTTGCCCTGAACCTTGACCAGGATGACCCAAGAATCCGTGCAGAACTGCACTACTTCCGTCGTCACCAAGGCTACTTTGACCGTGTCATCAATCGAGCCTCCCCTTATCTCTATCACATCGTTGGAGAGGTACAGGAACGCAATATGCCCATGGAAATGGCGTTGCTGCCGGTCGTGGAAAGCGCCTACGATCCCTTTGCTTACTCCCACGGCCGGGCTGCGGGCCTCTGGCAGTTCATTCCTTCAACCGGACGCCATTATGGTTTGAAGCAAAACTGGTGGTATGACGGACGCCGTGACATCCTGGCGTCAACGGATGCTGCACTGGATTATCTCCAGGAACTTCACGAAGAGTTTAACGATTGGGAACTCGCGCTGGCCGCTTACAACGCAGGTCGAGGCACCGTAGCTTCCGCCATTCGGAAAAATCGCAAAAAAGGCAAACCGACCGATTTCTGGTCACTGAACCTGCCCCGGGAAACCACCGCATATGTCCCCCGCCTGATCGCAATCTCAAAAATTATCCGCGATTCAGATACCCATAACATCACAGTGAACAGTGTTGCGAACAAACCTTACTTTGATGTTGTTGAAACCGGACAACAGATTGATCTGGCCCGCGCCGCCACGCTGGCGAAGATTGACATTGATGAACTGTATCGCCTGAACCCGGCGTTCAACCGCTGGGCGACCGATCCCGATGGCCCGCACCACCTGCTGGTGCCCGTCGATAAGGCTGATCATTTCCGCCAGGTACTGGCCAGCCTGCCTGCAGAACGTCGCCTGCAATGGCAGCGTTACACCATTCGTTCCGGCGACAGTCTGCTGACGATCTCCAAGCGCTACCAGACGTCCGTTGACCTGATCAAGGAAGTCAACAATCTGAAAAGCAATACCATCGTTGCAGGTAAAGCACTGCTGATCCCGGTACCTTCGGAGGACAGCGAAGCTTACGCACTCAGTGCAGAGCAACGGAAACTGGCCCGACAGAGCCGCTCTGTCAGCGGTCGACAGAAAATGCAATATCAGGTGAAACAGGGCGACAGCTTCTGGTTGATCGCCAAAGAGTATGACGTCAATGTCCGGGCCCTGGCCAAATGGAACAGCATGGCTCCCACCGACACGTTGCGTGCAGGTCAGAAACTGGTTATCTGGACGGAACCCGGCAAAGGGAACTCCGGCATTATCCGTAAGGTCAACTACCAGGTCCGAAACGGCGATAACCTTTCTTTGATTGCCGGGCGCTTCAACGTCAGGGTGAATCAGATCAAACAATGGAACACTCTGCCGGGCAAATACCTTAAGCCTGGCCAGCAGTTAACCCTCTATGTGGATGTGACCAGTACTAACTGACACTGAAACAGTCTGCTTCATCACCCCTGCTATAGTTGGATAAACGTCCATATAGCAGGGGACATTCCAGCCAGTGCGACCCGCTTTTATCCTCTTTTTCGCCATCCTGACCGTGGGAATCGGGGGCGTGCAGGCAGATATCGTCCACTCGCATGGGCTGTCTCTTCACGAACCGCTGAAATATCCGCCAGACTTTACGCATCTGGAAACGGTCAATCCCGACGCCCCAAAAGGCGGCACCCTGCGACTGCAGGCCTATGGCACCTTCGACTCACTCAACCCTTATATTTTCAAAGGCAATACGCCATCCGCATTACCCGGTTTCTCGTTACTGGGGGTCAGTGAACTCAATGAAACGCTGATGACCGGCAGCCACGCCTTCCAACTCTCTGCTGATGAAAAACAGGCTGCCTATGGTTTGCTCGCAGAATCCATCCGCTACCCCAGCGACTGTGCCTGGGTAGCATTCCGGATCAGACCGGAAGCAAAGTTCCATGATGGCAGCCCCGTTACACCCGGGGATGTTCTGTTTTCACTTCAAGCATTACAACAGTGGGGGCACCCGCGCTTTAAACTGGCTTATCAAAACATTAAGCACGCTGAAGTGACCAACAACGATGAAATCCGGTTTGAATTTCAGGCAGCGAATCACTGCACACAACTTTACACGCTGGCCGAGCTGCCCGTTTTCTCAAAAGCAGCCCTCACCAAGAACGGCCTGGACAATCCGCTGCAAACAGAAGATCCGTTAATCCCTCACCTCAACTCAGGCCCTTACCGCATCACGCACATTATTCCCGGTAAACAACTGGTGTTCGAGCGTATTGCTGACTATTGGGGGCGAGATCTTCCGATCAACCGGGGAAAGTATAATTTTGATCGAATAATCATAGACTTCTATCGCGATATCAATGTCGCTTTTGAGCATTTCAAATCCGGCGCCTTTGATGTTTATTTCGAAATGGTTTCCAAAAACTGGCAAAACGCTTATGACTATCCCGCCATCCATAACGGCACCGTAAAAAAGCTGGAACTCCCTCTGTTTAGCCCCGGGGGACTCAGGGCATTCTTTTTCAATACTCGTCGTCGGCCTTTCAACTATGAGTCCACCCGAGCGGCCGTGAGCCTGTTGTTTGATTTCAACCTGATTAACCGGGTGTTGTTTTATCAGCGCTATCAACTGAACCAGAGCATGTTCCCATTCCTTCAAAACCAGAAATGGGACAGACCGGATACCCACGAACAAAAGCTGCTTGCCCCCTTTCGCCATCAACTCCCCACCAGATTATTCTCGGAGCCTCCGCCGATTAACAGCGAGATAACAAACCAGCACCAGGCAAAACATCAGGCACTAAAACTATTAGAACAAGCAGGCTGGCATTATCAGAATCATCGCATGATCAATGATAAAGGGATCCCGCTGAAGTTTGAGATCATCCATCCTTCGCAAGGTCTGGAACGCATTACACAGCATTTCGTCAAACATCTTTCCGCTATTGGTATACAGGCAACCGTCAGAACCCTGGATGGCAGCCAGTACCGCCAGCGCTTGAAGGATTTTGACTTCGACATGATTCACTTCCCCATTCCACAACGTATGCTGCCAGGTCCAGAGGCTATGGATTTTTTCCATTCCTCAACAGCGAATCAACCCGGCAGTATGAACTTTGCCGGCATCCAGGATCCCGTGATTGATCATTTACTCAGCGGTTTACAGTCTGCCCAGGGGATTGAATCTCTCAGCCAATATGCCCGGGCTATTGACCGGGTGATTCTGTGGCGGCACTACGTCATTCCCGGGTGGCATAGCCCTATTCTGCGAATTGCTCATCAGTCCAGGCTTCGTTATCCGGCGACCGCGCCATTATATGGATTCAGTTTTGCCAACTGGTGGGAACAGACAGCCCGCCCTCAGCAAACGGCACACGAGCGGGATTAATATGCATCGAGAAACGCTGCTAAAAGGGTCATACCTTGTCATCTGTTGCTTAACGATGCTATTCATACCATCGCTTTCAGCAGAGACGTTGATAAGCCATGGCATCGCGCTCCATGGCAATGTGAAATACCCTGCCGGCTATGCGAACCTTGATTACGTTAATCCTGAAGCCCCCAAGGGTGGCACCCTGCACCTCCATGCGACAGGTACATTCGACAGTTTTAACCCCTACATTCTCAAGGGCAAGGATGCGTATGGAAGCCTCTTCCTTCATGACACCCTGCTCAGCCGGACTGTCGACGAACCCCTCAGCAAGTACGGTGTGATCGTCAGCCACATTGAACGGCCAGATGATAACCGCTGGGTTGCCTTTCAAATTCATCCTGACGCGCGCTTTCAAGATGGAAAACCTATCACCGCAACAGACGTTGTCTTCAGCTTCAATACCCTTCTAGAGAAGGGCTCACCCTTCTGGCGACAGTTTTATGCCGACGTTGACTCGGTGACAGCCACAGCATCCAACCGGGTGCTTTTCACCTTTAAAACCAGTAAGAACAGGGAGCTCCCCTTTATCCTCGGGCAAATGCCGATACTCGCCTCCCACTGGTGGCGCCAGCGCGATTTCTCCCACAGCGACCTGCAGCCACCGATAGGCAGTGGTCCATACCGGATCGCCGATTTCCAGCCCGGGCGCTATGTCGTCTATGAACGAGTCAGGGACTACTGGGCCAATGACCACCCCTTTAATCGCGGGCGGTATAACTTCGACCGAATTCGCGTTGATTACTACCGTGACCAGACCGTCGCACTGGAAGCCTTCAATAATGGCAGCATTGATGTCCGTATCGAAGACAACCCACGACACTGGCTAGAGGGATACAATCAGAAAGCCCTTCAAAGCGGAAAGATTATTCGTGAAAAACATCGCAACCTGAATCCCCAGACACTCTCGCTGGTATTCAATGCCCGCAAACCGTTACTCAAAGATCGCAGTCTTCGCGAGGCCATAACCTGGCTGCTGGAACCGGACTGGATGATCAATCACCTGCTACAGGACGAGTTTAACCGGGCTCTGAGCCTGTTTGCCGGTACAGACCTGTCCATGCCACAACTGCCCGGGGCAGAAGAAAAAGCACTGCTGGCTCCCTATAACAACATTTTACCCACCGCACTGTATACAATCCCCTGGCACCCCGCACCCGCCTCGCTGACCAGCCGACAACGACTGCAACAGGCACACCATCTATTGCGGACAGCAGGTTATTCTTTCGATAAAAACCAGCTGAGGAACAAAACCGGTCAGCCTATCAAGCTGGAATTACTTCTTCATCAGCCGGAATTAGAACGTTTATTCCAGGGACAGCGCAAACGTCTGGCGGAAGCCGGCATCCAACTGAACATCAGAACCCTGGACAGTGCGCTCTACCTGAACCGCATCCGGCAATATGACTACGATTTGATTGTCCATACCTTCCGGCATACGCCATCGCCTGGCACCGAGCAATGCAATTTCTGGCACAGCAATGTCGTGGATATACCAGGAAGCCTGAACCTGGGCGCTCTCAGCAACCCTTCCGTGGACGCCCTTTGTGCCAGCATCCCCGAAGCCAGCAGTCGCGCTGAATTGAAAAGCCGCCTGAATGCCATGGATCGCGCCGTGCTGTGGCAGTACCAGGTCGTGCCGCTGTTTTATATGCCTGACTGGCATATTGCCTATCAATCCAGGGTCAGACACCCCTCTCGCCTGCCCGGCTATGGCATTGACCTGAATACCTGGTGGCAACGCACACCTGAGCATCAAACGCTAGACTAATAGTCATTCCAAACAGCCAAGTGGCATGATGCCCGAAAATAAATGCATCGAAGCCCAACACTGATCGCCAGCCAGAATGGTTAACCCGATGCGCGCCTATATCGCCCGACGACTCCTGCTGTTTATTCCCACACTGTTTGGCATCATGCTGATCAACTTTGTGATTATCCAGGCGGCGCCTGGCGGTCCTGTCGAGCAGATGATCGCCAAACTGGAAGGGCTGGATACCGACATCACCGCCCGCATTGGCGGCGATGCTGGCAGCGAAATTCAGCAGCCATTGATGGACCAGACCAGTGAATATCGCGGTTCACGGGGGCTAGACCCTGACCTTGTTCGGGAGATAGAGGCGCAATACGGTTTTGACAAGCCCCCGGCAGAACGCTTTTTCCTGATGATGTACCACTATCTGACACTGGATTTTGGTGACAGTTTTTATCGTGATATCTCCGTTACCGCACTGATTGCTGAGAAACTGCCGGTTTCTCTTTCTCTCGGACTATGGAGCACCCTTCTTGTTTATGGCCTGTCCATCCCCCTGGGTATCCATAAAGCGGTTCGGCATGGTAGCCATTTTGACGTCTGGAGCAGTACGCTGGTAACCATCTGCTATGCCATACCCGGCTTTTTGCTCGCATTATTACTGATCATCCTGTTCGCCGGTGGCAGCTATTGGCAGTTCTTCCCGCTCCGGGGACTGATTTCCGATGATTTCGATACACTATCCCTGAGCGGAAAAGTCGCCGATTATTTCTGGCATCTTGCACTCCCCCTGACTGCGATGGTGCTGGGAAGCTTTGCCACCCTCACTTTTCTGACCAAAAACGCCTTCCTTGACCAGATTGCCAGGCAGTATGTCATGACGGCCCGTGCCAAGGGACTCAGTGAACGACAGGTACTCTACGGACACATATTCCGCAATGCCATGTTGATCGTTATCGCTGGTTTTCCTGCCGCACTGATCAGCATTCTCTTTACCAACAGTCTGCTTATTGAAGTGATTTTTTCCCTGGACGGATTGGGCTTGCTGGGATTTGAATCCGCCATCAGCCGGGACTACCCCGTGGTGTTTGGCACCCTTTATATCTTTACGCTACTGGGACTTGTCGCCAGACTGCTGGGCGACCTCGCTTATGCGCTGGTCGACCCACGCATTGATTTCGACGCGAGGGATTACTGATGCGCCTGCGCCCTTATAACCAGAGAATGTGGCAGCAGTTCAAGGCAAATCGCCGCGGGTACACCGCTTTTTGCCTGTTCCTGACATTATTTGTGCTGGTGTTGATAGCAGAGTTCATTGCCAACGACAAACCACTGCTCGTGAACTATGAAAACCATTTCTATATCCCCGTTATTTTTGATTACCCGGAAACAACCTTTGGAGGCGATCTCCCCATCCGTGTAGATTTTCGGGAACAGTTTATCCAGGACAATATCCATCAAAAGGGCTGGATGCTTTGGCCCCCGATCCGCTACTACCACGACACCATCAATTATGACCTGCCAGCACCGGCACCACCGTCGGCCGAGAACTGGCTGGGTACGGATGACCAGGGGCGTGATGTTCTGGCCAGGGTCATTTATGGCCTGAGAATATCGATTCTATTCAGCGTGATACTGACCCTGCTCAGTACCGTGATTGGCGTCATCGCAGGCGCCCTCCAGGGCTTCTATGGCGGACGCATCGACCTGCTTGGGCAACGTTTTCTGGAAATATGGACAGGCCTTCCCATGCTCTATCTGCTGATCATCCTGTCCAGCCTGGTGGAACCGGGTTTCTGGTGGCTGCTGGGCACCATGCTGCTGTTTTCATGGACTGCACTAGTGGATGTCGTCAGGGCAGAATTCCTCCGGGGTAGAAACCTGGATTATGTCAGGGCGGCGCGAGCACTGGGCGTCAGCGATACACGGCTGATGTTCCGACATATTCTGCCCAACGCCATGGTCGCGACCCTGACCTTTATACCGTTTATCCTGACCGGCGCCATCAGCACCCTGACCTCCCTCGACTTTTTGGGATTTGGCCTGCCAGCGGGTTCACCTTCCCTCGGCGAACTGATTGCCCAGGGGAAAAATAACCTCCAAGCCCCGTGGCTGGGTATTACCGCCTTTCTGATCCTCTCTTTTCTGCTGACATTACTGGTCTTTATCGGTGAAGCCGCAAGAGATGCCATGGATTCAGGAGTCACAGCATGAGTCTGCTGGACATACAAAATTTGTCCGTACAGCTAGCACATAGCCCAAAAACACTGGTGAAATCCGTTTCGTTGGCCATTGATCAAGGAGAAACCCTTGCACTGGTCGGTGAATCAGGTTCAGGTAAAACCCTGACGGCACTCAGTATCATGGGATTGCTGCCTCATCAGACACAAGCGTCCGGACATATAAGATTCAATGGACAGGATCTGCTGGCACTGGACAACCCGGGCATGTCAAAACTTCGCGGTAATCGACTCAGTATGATCTTCCAGGAACCCCTGAGTTCACTGAACCCACTCCATACCGCTGGCAGGCAGATCAGTGAAACACTGATACGTCATCAGGGCATGAGTGGCCGAAAAGCGAAAACTGAAACCCTTGGGTTACTGGAAAGGGTTGGCATCAGTCAAACTGAGCAGAAATACAACGCACTACCCCATGCGTTATCAGGCGGCCAACGCCAGCGCATTATGATAGCCATGGCACTGGCCAACCGACCGGACCTGCTGATCGCTGATGAACCGACGACAGCATTGGACGTCACCGTCCAGCAACAGATTCTGACGCTACTGGACAGTTTACGGGATGAATATGGCCTGTCGATTCTCTTGATCAGCCATGACCTGAACCTGGTCAAACATCACGCCTCACGGGTAGCGATTATGGACGACGGGCAGATTATTGAGTCGGGCGCCGTTGATTCGGTATTGCATGATCCACAACAGTCGCTGACCAGAAGACTGGTTCATTCCATACCGCAGGGGCCTGCACCAACCCCATTGGCTTGCTCCCCTGAAATACTCAATGCCTCAGAGATAACCGTTCGCTTTCCTGAAAAAAAAGGGCTGCTGGGCAGGGTGCAGTCCTGGCATTTTGCCGTACGCAATGTATCACTACAGTTAAAAGCGGGTGAAACCCTGGGACTTGTCGGTGAAAGTGGTTCCGGGAAAACCACCCTGGCCTGCGCGCTTATGAAGTTGCTGCCATTCGATGGCAACCTTCAACTGCGTCAGCAAAAGGTTGATCAGCTGGGGCGTAAAGCATTCAAGCCTTTTCGTCGCCATCTACAAATGGTGTTTCAGGATCCATTTGGCAGCCTGAGCCCCCGGCTCACAGTGGAAGAAATTATTGGGGAAGGACTTCATGTCCACTGTACCGGCAGCCCTGAAAACATCAGGCAACAGGTTATCAGCGTCCTTCAGGACGTCCAGTTACCTGAGACAATCCTGGGCCGCTATCCCCATGAATTCTCCGGCGGACAACGCCAGCGAATTGCCATCGCCCGGGCGCTGGTGCTTAAGCCTGACGTACTGATACTTGACGAGCCTACTTCAGCCCTGGATCGCACAGTTCAGTGCCAAATTATCAATCTGCTCAGGACGTTACAAAAGAAACATCAACTCAGCTATCTGGTAATCAGCCATGATCTTGCGATCATCAGGGCCATCAGCCATCGCATCATGGTCATGGAAAACGGAGAGATTATCGAATCTGGCACAACGGAAAGCGTCTTTCAGCATCCCTCTCAACCTTACACACGCCAGTTACTGCAGGCTTCATTGACAGATAATTACATAAAATAAAAGTGTCGTTATCGAAACCGGCCCGTGGTTTCTCTATACTGGCGAAATTTGTCAATATAAAGGAATTCCAGATGGCTTTTCTCAAGGGAAAACGCGCACTGATCGTAGGCGTTGCCAGTAAATTGTCGATTGCCAGCGGTATCGCAGAAGCCATGCACCGGGAAGGCGCAGAGCTGGCCTTCACCTATCAGAATGAAAAACTGAAAGGACGGGTAGAAAAGTTCGCTGAGCAGTGGGGATCATCCGCTGATTTGTGCTTTCCCTGTGATGTTGCCAGCGATGAACAAATCGAAGCGGTATTTACTGAGCTGGCCAAGCAGTGGGACGGCCTGGATATCATTATCCACGCCGTAGGTTTTGCGCCAGGTGACCAGCTCAGCGGCAACTTTGCCGAAGTCACCACTCGAGACGGCTTCCGCATTGCTCACGACATCAGCACCTACAGCTTCATCGCCCTGGCCAAAGCGGGTCGTCAGATGATGGCCGGACGAAATGGTGCACTGCTGACGCTGTCATACCTTGGCGCCGAGCGCACCATGCCCAACTACAACGTAATGGGTCTGGCCAAAGCCAGCCTGGAAGCCAGTGTTCGCTACCTGGCAACCAGCCTAGGCGAGGAAGGCACCCGGGTAAATGCCATCTCTGCCGGCCCCATCCGCACCCTGGCAGCCAGCGGTATTAACAGCTTCCGTAAGATGTTGGCCCATAATGAAGAACGGGCACCGCTGCGTCGTAACGTAACACAGCTCGAAGTCGGCAATGTGGCGGCGTTCCTTTGCTCTGACCTCGCCAGTGGCATGACCGGTGAAATCACCTATGTCGATGGCGGCTTCAACATTACCGCAATGGGACAACTGCCAGAGTAAACCTTAGTTTCCTGAGGGTACAAAAAAGGCCGGATTATCCGGCCTTTTTCTTAACATCAAACTTTAGCTTTCTGTATCCTGGGCAAACCGCTTGATATCCGCAGTATTTTTCAGATCCTGCTGATACTCACCAAACAGGGCTTCTCCCATCCGCATAGACAGAATATTACTAATATTCTGCACCTGCTCTGATGCAACAGCCTCAGTTCCCTGCTCCACCTTGCTCACAGCGACGACAACCACATCCCCGTTCGGCAGCGTGGTTTTACCATAGCTGGGAACGTCACCTTGCGGGTGCGGTAATTTAAACGCATCCAGAAGCAGTTGTTGGGGTAGACCTTCTTCTGCACGCCCGGCGAACGCTTTCTCCTGCCACTCGGTGGCATACTCTTTGGCCACTTCGGCACTGGAGCGCCCTGAGTCCAGGGCGGCAAGAATCATATCCGCCTTTTCGTTCATCTGCTGGTCAGCTCGTTCATTTCGAACCTCTGCAACAATGGCATCACGCACTTCAGACAAGGGTTTCACTTCGGGCTGCTTGTGTTCCTTGATGCGAATAACCGCGACTTTTCCAGGCGCAATATCCAAAGGTTCACTGTTAGCCTCCAGGTTCAGAACATCATCACTGAAAGCCGCATCCACAACCGCACGATTTTCGGCAATACCCTTGCCACCACGGCGATCGAACAGCGCAGTGGTCTGGACTTCAAGCCCTAATTCTTCAGCCGGCTGCTGGAGATCCGCTGCCTCAAAACTGATATCTGCCAACTTCTGGGATTGCTCGACAAACAACGGATCTACAGCACGCTCTTTAAGATCACGGACAAGTTCATCACGCATATCGGCCAGTGCAGGAATATTCGCGTCTGTACCCGCAGTGCGTTTAATCAAGACTACGCCAAAATCGGTCAGGACAGGCTGGGAAACTTCCCCTTTGGCAAGTGCTGCGAGCGCCTCGTCGAAAGCCGCTCCCAGGAAACCAGTCTCAACAGCGCCCAGATCACCACCTTTTGCGGCTGAATCTGGCTCTTCAGAGTACTCACGGGCCAGCGATGCAAAATCTTCACCCTTGCTCATACGCTGCTTGAGATCATCAGCCAGCGCCAACGTCGCATTCTCATCGCGGGTATCGCTGGGCTCAAGCAGGATCATGGAAGCTGTTACTGTATTATTTGCCTTTTCCTTCAACTCAGAAACGCGAGCTTCATAGCTGGCCTTGATATCCGCATCATCGATCTCAATCTGATCAGCTAACTGGTCACGATCCAGGATGACATATTCCAGGCTCACCTGCTCAGGTGTCATGAATTCAGCCTGGTGATCCTGGTAATAAGACTCGACAGTCTCTTCATCAACCTTCACGGCGTCTCTCGCAGCCGCCATATCCAGTGTTAGCCAGGCGATATCCCGGGTTTGCTGCTGGATATCCGTCAGTTGCTGGACTTCATAAGGCGTGGCAAATTCGGAGCCCGCAATACTGGCCCGAATATGTGACGCCAAAAGCTCTTCCCGGAGGTATTGCTGGAACTGCTGCGGCGTCATTCCCAGGGAGCGCACCAGCTGCTGGTAACGGTTGGCATCATATTGGCCATCCACCTGGAATTCAGGCGTAGAGCGAATCAGTTGATCCACACTCTGAGCGGAGATAGACATCCCTACCCGGTCGGCGTACTGGCGGACCACCTCTTTCTGGATCAAGCCTTCCAGTGCAGCCTGTTGCAGCATCTGCTCATTGAACATGGAGGGGTCGAAATTACCACCCAGCTGCTGCATCAATAACCGACGCTGCTGATCAACCGCCTGCATCAGTTGCTGCTGGGTAATCTCCTGGCCATTCACTTCGGCGACTTCAGGGTTATTAGGGTTGGGAGCCAGTGACTCCAGACCGAAGATAGCAAAGGTAAAGGCAATAAAGGCAATAATCGCCTTGGCGATCCAGCCCTGGGCCTTATCCCTCATGTTTTGCAGCATAGAAACCTCAACAACGTCCTGTGAATCGAATTCTGTATGAATGCAACAACCTGATAGTCACCCGGTAGATACCTGCTTTTCACCAAAGGCTCCGCCGGCCAAGGTCTACTGTGCACGTCATAGGATCAAAAGTAGTGAATGATAATAAAAAGGCGTATCCATGGATACGCCTTTTTTATCTCAGCCCTGCACACTCAGCACTTTACATAAAAAACGCCAACAGTCTCTCAAGATGAATACTCTTCTCGTGTCAGGGTGAGGTAAAAACGCTTAGTTAACCGCGTCCTTCAGCGCTTTGCCAGCCTTGAAGCTGGGGATCTTGGCGGCAGCGATCTGGATCGGCTGGCCCGTTTGAGGATTACGACCGGTGCGTGCTGCACGTTCCTTGACCCCAAACGTACCAAAGCCAACCAGAGCCACCTGGTCACCGCTCTTGAGCGCACCGGTAATCGATTCAACAACTGCGTCCAGTGCACGGCCAGCTGCCGCCTTAGGAATATCCGCAGATTCAGCAATTGTCTCGATCAGTTCAGACTTGTTCACTTCATTCCCCTTCTTGTGACGTGGTGTTTCGATGGACTATGCAAGGACTCAGCCATCGTGGTACATGCTTCACCAGTTTTTCCGGCTATTTCTGTCACACACTAACCAGAAAGGGGTGATGACTGAATGGGCATACCGGAAGGAACTGCCATACCTTTCGCCTTGCAAAAACTGCAAAGTTTTATACCAATACGCTTCAGTCACTGTCAAGAAAGCCCCGCCCTGCAAGGGTTTCAGAGAGAAACAATCAGTATAAATAGACTATTTTCTGGCAAGCCGTGCAGGAAATCGTAAAATAATCTCTCAAAAACACGAGCGGCGGACATTCAGTCCGCCGCTTTTCACGCCATAGAATCAATGAGTACTGACAAGGTCACCACGGGCGGCATCCGCCTTTCCGTTTGCATCGTCAACCGTTACATCCTGATCTTTTGACTGAGGCTCCGGCATAAACTTAAGGGCCAGCTCCAGCACTTCATCGATCCATTTGACTGGACAGATTTCAAGATCCTGCTTGATATTATCCGGAATCTCTTTCAAGTCCTTTTTGTTCTCTGCCGGGATGATCACGGTTTTAATACCGCCACGGTGAGCAGCCAACAGTTTCTCTTTCAAACCACCTATCGCCAGAACCTGGCCTCGCAGTGTTATCTCACCGGTCATGGCAACATCCGCTCTCACCGGGATACCAGTGAAGACCGACGCCAGAGCAGTACACATGGCAATACCGGCACTGGGGCCATCTTTAGGTGTCGCACCTTCCGGAACATGGATATGGACATCGTGTGTTTCATGGAAATCAGGCTTAATACCCAGAACAGGCGCACGACTTCTCACAACGGTCATAGCAGCCTGGATCGACTCCTGCATGACATCACCCAGTGAGCCGGTTTTAATCACCTGTCCTTTACCACTGATCGCTACAGTTTCAATGGTCAGCAATTCTCCACCAACCTGGGTCCAGGCCAACCCTGTGACCTGTCCAATCTGGTCCTTTTCTTCTGCTCGACCATAAGTGAATTTCTGTACACCTGAATAATGGTCCAGGTCATCCGGTACAACCTGGCCGGGAACATCCTGCACACCAAGCGCCTGCTCTTTAACCAGCTTCCGACAAATCTTGGCAATTTCCCGCTCAAGCCCCCTGACACCGGCCTCACGCGTGTAATAGCGAACGAGGTCACGAATGGTGTCTTCATCAAACTGGGTTTCGCCTTTCTTCAACCCTGCATTCTTGAGCTGCTTAGGCAGGAGGTACCGTTCAGAGATGTTAATTTTCTCCTGTTCGGTATAACCCGGGATTCTTATCACTTCCATTCGATCCAGCAACGGCGCCGGAATATTCATGGAGTTCGACGTACAGACAAACATGACATCGGAGAGATCGTAATCGACCTCAAGATAATGATCATTGAAGCTGTTGTTTTGTTCAGGATCGAGGACTTCCAATAACGCAGAGGCCGGATCCCCCCGCATATCAGAGCCCATCTTGTCAATCTCATCCAGAAGGAAGAGCGGATTCCTTACACCCGACTTGGCCATTTTCTGTACTAGCTTACCGGGCATGGAACCGATATAGGTTCTTCTGTGGCCCCGGATTTCCGCTTCATCGCGGACACCACCCAGTGCCATGCGAACAAACTTGCGGTTTGTCGCCCTGGCAATGGATTCACCCAGCGAAGTTTTACCCACGCCAGGCGGCCCAACCAGACACAAAACGGGCCCCTTGATTTTACGTACGCGCTGCTGAACAGCCAGATATTCAAGAATACGGTCTTTGACCTCTTCCAGACCGTAATGATCTTCGTTGAGGATTTCTTCTGCTTTCTTGAGGTCGTGCCGAACTTTGCTGCGTTTTTTCCAGGGAATGCTCAGCATCCAGTCGATATACCCACGAACCACCGTGGCTTCTGCTGACATCGGCGACATTTGCTTCAGCTTCTTCAACTCAGACATGGTTTTGTCGAGTGCTTCAGCCGTCATGCCGGCAGCCTCTACTTTCTCCTTGAGGCTGTCAAATTCATCAACACCATCCTCAATGCTACCCAGCTCTTTCTGAATGGCCTTCATCTGCTCATTCAGATAATACTCCCGCTGGCTTCTTTCCATCTGTTTCTTGACACGCCCTCTCACCCGCTTCTCTACCTGAAGCAGATCAATCTCTGTCTCTATAAGGGCGATAAGGTACTCCAGACGTTCGAAGATATCGTCGACTTCAAGAATCTTTTGTTTGTCTTCTATCTTGAGGACCATATGGGCAGAAACGGTATCAGCCAATCTTTCAGGATCATCGACTTCAGAAAGCGAGTTCAGGACTTCGGTTCCTACTTTCTTACTGAGCTGTACATACTGTTCGAACTTACTGTAGAGCGTCTGTGTCAGCACTTCAGAACGGCGTGCCTCGACAGGCATTGCCTCCAGTACATCAGCAAGGGCTGTGTAGTAGTCACCACAATCCCTGAACTCAGTAATCCTGGCTCTTGAAGCGCCTTCAACCAGAACCTTTACCGTGCCATCTGGCAGTTTCAACATCTGCAAGATAGTTGATAACGTGCCAACCTCGTAAATTTCATCATGCCCGGGATCATCATCCTGAGCATTTTTCTGGGCCACAAGCAACACGCGCCGATCGCCTGCCATGGCCTTCTCAAGGGCTTTAATTGATTTGTCTCTGCCGACAAACAACGGAATAACCATATGGGGATAGACGACGACATCCCGGAGTGGCAAAAGCGGTAACTCCACCGTCTCATGGCAGCGGGTGAGATCCTGATTTTCCATACGCAGCCCTCTCTTCTGATACTCCTGACGGTCAGAAAATACGCTGACAAAACTGTTCAGCGTGATATGCGACTTCAAACCGCCTTACAGTCACTAAGATGAGGGCTTACGAATCAAAATACAAGGACAAAATGACCTGCATCAAAAAATGCTGACCCATTTGTCATTACTGAATGTAATGACTGAAAAATATATGAAAAGGGAGGTCGCAGGCCAGAGGCGATAGGCAACAAAATGAGAAGATACAGGTAGCGGCAAGAAATACGGGGCAGCAATAGCTTTACTGCCACCCCGAAAGATTACTTTACTCTTCTGGCAACGCTTTTGGCGTTTCCGTATTTTCGTAAATCAGAATAGGTGCGGTTTCACCCCGAATGACATTGCCATCAATGACCACCTTGGAAATGGTCTTATCCGAAGGCACGTCATACATAATCTCAAGCAACACATTTTCAAGAATGGAGCGCAAACCACGAGCACCCGTCTTTCGCTCCATCGCCTGTCGAGCCACTTCGCGCAGTGCTTCGTCACGAAAATCGATGTCCACACCTTCCATTTCCAGAAGACGTGCGTACTGCTTGGTCAGAGCATTCTTGGGCTCGGTCAAAATTCTGACCAACGCCTCTTCATCCAACTCTTCAAGCGTGGCTGCAACCGGCAGTCGACCGACAAACTCAGGGATCAGACCATATTTGACCAGATCTTCTGGCTCAACATCCTTGAATGTCTCACCAAGACTCTTCTTGACATCTTTGCTTTTGACATCTGCAGAAAAGCCGATACCGCCTTTCTCGGTACGATCACGAATAACCTTTTCCAGCCCAGCGAATGCACCACCACATATGAAGAGAATGTTCGAGGTATCAACCTGCAAAAATTCTTGCTGGGGATGCTTGCGTCCACCTTGAGGCGGCACAGATGCCACTGTACCTTCAATCAGCTTAAGAAGTGCCTGTTGCACCCCTTCACCGGATACATCCCGGGTGATGGACGGGTTATCCGCCTTACGGGAAATCTTGTCGATTTCATCGATATAGACAATACCCATCTGGGCCTTTTCTACATCATAATCGCATTTCTGAAGCAACTTCTGGATGATATTTTCGACATCCTCACCCACATAACCCGCTTCAGTTAGCGTCGTTGCGTCAGCAATCGTGAACGGTACGTTCAGCAGGCGCGCCAGCGTTTCAGCAAGCAATGTTTTACCGGAACCCGTTGGCCCCACCAGAAGGATGTTACTCTTTCCGAGCTCTACATCATCCTTGTTGCGGCTTTCGCCTGCCTGGAGTCGCTTGTAGTGGTTATAGACAGCAACAGACAGCACCTTCTTGGCGCGCTGCTGGCCGATAACATACTCATCCAGAATATCCTTGATCTCCCTGGGAGCCGGAAGCTTGTCACTGTTGCCCTCAGGCGCCGCTTCCTGAACCTCTTCACGGATAATATCGTTACAGAGATCAACACATTCGTCGCAAATAAAGACCGATGGGCCCGCAATCAGCTTCCGCACTTCATGCTGGCTTTTGCCGCAGAAGGAGCAGTAAAGCAGCTTGCCGCTATCATCACCCTTGCCGTTGCTCTGGTCGGTCATTCAAATACCCTGTTTTCTGGGATAACCCTTTTACAACAAGATGCTGGTTTTACCGTCACATTTCAAGGGGTCAGACAGAGAAAAGGTAATCGCCTTGTCCGTGCTGCTGACCACCCGAAATGCCATAGGTCAGCCCAGGCTCTACTCGGAAACCTGGCGCTTATCCATCACCTCATCAATCAAGCCGTACTCCTTGGCCTGAAGGGCATCCATAAAGTTGTCACGGTCAGTATCTCTTTCAACCACTTCCATGGGCTGGCCGGTATGATGTGACAGAACCTTGTTCAGTTTGTCCTTGATGGTCAGGATCTCTTTGGCGTGAATTTCAATATCGGACGCCTGACCCTGGAACCCACCCAGAGGCTGATGAATCATCACCCTGGAGTGTGGCAGACAGTAACGCTTACCCGCAGCACCGGAAGCCAGCAGCAAGGCACCCATGCTGGCTGCCTGCCCGACACAATAGGTGCAGACATCCGGCTTGATAAACTGCATGGTGTCATAGATTGCCATACCTGCCGTGACAGAACCGCCGGGAGAGTTGATATAAAGATGAATATCCTTATCCGGGTTTTCTGACTCCAGAAACAGCATCTGGGCGACAATCAGGTTAGCCATGTAATCTTCAACCTGGCCCACCATAAAAATAACCCGCTCTTTTAACAGGCGGGAATAGATATCGTAGGAACGCTCACCCCTGGCAGACTGTTCAACCACAATGGGCACCAGCCCACCGGCTGCCGAAATCTGGGGAGCGCTGTAATCAGTGAATCTGGACATATCCTGGAATGGCTCCTTGTCGGTGTGGGAGCACTGTCTCCGACAGTGCTCCGATCTTGCTGAGAAGAAAGATCAGCAGGCTAAGACCTTAAGCTTCAGCCTCTTCTTCAGCGGCATGTTGAGCAGGCTTGATGGCCTCTTCATAACTGCACTCGGCCTCAGAAACCTGTGCAGCATCGAGAATAGTATCCACCACCTGTTCTTCCAGTACAACATACTGCACCTGGCTCAGTTGCTGTTCATTGCTGTAGTACCAGTCAATCACCTGCTGAGGCTGCTGATAGGCAGAAGCAATGTCTTCGATCATGCTGCGCACACGGTTATCATCGACCTTGATCTCTTTAACCTTAACGATCTCGCCGACCAACAGACCCAGCTTGACGCGCTTGTCAGCTTCATCTTTGAACAATTCAGCCGGCAGGTTTTTCGGATCAATACCGCTGTTAGCACCACCAAACTGGGCAACAGCCTGATGACGCAGGCGATCAATTTCCTGCGCAGCCAGTGCATGAGGCACATCCAGATTGTGAACAGACAGCAGTCCGTCCATAACCTGGTTCTTGATCTTGGTTTTAACCGCCTGACGAAGTTCACGCTCCATGTTCTTGCGAATTTCTTCACGGAACGCTTCTTCGCCGCCTTCTTTAACACCATACTTGGCGAAGAACTCATCGTTCATTTCAGGCAGTACAGGCTGGCTGACAGATTTAACCTTTACAGTGAAAGCTGTCTGCTTACCCTTCAGTTCTTCTGAGTGATAGTCTTCAGGGAAGGTCAGCTCCAGCACTTTTTCTTCGCCAGCAGAAGCACCAACCAGACCATCTTCAAAACCAGGAATCATCTGACCGGAGCCCAGAACCAGCTTCTGGTTTTCTGCGCTGCCGCCTTCAAACGCTTCACCGTCCAAGGTACCAACGTAGTCAATCTCTACCTGGTCACCGCTCTCGGCAGCACGCTCAACCACTTCCCAGGTACGGCTCTGTTCACGCAGAGTGCTGAGCATAGTGTCAACATCAGCATCCTGAACAGTGCTCACAGGCTTTTCGACCTTGATCTGGGCGAAGTCTTCCAGAGCGATTTCCGGGTACACTTCAAAGGTGGCAATGAACTCGAAGTCCTTGCCTTCTTCCATGACCTTAGGCTCTACACTGGGGGAACCGGCAGGCTGGAGCTCCTCGCTGGAAATCGCTTCCATGTAGGAGGTCTGCATAACCTCACCCAGTACTTCCTGATAAGCGCCCTTTCCGTAACGCTTCTTAACCACCTTGAACGGTACCTTGCCCGGACGGAAACCATCCAGACGGACACGGCGGCTCATTTCCTTAAGACGCTCCTCAACCTTGGCATCCACATCAGCCGCCGGAACAACGATAGTCAGGCGACGCTCAAGGCCGGAAGTCGTTTCAAGTGAGACTTGCATGGGTATTCCTCATAAAACCAGCTGTAGCAACATTCGGTCACTGAAAAGTGTAACAGGGTATCAAATTCTCATGCATCACTGAATAGCCGATGCACATCCCCTGTTACAACATCAATCCCCGGAAGACAGTCTTTTATGCGCTTATTATTTGCAACCAAAAGACACTTGGATATCAGCACGATTCCAAGATGACCTTTTCGCCACATACGAAAAATGGGGATAAGGCAAGCTTATCCCCATTTTTAACAATGCATGGTGCGGAAGGAGAGACTCGAACTCTCACGCCTTGCGGCACTGGAACCTAAATCCAGCGTGTCTACCAATTCCACCACTTCCGCACAAAATCCCGCCAACCTGGCAGGATATTTTTTAAAACTGGGGTGGACGATGGGAGTCGAACCCACGACCGCAGGAGTCACAATCCTGAGCTCTACCAACTGAGCTACGCCCACCAGCACAACATCAATACACTACAACAACGAATTAAGTGGGGTGGACGATGGGAGTCGAACCCACGACCGCAGGAGTCACAATCCTGAGCTCTACCAACTGAGCTACGCCCACCACTAAATTCATACCGCCAGAAAGAAACTCACCGGTCAGCTGCGAAGCGCATCGTACTGATTTTTAAGCAGGATGCAAGCCCTACTCGCAAACCAGACAACACATCATCGAACCAACAAAACGCTTTTCAAAGACTGGCAAAGAAAACCGATCAGAAACACTGCATGGCGCGCCCGGCAGGATTCGAACCTGCGACCCACGGCTTAGAAGGCCGTTGCTCTATCCAACTGAGCTACGGGCGCATATACCCTTTATATCACAGGTTGTAACTGGTCGGGGTAGAGAGATTCGAACTCCCGACATCCTGCTCCCAAAGCAGGCGCGCTACCAGACTGCGCTATACCCCGAATCAGACGCTGCGAAGCGGCATGAGTGCTGCTCAACGACGGGGCGAATATTACCCGCAGCCCTGCAGTTCGTCAACGCCTCATCGACTACCTTTTTCCGTTAGGAAACGAGGACTTACAAAATGCTGTTAACGAAAATGCCACCCGCACGCTTTCCTTTATTAAAGAACATTTTGGAGGGAAGCGACAAAATCGGATTACACCCCATGCTCACTGGCCAACTTGAAGCATTGCAGCGAGTTCAACCGTAGTCGAAAAAATTCCAGGCAAAGGAAAAGTGTGCCCCGTCATGCGTTGACCCATGCCACGATTTACCGCCGAAAATCTGTCATACTCCCCGCCTTCCTGAAACAGAAAAAACAAGTCACATCTCATGCAAGCAAAGATCATTGATGGCAAACGCATTGCTGACGGGATCACGGACCGCATAGCTGCTGCTGTAAAAACAAGACAGGAACATGGTCTCCGCACCCCGGGTCTGGCGGTGATACTCCTGGGCGAAGATCCCGCCTCTCGCGTTTATGTCGGCAAGAAACGGCGGGACTGCGAAAAAGTCGGCTTCCTCTCTCGCTCCTACGACCTCCCTACCGCCACTACCGAAGAGCAGTTACTCACCCTGATTGATAACCTGAACAACGACCCGGAAATCGACGGCATCCTGGTTCAGCTTCCCCTTCCCGCCCACATCAACAGCACGCACGTGATCGAGCGCATCCGCCCCGACAAAGATGTTGACGGTTTTCACCCCTACAATATTGGACGCCTCTGCCAGCGTAACCCGATGCTACGCCCCTGCACCCCCAAGGGTGTCATGACACTACTGGAAAGCACCGGCGAATGTCTGCGCGGTAAGAAATCCACGATTGTAGGCGCCTCTAATATCGTTGGCCGCCCCATGATGCTTGAGCTGCTCCTCGCAGGCAGCACCACTACGACCGCCCACCGTTTCACCGAAAACCTGGCATCAGAAGTCGCCAGCGCTGATATCGTTGTTGTGGGTGTCGGGAAACCAGGACTGGTCAAAGGCGAATGGATCAAACCCGGCAGCATCGTGATTGACGTGGGCATTAACCGCCTGGAAAGCGGAAAACTGGTTGGCGACGTTGAATTTGAAGCTGCCGCTGAGCGCGCTTCCTGGATCACACCGGTACCTGGCGGTGTCGGCCCCATGACTGTCGCAACCCTGCTGGAAAATACGCTCTACGCTGCCGAGCACCTCCATCCGGACGCATAAGGCACACAAACAAAAAGGCCGGACATGAAGCCCGGCCTTTTTTACGACTATCGATTACATCGCATTGCGATAGATAGCCACGATCTCTTCGTGAGTCGCCTGCTTGGGATTGGTCAGACCACAGGCATCCTTCAGCGCATTCTCTGCGAGCAGATCCAGATCTTCCTCTTTCACATTCAGCTCACGCAGACCTGCAGGGATACCGACAGACGCTGACAGTTCACGGATCGCTTCCAGCGCTTTTTCAGCAGCCTGAGGCGCTTCCATACCTTCAACATCCTTACCCATGGCACGCGCCACATCAGCCAGACGACCGGGGCTAACCTGCGCATTGTACTGCTGGACGTGAGGCAGCAGGACAGCGTTGCACACACCGTGAGGCAGATCGTAGAAACCACCCAGCTGGTGCGCCATGGCGTGAACGTAGCCCAGGCTGGCATTGTTGAATGCCATACCGGCCAGCAACTGCGCGTAAGCCATCTGGTCACGGGCTTCCATGTCTTCGCCATTGTCGACCGCACGACGCAGGTAAGAAGCAATCAGTTTGATAGCTTTCAGCGCACAGCAGTCAGTCACAGGCGTAGCGATTGTAGATACATAGGCTTCTACCGCATGGGTCAGGGCATCCATACCTGTCGCTGCAGTCAGGGAAGCCGGCATACCCTTCATCAGCGCCGGATCATTGACGGACATGATCGGCGTGGTGTTCTTGTCAACAATCGCCATTTTCACGTGACGCTTCACGTCAGTGATGATGCAGAAACGGGTAATTTCTGAGGCCGTACCTGCAGTCGTGTTAATTGCGACCAGCGGCAACTGAGGCTTGCCGGAAACATCGACGCCTTCGTAATCCTTGATTTCACCACCATTGGTTGCAACCAGCGCAATACCTTTGGCGCAATCGTGTGGAGAGCCACCACCGAGAGAAATCACGAAATCACAGTCATTTTCCTGCAGCAGTGCAAGACCATCACGTACGTTTTCACAAGTCGGGTTAGGCTGAGTGCCATCATAAATAACGCTGGCAACCCCTTTTTCACCCAGCTGCTCAACCACATCGCCGACCAGGCCAATATCGTTCAGCACTTTGTCCGTTACAACCAGGGCTTTCTTAAGGCCAAATCCAACAATATCGTTGATCGCTTCAGCCAGACATCCTTCACCCATATGGTTAATGGCCGGCATAAAGAACTTGTATGCACTCATGCAATTCACTCCCAGGCAATCGTTTAATTCAGCTTGTCCTGCCCCACCCGGAGCAACGACAAGACAAAAAACCGTCTAAAACCACGTTAACACCGAGCATCTGGCACAATATTGACTTGGCGCAATGAAAAAACATGAGATTGCTCCCGTATTGACCCTTGCAAACAAACCAGCCACTGCAAACGCAATACCGGAGTAACACAACCGCTAAACAACACTTTAAAAGTGATGCCTGATCTCGAAAAGGCGCTCCAATGCATGATGCATGATGCATGATGCCGACTACGCTCCGCTCAACGGTTGTTTGTACTTAATTATGCAATTTTTTGATTATTCAAACGTAGAGTCACATCCCAGGGAACCGTTTCCGCACATGAACACAGATAAATTTCATATATGGGACTTCTTTAAGTCATGGCTCAGGAAACCGAAAAAGGCAGCTTAGCCCTTAACAGCTGCGTTACCGTTAACAGCAACCAAATTATTCATTGCATAGAAAAACGGGAACCAATAATGCCAGAAAGAATCTATTTGATTATTCCGAAGCATTGATCACACTTTGCAATCATCAATACGCCCCCTTTAACCAGATGTTTCGGATTTTTTTTTAATCCAGTATCTACAACATTTATGTAAGAGGCTTCACCATGATCAGAAAATCACCCCCCACACAACCAATAAGATCAGGCAGTAAAAAAACAGCCCCAATGAAAGAAAAGAACAAAAAAAATGGAAAAAACGTCAAACAAGCAAGAGCCAGGAAACCCGACACGGCAACCCATAAAAAGCTGACAGGCAATGTCACAAAAACGATAACATCCAGAAAAGGCGTCACCATTAAATTCACGACCACGAAAAAAAACGAAACACAGGATTCAGATTCAGAAAAAAAAAATCATGCACCAGCCAAAGGCAATCCACCCAATAAATTCAGGCGGTTGAAAGCGCTTTCTCTTGGACTGCTTGCAATCTCATCACGCACGGCCGCGGCGACCAACCAACCCTTGCATCAAACAGCTTTGGGTACTACCGCGAATCCAACCTATTACTCACCCGGCGCACCACTGATGCAACAAAGCGAACGATCCCAAATTTCCGAATCGATTATAATTAATTGCCAAAACAGCCAGGTAGTTCAAGATCTTTTCGATGATTTTCAAACAAGATGCGATAACAAGATTAATCAAAATAATAAGCAAATCAATAATTTACATTTCCAACTCGGAGCCTGCATTGGGGGAATCATTGCAAATTTCACTAACGTACTTAACAACCTCGACCAATCAAAAAAAACTGAAGCACAACAGTATTGCAAAAATGAAGTCAGCAAAAATAAAGACGTTGAAAAAAACGTCTGCTTCGCCTTAAACCAGGCAAATAATGATTGCGAAAATACCAACGAAAATCTGAATAGACAATTACAGGATCTGGATCTGAAGCTGAAGCAACAACAGGAACAATGCAGACAACAGCAGGAACAACAGCAGGAACAATGCAGACAACAGCAGGAACAACAGCAGCTACAAACGCAGCTACAAACGCAGGAACAAGTGCAGAAGCAAGAGCAAACCATAGGCGGTCTGGCCATCGGAACGGGTTTACTGGCCGCAATACTTATCGCAGGAGGAGCCTGTGCGGGAGTAGCCGCCAACAAGCAAAGAAAAAAAATCAGACGTCTGAAACAGAGGCTACAAACTCAAACTGCTCAACTGCCATTGTTACCAAAACTGTCTACCCCCTATATAATCCAACATTCAAGCCAGGGCATTCGAATACATCAACCACCAACACTACAACGGCAACGCTCAACCAGCGTCTGATATTGCCAACTCTGGCAACAAGCACCCGCCCGTACCCGGGCTCACAATCGTTGCCGCCGGTGCAATAATACATTGTGAAGCCCCGCAAAACGGGGCTTTTCTGAATTATCGCTCAATTCGCCACGTCGTGCCTTCGCGACTATCTTCCAGGATCACGCCTTTCGACGCGAGTTCGTCGCGAATCCGGTCAGCCTCGGCGAAATCACGGTTTTTCTTGGCAGCAACACGCTGATCGATCATGGAATGAATCCAAGCCTCATCAACATCAGCACCGGATTTCAGGAACGCTTCCGGCTCTCCCTGAAGAATCCCAAGAATACCGCCCAGCTTGCGCAGCAACGCTGCCAGAGGCAGGGCCTTGCTGGCCTCTTCACTGCGAACCCGGTTGAGCTCACGCACCAACTCAAACAGTACAGCCAGCGCTTCAGGCGTATTGAAATCGTCATCCATTGCGGCAAAGAAACGCTGCTCGAACGGATGATTCTCTGGCACTTCAACACCGGAAAGGTCCAGATCCTTCAGCGCAGTATAAAGTCGCTCAAGACGAATACCCGCTTCCTTCAGACTGTCTTCGGAATAGTTCATCGGGCTGCGATACTGACTGGAGATCAGGAAATAGCGCACCAGTTCCTGGTTGTACTTTTCCAGCACCTCACGGATGGTGAAGAAGTTGCCAAGGCTCTTGGACATCTTCACATTATCTACGCGAATGGCGCCGGAGTGCATCCAGGTATTCACGAATTTAACGCCGTTGGCCGCTTCACTCTGGGCAATCTCGTTTTCATGGTGAGGAAACTTGAGGTCGGAGCCACCGCCGTGAATATCAAAGGTTTCGCCCAGGCAGCATTTACCCATCACCGAGCATTCGATATGCCAGCCGGGACGTCCCTTACCCCAGGGGGATTCCCAGGACGGTTCTTCGGGCTTGGCGCCTTTCCAGAGTACAAAATCCAGCGGATCTTCTTTCTGCTCATCCACCTCAATACGGGCGCCGACTTCCAGCTCCTCCAGCACCTTGCCGGACAGACTGCCGTAGCCCTCAAACTTACGCACGCGGTAATAGACGTCGCCATTGCCCGGCGCATAGGCAAAGCCCTTTTCAATCAGGCCTTCGATCATGGTGATCATGCCATCAATATGGGCGGTCGCACGGGGCTCTTCATCCGGATCCAGGTTGCCCAGCTTACGGAAATCCTCACGCATGGCGGCAATCATCCGGTCAGTCAGCACATCAATTGACTCACCATTTTCCAGGGCCCGGCGAATGATCTTGTCATCGACATCGGTGATATTGCGCACATAGGTCAGGTTATAACCACGGGCACGCAGGTAGCGGGCCACCACGTCAAACGCCGTCACAGTCCGTGCGTGACCAATATGGCAAAAGTCATAAACCGTCATGCCGCAGACATACATCCGGACATTGTTTCCATCCAGCGGGGTAAAGGGCTCTTTCTTTCGGGTCAGGGTGTTATAAATCTGAAGCACGGTGTCGTCCTGTTTACTGTCTTTTTACCCAAACGTGATTGCCGGCTTTTCCGCTACGGGAAAGCCGGCACAGGGCTTCATTATTTACCCTGGGTATCCTTGAGACCGATGGTCAGGTTGAAAACGGGATTTTCAGCCGTGTGGTCCAAACGATCCGCCACGAAGTACCCTTCCCGCTCAAACTGGAAGCCCTGTTCCGGCTTTGCATCAGCAAGCCCCGGCTCAATCCAGGCCTGCATCACCGCCAGCGATTCAGGATTTACATGCTTCATGAAATCTTCTTCACCACGATCCGGCGCTTCATGGGTAAACAGGCGGTCATAAATACGCAGTTCCGCCTGACGTCCGTGCGTCGCCGAAACCCAGTGAATCACACCACGGGGACGAATATCCTCCGGCGGATTCTCCCCGACAGTTCCCGGCACCAGCGTTGCACGGACTTCAACGATCTTGCCGTCATCATCCTTGACCACTTCGTCAGCCCGGATGACATAGGCACTGCGCAGACGCACCCACTCACCCAGCACCAGACGCTTGAATTTCTTACGGGACAGGGTGGTGTCTTCGGTGAAATCTGACCGGTCGATGTAGATCTCGCGGGTAAATGGCAGAACTCGCTCACCCATCTCAGGACGGTTAGGGTGTGCCGCCGCAGTCATTTCCTGAACCTCGCCTTCAGGCAGATTGGTAATGACGACTTTCAGCGGATCCAGTACAGCCATGGCCCGGGCCGCATTCTCGTTCAGGTCATCACGGATCGCATGCTCGAGCATGGCTACATCCACAATACCGTCAGAACGGGTCACACCGATCATGTCGCAGAATTTACGAATCGCGGACGGTGTATAGCCCCGGCGGCGCATACCAGAGATGGTCGGCATCCGTGGATCATCCCAACCTGATACAACGGCTTCATCCACCAGCTTCTTCAGCTTCCGCTTGCTGGTCACGGTGTAGTTCAGGTTGAGACGCGCAAATTCATACTGGCGCGGCTTATGGGGAACCGGCAGGTTGTCAATGAACCAGTCGTACAGAGGCCGGTGATCCTGGAATTCCAGCGTGCAGATGGAATGGGTAATCCCCTCAATGGCGTCTTCCTGGCCATGGGCAAAGTCATAGCTCGGGTAGATGCACCACTTGTCACCGGTCTGGTGATGGGACTGCTTGCGAATCCGGTACAGGATCGGGTCACGCAGGTTCATGTTCGAGCTGGCCATATCAATCCTGGCCCGCAGCACCTTGGCGCCTTCATCAAATTCGCCGGCGCGCATGCGCTCAAAAAGATCCAGGTTCTCTTCAGCACTGCGCGTACGGTAAGGGCTATCCTTACCCGGCTTGGTGGCCCACCCCCGGTATTCACTGGCTTCTTCCGGTGACAGGTCACAGACGTAAGCCTTGCCTTCACGGATCAGGTGCAGCGCCCACTCGTAGAATGTATCAAAGTAATCGGAGGCATAACGCACCTCGCCCGCCCACTGGAAGCCCAGCCAGCGTACGTCTTCCTTGATCGCATCGACGTATACCTGTTCTTCCTTTTCCGGATTGGTATCGTCAAAGCGCAGGTTACATTGCCCCTGGTATTTTTCAGCCAGTCCGAAGTTCAGACAGATGGACTTGGCGTGTCCCACATGCAGAAAGCCGTTGGGCTCCGGAGGGAAACGGGTGCAGATGGAAGCGAACTTGCCGTCGGCCAGATCTTTATCAATGATCTGCTCAAGAAAATGGCTGGGTTTGTCTGTGGTACTCATCGTATGCCGGTGAAACTCAGAAAATAAACGGTTGATAGACAGTAATATGAAGAAACGCGAAATCAGCGTCGGGTACGCTTACTGCCCGGCACTCTGTTCAATCTTGTTGCCCAGGGCCTGAATATCCTTGCCAAGGCCTTCCATGGTATTACAGCCGCCAGTCACCAGAATCATAACTGCCAGCAATGCAGTGGTAACCAGACCCGGTATCCTGCGTGTCATAGTAAATCCTTAGCGGGAATGCGCCTCTGCCGGAAATCAGCAGGGTGGGAAATGCCAATTGTCAATCAGACGCAGAGATTACCACTATCACTATAACAGTTAAATCCCCCGCCTTCGCCGGAATCACGGGCAAACCCGCGTTATTTTCTCGGACAATACCGACAGCAATACCAACAAGGCATTGGTCTTGGCGAAAACTGAAGCTATCATATGGCCAATCTGCACCCTCAACGGACAGCAGCAACCCTTCGGGCCGCGATTCAGTCCAGGTCATCCCGGGACAGAAACAGTGGTCTGCCAGTAGTAACAGCATCTAAGGCACGTATATGGTAATTCTTCACACCAATTTCGGTGACATCAAACTGGAGCTGGATGCCGAGAAGGCGCCCAAGACTGTCGCAAACTTTCTGGAGTATGTGAAAAAGGGCCACTACAACAACACCATTTTCCACCGTGTTATCAACGGTTTCATGATCCAGGGCGGCGGCTTTGAGCCCGAGATGAAGGAAAAAGACACAACCAACCCCATTGAGAACGAAGCCGACAACGGTTTGAAGAACAACACCGGCAGCATCGCCATGGCCCGCACCATGGATCCCCACTCCGCCACCGCACAGTTCTTCATCAACGTTGCCGACAACGACTTCCTCAACCACACCAGCAAAGACGCCCAGGGCTGGGGTTACGCCGTATTCGGCAAAGTGGTTGATGGCATGGATGTGGTCGAGAAGATCAAATCCGTCCAGACCGGCAATGCAGGCTTCCACCAGGACGTGCCCGTGGAAGATGTCATCATTGAATCCGCCGAAGTGGTGGAGCCTGCGGTCGTTGCCTAGTCTCTTTATCTCAGACCTTCACCTGATGCCCGAGCGACCCGATGTCGCCCGGGCATTCCATGGTTTCCTGCAAGGCAAGGCGCTTGAGGCAGAATCACTCTACATCCTGGGTGATTTCTTTGAATACTGGATTGGCGATGACGCCATGGACAGTTTTCATCTTGAGATTGCCGAAGCCCTGCTCCGCTACACAGCAACAGGCCGGAATGTCTTCTTCATGCCCGGCAACCGGGATTTTCTGGTTGGAAAGTCTTTCTGCCGCAAAACCGGTGCCACCTGGCTGGATGATCCCACGCTGGTCACTTTGGACGAAACGCCGATTTTACTGATGCATGGCGACAGCCTCTGCACACTGGATACTGGCTACCTCCGGTTTCGAAGAATCGTTCGCAACCCATTGATTCAATGGCTATTTAACCACCTGCCATTAAAAACGCGGAAACGTATCGCTGAAAAGCTGCGCACCAAAAGTCGTGATGCTGGTTCAGCAAAACCCCTGACCATTATGGATGTGACGCCTGAAGCCGTTTCGGACATCATGCAGGCACATCAAACGCTAACGCTGGTGCACGGCCACACTCACCGCCCTGCAACACATGCACTACAACTGGACGGCGCCCCTGCCCAACGCATTGTTCTGGGAGATTGGGACAAAGATGGCTGGTACCTGGAGTTCAACAAAGGCCATTTCAACCTGGCGCACTTTCCGATCCCGAACCTCTGAAACAGATCGGGATCAGAAGAACGAGACTACACCGCCTCAATAGCCTCGGCGTCAGCAACTTCAATCGCTTTCACGGGTACGCCGCTATGGAAACGAAACTCTGTGTCTGCCCGTAAAATCGCTTCACATTCAATCTCGGCAAAATCCGCAACGCGCGATGTGATTGAGCCATCTGACACATTCATGCCCAACACCAGGTAATCCTGAAAATGACGCGCCTCAGACTTAAGCAGAGAGCGATAAAACCTGGCCAGCTCATCATCCAGATAAGGCGCCAGCTTGCTGAACCGCTCACAGGATCGCGCCTCGATAAATGCGCCAACAATCAACGTATCAATCAAACGCAGCGGCTCCTGCTTTCTGACATGCTCCCGTAAAGTCGTTGCATAACGGGAAGCCGAGACATACCGATATTCAACGCCGCGATGCTGCATGATGGCAAACACCTGCTCAAAATGGCGGAGTTCTTCCCTGGCCAGCCGGGACATCTTGTTCTGAAGATCGCTATGTTCGACATAACGGAACATCAAATTGAGCGCGGTTGCTGCGGCCTTTTTCTCACAATTGGCATGATCAATCAGGAGGATATCCTGGTTTTCCAATGCCGATTGAATCCAGGCATCCGGTGTTTCGCACAGTAAGAACTCATCCAGCCCTGGCAATGCCCCCATTTTTTTCTCCCCCCCATCAGTCAAGTTCGAAGCATTATAAAAACACCTTTAACAAAGCCAAGTACTGAATAAAAAAGGTCTACCCTTCAACGGAATAACGATATTACTTCAACTTATTCATCGGGAGGCAATCAATCATGCCGCTGAATCATACCCACCCTGCTTCTTTGCCTTTTCCTGTCCGCACACGGCTTTCTATATACATCCGATAACACTTCTCGGCACGGTTCTCAGCTGTTGTCAGTTCACCACTATAACGATCTGGAAATATTATTACTCAATGCTCAACCGGTACGCGCTTCTCAATTATCAGTTTTGTGAATGCGATGACGACACCAATACAGGAGACACAAGCGACTCTTCAGAGGAACAATGGAAGCCCAATCGGTTTATTGCATCGGTCGACTGGCAAACCTTCTGGCGAGTTCCTCCCGATTACAATGACCCCAATATAAATTACCTGATCACCTTCGGGCATAACTTTATGAATGTCGCTGATCTGAACTACCTCTTTTTTGACAACGATGCGAAGCCACACCCTAGCCATGAACACGATTGGGTTAAGCTAACCGTCCACTATGCCGTTTGCAGCGATACCCCCGAGCAACTGAACTTCCACATGAGCAAACGCATAGTGGCAACCAACAACCCACAGGAAACCCATAAATCACGGGTTTACGGCCTCTGTCCTCTCAGCGCAATCCGCTTCTACAGAAATTAAGCAGAGTAGGCACGCACGCCACGATTTGAACGAGCGTTTGAAATTAGAGACCAGCATTGACATAGATCAATCGCGGCGTATTTTACCTCGGCTATGATCTGATCAAACCTTGGTCAAATGACATTGGATAGGGAGGTATACGGGCATGCGTGCTCTCAAGAAGATGCTGGTGATCGTAGACACCAGACAGGACAAACATCTTGCACTGGCCAGAGCCCGGTTACTGGCAAAGGCCACCGGCGCTACCATTCATGCCCTGGCACCGAACCCTCGTGCCAGTGAAGCCTCCCTTAAGGTGCTGGAAACCCTGATCAAGCCGCTGCAGGATGAAGGACTGGAGGTCATACCCCACGAGCAGTGGCATAACAATGCCGTGGAAACCATCATCCATGTCCGGCAGGCGGAAGGCTGCGACCTCGTCGTCAAACAGGCTAAGCGGGCTGACAACGTTGCCAAGGTCATCAGCACCCCTGAAGACTGGTCCCTGTTGCGCAAATGCCGGGTACCCGTGTTAATGGTCAAGCATACGGATCCCTGGACAGACGGTAAGATTCTCGCCGCCATTGATGCCAACCCCAATGACAGCGAGCACCAGGTGCTGAATGAAGTGATTCTGGAATATGCGGCAGCTATCGCCGGTGTTGCCGATGCCGAATGCCATATCGCCTCCGCCCACCCTGCACCCATGCTGTCTTCTGCGGACCCGGACAAACAGACGCAGGAAGGTATGCGTTTCAGCTACCAGGCCGGCTGCAAACCCTTTGCCGATCGTTATGAAATCCCTGCAGAAGACATCCATGTCGAAGAAGGTCCGGCGGAAACCCTGATCCCTGCCATCGCCAAGCGGATTGATGCTGACCTTGTGGTCATGGGTACTGTCGCCCGGACGGGCATCAAGGGCGCACTGATGGGAAATACGGCCGAATTACTGCTGGGCGCCATCGAGTGTGACGTCCTGACCTTGAAACCCCGTGACATCATGGAGCCACTGGAACAAACACTCTACCGCTTCTAAAACAGACAACAGGATAAAAAGCCGGTCACCAAACCGGCTTTTTTTATGCCCCGACCAAGGCACTATTCACTAACAAAATACCGGCTATTTCGGTATTTCCTTAACTTGCCCGGGGCCTTCGAGTATACTTTTCGGGCCAGAAAAATTCTATAAACCCAGACGATGGCCCTGCCATAGGCTGGTTTTGCCACGGGATTCCCTGACGTATCAGTGCCTTTCCGGTACGTTCCGCCATAAAAGCCGGCAAGCCCTGAAAGTGTCCAGCCCGAACCCCGTATGACAAGCCCGCCCGCACTACCGTGGCAGGTGAAGTGATGAGGAAATCAAACGTGTTAGAAGCATATCGCGCCCACGTCGCAGAACGTGCTGCAGAAGGTGTACCACCCAAACCTCTGAGTGCCGAGCAGGTCACCGGTCTGGTAGAGCTGCTGAAAAATCCGCCGGCCGGGGAAGAAGACTTCCTGCTGGATCTGCTTGAAAACCGTATTCCCCCCGGTGTTGATGAAGCCGCTTATGTGAAAGCCGGTTTTCTGTCCGCCGTGGCTAAAGGTGAGTCCGAATCGCCCCTGCTGACCAAAGAGAAGGCGGTCCAGCTGCTGGGTATGATGCTGGGCGGCTACAACATCGAAACACTGGTCGGCCTGCTGGATGATGCCGCCCTGGGCGCGCTGGCCGCTGAACAACTGAAAAAGACCCTGCTGGTCTTTGACGCCTTCCACGACGTGGAGGAAAAAGCCACGGCCGGTAACGACAATGCCAAAGCGGTCCTGCAATCCTGGGCTGACGCGGAGTGGTTTACCCAGCGCAGCAAAGTGCAGGACAGCATCAAGGTTGCCGTCTTCAAAGTTACCGGCGAAACCAACACTGACGACCTGTCCCCTGCCCCTGACGCCTGGTCACGTCCTGACATCCCACTGCACGCCCGTGCCGCCTACAAGATGCCCCGTGATGGCCTGACCCCGGAAGAGCCCGGCGTCACCGGCCCCATGAGCCAGGTTGACGCGATCAAGGCCCAGGGCCTGCCTGTCGCTTTCGTGGGTGATGTTGTGGGTACCGGTTCTTCCCGTAAGTCCGCCACCAACTCTGTGCTCTGGTTCTTCGGTGAAGATATCCCGGGCGTTCCCAACAAGCGCTCTGGCGGCATCTGTATCGGCAGCAAAGTGGCGCCAATCTTCTTCAACACCATGGAAGATGCCGGCGCGCTGGTATTTGAAGCCCCGGTTGACCAGCTCAACATGGGCGATGTCATCGAAATCCGTCCTTACGATGGCAAGATTCTGTCTGAATCCGGCGATGTGCTCTCTGAATTCGGCTTCAAGTCAGACGTTATTCTGGATGAGGTTCAGGCTGGCGGCCGTATCAACCTGATCATTGGCCGCGGGCTGACCGACAAGGCCCGTGAAGCACTGGGCCTGGAACCTTCCGACGTTTTCCGCCGCCCTGCTGACGCACAAGCCAGCAGTAAAGGTTACACGCTGGCACAGAAGATGGTCGGCAAAGCCTGCGGCGTCGAAGGCGTACGCCCTGGCCAGTACTGCGAACCGAAGATGGCCACTGTCGGCTCCCAGGACACCACCGGCCCCATGACCCGCGACGAACTGAAAGACCTGGCCTGCCTGGGCTTCTCGTCTGACCTGGTCATGCAGTCCTTCTGTCATACCGCTGCTTACCCGAAGCCGGTTGACATTGAAATGCAGCACACCCTGCCCGACTTCATCATGAACCGTGGCGGTGTGGCACTGCGTCCTGGCGACGGCATCATCCACAGCTGGCTGAACCGGATGCTGATGCCTGACACGGTCGGCACCGGCGGCGACTCCCATACCCGTTTCCCGCTGGGTATTTCCTTCCCGGCTGGTTCCGGCCTGGTCGCCTTCGCAGCAGCCACCGGCGTGATGCCGCTGGATATGCCAGAGTCCGTACTGGTTCGCTTCAAGGGCGAAATGCAACCTGGCATTACCCTGCGCGACCTGGTTCACGCCATTCCACTGTATGGCATTAAGCAAGGTCTGCTGACCGTCGAGAAGAAAGGCAAGAAGAACATCTTCTCCGGCCGCATCCTTGAGATTGAAGGTCTGGAAACCCTGACCGCGGAACAGGCGTTCGAGCTGTCCGATGCCTCTGCCGAGCGTTCTGCAGCCGGCTGTACTATTACGCTCTCGGAAGAATCCGTCGGCGAGTACCTGAAGTCCAACATCACCATGCTGCGCTGGATGATCAGTGAAGGTTACGGTGACGCACGTACCCTGGAACGTCGCGCGAAGAAGATGGAAGAGTGGCTGGCCAATCCGCAGCTGATGCGTGCGGATGCTGACGCCGAATATGCCGCCGTCATTGATATCGACCTCGCGGAAATCAAGGAGCCCATCCTCTGCGCCCCGAACGATCCCGATGACGCCCGCACGCTCTCCGATGTTGCCGGTGACAAGATCGACGAGGTGTTCCTCGGTTCCTGCATGACCAATATCGGTCACTTCCGCGCGGCCGGTAAGCTGCTGGAAC
Source organism: Kistimonas ophiarachnellae (assembly GCF_057552235.1). Classification (NCBI taxonomy): domain Bacteria; kingdom Pseudomonadati; phylum Pseudomonadota; class Gammaproteobacteria; order Oceanospirillales; family Endozoicomonadaceae; genus Kistimonas; species Kistimonas ophiarachnellae. The sequence continues at coordinate 87,719 of NZ_BAAJPA010000002.1, read as the reverse complement.
AAAACAGCGACCCGCTGCAGACCCGGTTCTGGATGTCACCGCCAACCAAAATGGACAAGAGCCAGCTGGAACAGGAAGGTTATTACGACATCTACGACAAAGCAGGCGTCAGGACCGAGATTCCCGGCTGTTCACTGTGCATGGGTAACCAGGCCCGCGTGGAACCCGGCGCGACAGTGCTCTCCACCTCAACCCGTAACTTCCCGAACCGTCTGGGTGACGGCGCCAACGTCTACCTGTGCTCAGCGGAACTGGCGGCGGTTGGTGCGATTCTCGGCAAAATTCCATCCGCTGAGGAATACATGGCGTATGCCAAAAACATCAACGCCATGGCGGGTGATATCTATCGCTACCTGAACTTTGACCAGATCCAGAGCTACCAGGAAGCGGCGGATAACATTATCGCCAAAGCCGGTTAACCTAAGCCGGAAACGGGATCAGAGCTTCTGATCCCGTTTTTTTTCGCCCAAAACCCAATAAGAAACAGGAATGACCATGGCAGGTAATCGACTCAGCCGTATTGTCGCCAAGACGCAGAAAGCCCCGCCTTTCATGCAATCCTGGTTATTGACGAAAGTGTTTGGCACCGCCATCAAGTTTGCCGGGACAGCCAGGGTAGATATTCATCATCTCAGCCACCGGGAAAGCCGCCTGACTATCAAAAACCGCAGGCGGGTGCAGAACCACATAGGCAGTGTCCATGCCTGCGCCATGGCCCTGCTGGCGGAATCCGCGACGGGCTATATCGTTGGCATGAATGTGCCGGATGACCGGGTGCCGGTGATCAAGAGCATGCATATCGACTACGTCAAACGGGCCACCGGCGACCTGCATGCGGTCGCCACGCTCACCGATGAACAGGTTCAGCAGATTCAAACCACGGAGAAAGGGGAAGTCACCGTCGCGGTGACGATCACGGATGAAAAAGGGGTTGAACCGATCAGGGCGGAAATGATCTGGGCCTGGACGCCGAAACGTCGATAATCCCTAGCCGCTGGCGCTGGCGATGGTTCCGGCAGCGCCAAGGCGTCGCGGTCAGCGCGCGGTGCGGACGATGATATCGACCCGCCGGTTTTCAGCCCGCCCTGCCGGTTCCCGGTTGTCCCCGACCGGCGCCGTCCCACCCAGCGAGCGCACCACCAGCTGCTCTGGCAACACCCCTTCATCAATCAGGAAACCGGCCACGTTGCTGGCCCGGCGCTGGCCCAGCTGCAGGTTATAGGCCGCCCCGCCCTCGCTGTCGGTATGTCCTTCCAGCAGAAACAGCTGATGACTGTCACGCAGCGTCGGGGCAATTTGAGCCAGCTTTGCCCGTGCAGTATCAGAAAGGCCGCTCTGGTCAAACGTGAAATGCACACGGGTCGCCTGCGCCCCGTCGGGCCAGGCTATGCCATTGTGCGCTGACGCACCTTCCGGCAGCGGCACGCAATCCGCACGGTCTCCGTCGGCCTGCCATTCCGACAGCGCCTGCGGGTCACTGCTGTAGACAGACGCTGTTTCCTGCATTTTGCCATTACTGTGCAGACGCACGAGATGGCTTGAGCCAACACTGACCTGCTGAGTATAGGGTTCACCGCCCGACAGGCAGCGAACCGCTGCCACCGGCGCACTGGCCACTGCGGTTGACGTCACGCCAGCCCACAGCAGGACTGCGGACGCCAGGGCGGTCATGTTACGATTTGCTTCTATCAATTCTCTCACTTCCGTTTCCCGTTACCGGGGTCTTACTGACCGCCACCCATTGCGTCATCAAAATACAGGTGTCCCACTTCCTCGCTGTTGCTAACCAGGTTCAACAGCAGGTCATAAACGTCGTCCATGTTTTTGGCGGTAAAGACATTACCGGGACCGGCGCAATTTTGCAGGTTGGGATCTTTCCTGGCGTCATAATCAATACCGATCACGACAATTCTCGACTGTACGGGCCTTCCCGAGACACGCTGGCTGTCCAGCTTTGTGCGAATCTTGTCGCAATAGGAATTTTTATATCTCCACCCTTCCAGCAATTTGCCATGCACCGTTTTCCGATACTCAAAATCCTCACCGTCGGAAAGGACCACTATCAGCCGAAATGGGTTTTTACCATTCAAGGCAATTTGCGCCGCCCGCATAATGCCTTCATAAGAAGCCGTCCCGCCGTTGGCCTTCATGCCGCCAATCTTTGTTGTGAGTGCTTCGGCATTATTAACCGGCAACACCGTATAAAAATTGCTGTCATTCTTGTTATCGTAATTGTCGCAATTTTTGGGTGTAAACATCGCATCAATCACGTCTTGCACGGAATCTTCCATCTTTCCATCCGTGATGGTCACCTGCCTGATCTGGCAGCGCCCACTCTCGTTGTCCTCATCCTCATCGTCGTCATCATCATCCCTGGCCTGAACAAATTGACGGGTATGGAAATTGAATGGCACCAGTGCCATCGTGTTCTTCTCCTGCAGCGTATCGGAATACTCCTCCACCTTAACGGCAACATCAGAGACAATTTTTTTCAGGCGGGTGATTTTTGTCTCTTTATCCCAGTGGTTCCATTTTTCATTCATGGAACCTGAAAAATCCGCCACAAAAACCACGTCAATGCCGGAGCCATAGTATTTCCGTGACACGGCGTCCATCCCCATATCTATTGTGTCGGGGAATCCCAGGCCGTCAACGCCCCAGTCCGGGAACCAGCTGTTGAGGGTTGACGTCAGATGGATCTGGTACTGGTAAAAACGACGGCTATCATCGGTTCCGCCACAGTCAACATTGGCGCCGCACTCCGTACGGGCGACAGAGACGCGGATATTGTCAACGTCAGGCATCATCGCACCGATATAGGTTTCTGCGAGCTTCTGGTTTTCGTCGTGGTTTTCGCTGCCACGGGCGCTGATCGCCAGGGATGCCACCTCGGCGGCATCCCGGAAACGGCCCTTGAGACCGAGATAGCGACCGCCCTCAAGGGTGAGGGTAATAAAACCCAGCAGCACAGGCAGCATAATCGCGAACATGATGGCCGCGGCGCCCTGTTGTCGCCGGGGAAACGGGGTTTTCATCAATGTGCCACTCATCCTAACGGCCCAGCATGATGGCGTTGGCCTTGACCAGGGAATAACCGGGACCCACCAGGTCACCAAGACTGTTGTTGTCCCGGTAACAGAGCGTGACCTGGTACAGGCTGGCAGGACGACGCCAGCTGGTCTGGATATGCAAACCTTTCATTTCTCCCAGTCGTTTATCCGGCAGGCAGTCTATGCCGCCTTTCAGCGCGGTCGTGCCGTATGGCTTGTTGTTTTCCGCATTGAATTTCTGCTGTTCCAGAAAATACCCCATGCGATTCTCGTCGAAACCGACCATGGTGCGCCGCATGGATTGCTTGACGATGTTGTAAACCATGGTTGCCTCTCCAGGCTCTACCTTCTCACTTTCAATAACGCTGTCAGCCGTGGTTTCGTCGTACAACTGCACACGCTCTTTAATGATGTTTACCGCCGAGTAAGCCAGCACCCGCAACCGTCCCTGGAGCGTCTGCTTGCCCACCATATCGGTGAGGAATACGAGCACCAGGGCGATCACCGGCGCGATCAGGGCAAACTCCACCATGAACACGCCTGACTGCCTGCCACACTTAATATTCAAACTTTGACCGTTCATATTCCTGCACCGCAATCACTTCACGGGTAATCGACAGGGTCTTGTCCGATGGCAAAAAAGCCGAAAAAAACAACGGCTGGTACGGGTACGACAACCGGTAAACGGCCAGGGGCGCAAGCCGGGCGCTGGTAGCCTGCGTACCTTGCGCAAGATCAGCCACTTCCTTGTAATAGTGGGTTTCCATTCTGAATTGTTTGGCATCCAGGAAATGCGCCCAGAGTGAATCTGACGTCTCAAGCACCGCTGTGAACCGATCGGTGTAATAGTCTTCACCCTGCTGTCCGCCATCATTCCGCGACACCCTGCTCGCCTCCACCACGGCGTAATCGACCACAGAGCTGACAAAACCCAGGTAACTGACCTCAATCCAGTAAAAAATAACCCCCAGGAAAGCCAGCAACCCCAGGGCCACCTCAATAGAAACCACACCGCCCTGTCGACGCATGGGATTACGCATCATCACGCTTTCGCCCCGTGGCTGAGAGGGCGACGTAGTAGGCCTGGCAGGCCTCGCGCCCCCGCCCGCAGACCGCGGTGAACGCCTGCGCCCGACCGCTGCGGGCCAGCGCCAGCAGCAGGTTGGCCGTTACCGTGTCATCAGCCTGGCCGCTGTGGAACAGGGGCATCAGCCGGTCCGCCGCCTGGTCCCAGCGTTGCTCCAGGATATCCAGCATGGCCAGGTTGTTCCGGGCCGTGACATCATCCAGCATCAGGATTCGGGCCTGTTCAAAGTACGCACGGGCCTGGTCATAACGACCGGCGTCAGCCTGCACCAGCCCCAGCTGGTTAAGGATGACGGCCTCATCACCGCGCAGCGACCGGGCCTGCTCCGCCGTCGCCAGCGCGTCACGGTGGTTGCCGGTCGCCAGCAGGGCGCGTGATTTCACCAGCAGGCAATCGCCCCGGTCACGCCCTGCCGTGATGACCGGTTCACAGTAAAACAGCGCCGATTCCGCGTCCCCTGAGGCCAGGTAGGCCCGGGCCAGTTTCAGCCGGTTGTCATCCTGCTCTGCCGGATCAACAGCGTTGGCAAGCCGCCCCCGATATAGCGCCACCAGGCCGGCATGGTTACCCACCGCCTGCAACAGGGTCTCGCTGGCGGCGTCTGCCTTATTTTTCGCAGGAGATTCCACGCCTCCGGTGGCGGCGCAGCCCTGCAATACCAAGGCGGCCGCTACCAGTAGCGACCGGAAAATTCCTCGTCTCTCAACCATTGCTCATCATCCTCATGACGCTGGGCGCGGTGATTAATATCACGACCGGGAACATGATGAACAGGATCAGCGGCAGGGACATTTTTGCCGACAACTTGCCCACTTTTTCTTCCAGCTCCAGCACCTGGATTTCCCGGATATTGGCCGACAGGCTGGTCAACACCTCGTAGATGGAGCTGCCATATTGCAGGCTCTGGCTGAGGGTGTAGACAAAGCTGCGCATCTCGTTGCCGGGAAACTGTTCCATCAGCTCCCCCAGGGCCGTCGGCAACCCGACCACCCGTGAGCGGACATCGGTCTGGCGCATGATCCAGGCCAGGTCCCGGTCAAAGCTTTCCAGTTCCTGGCCCAGGTAGGCGATCGCCGCCTCGATGGTCATACCGGTCTGGACACAGACCGCCATCAGGTCAATCACGTAGGGCAGCTTGCTGGCCACCTGCCGGATCCGCCGGCGCTGGCGCGCCGCCAGCAGCATATCGGGGCCAATGATGACCAGAACCAGAACCACCAGGGTGACCACTAACCGCTGTCGTGTTTCCGCCAGGCCGAACCACTCACCGGAAAGCCACGTGGCCGTGACCAGGGCGCCCCCCAGCACCAGCTTGGCGGGCATATACCAGATCGCCAGCTCGCTCCGGTAAATACCGGCGCGGATGAAGTTGTCGATAACATCCTGCCGCCGGAACGACAACCGCCGTTCCAGCTGCTGGAACAACGTGCGCCAGCCGGTATAGGTGTAGGAAAGCCCCAGTGACTGGCGCATGGTCTGGCGGGCGAAATAGCGGCTGAGCTGGTGCGCCACCAGGCTGGCGACCGCCAGGGATAACAGCATACGAACATCCGGCGTCATCAGCGGATACTCCTCATCAGCGACCAGATGATGCCCAGCCCCAGGGCCTCGCTCAGCAGGACGTAGTAAAGAATGGGGCGACCGGCCTCGTTATGCATGACAAAATCAAAATTGTCAGGCGCCATAAATTTCATCATCACCAGGAAACAGAGCGGGATGGCCGCGACGATCTTGGCCGAGGCCCGGGCCTCGGCAGTCATGGCGTTTTTCTTTTTGTCCAGCGACCGGCTGTTGAACATGACCCGGTTCAGTCGGCCGATCACTTCCTTGAGCTGTCCGCCCCGGTTAACGTTGGCCCGCAGGGCAATGGCGAAAAAGTAAAACGGCGGATACGGAAAACGCTGGCAGGCTTTCCTGAGCACCTCGTCGGGACTCTGGCCCAGGCTGAGACGCTGGCCCATCCGCTTGAATTCCCGTCCGACACTCCCTTCCAATGCATCGCCGACAAAGATGATGGCGTGCATCAGACTTTCGCCGGAACTGATGGCGCTGCTGAGCAGGTTCAGCGCGTCGGGAAACGAGGTCGCGAACAGGCGCTGCTCAAGGATGTGCAATACCCGCACCACCACCGCCATCAGCGTCAGCAGCACCAGCGAGAACAACAGGACAATGGGCCATTTCGGCAACACCCGGGTCAGCACCAGGGTCAGCGCCAGGGACACCCCCAGCAGGCCCAGCAGTTTTACCGGCAAGAGACTACCGGCCTGGGCCTTCAGGTTTTCCAGCTCGGTTTTCAGGCGCTGCCAGAAGGTCTGCTCCAGCAGGTGACGCAGTTTCAGGGCCTGGCGGGCAGCCTGGCCGTCCTGTCCCCCTGCCGCTTTCGCTGCTTCCAGGAAAGCCACCGGACTGCGACGACGGGGCAATACCAGCACCATCAGCATCAGGCCAATGCCGATCAGCAGCATACTGTTCATCGGTACGGCCCCTGGAACGCCCCTTCCAGGAGGGCTTCCATGCCAAAGAAGCGGGCTTTCTGCTTGAGCCGGGAACGGCTGATCAGGCCGGAGGTGATGAAGTCGCCGGTAATGCGGCCGTCGGACTGGCGCCGGTCATAGGTGGGTTCAAACCGGAACACCTCTTCCAGCACCACGTTCTGACCCTCGATACCCATGATTTCGCTGATCGCCATCACCTTCCGGCTGCCGTCATGGAGACGGGAGACCTGAATGATAATGTCCACGGCGCTGGCGATGTTCCGGCGAATAGCCTCCAGCGGCAGGTTTGGCGCCGCCATCATCAGCATGCTTTCCAGTCGGCCGATGGCGTCCCGGGGGGTGTTGGCGTGCAGGGTGGTCATGGAGCCGTCGTGGCCGGTGTTCATGGCCTGCAGCATCTCGAACGCCTCCTGGCCCCGGCACTCACCGATAATGATCCGGTCCGGGCGCATCCGCAGGGAGTTGATCACCAGCTCCCGCTGGCTGATGGCACCGGTATTCTCGATCCCCGCGATCCGGGTTTCCATCCGCACCACGTGGGGCTGCTGCAGCCGCAGCTCGGCGGCGTCCTCAATGGTGATGATCCGCTCCGAGGGCGAAATATGCTGCGACATGGCGTTCAGCAACGTGGTCTTGCCCGAGCCGGTGCCGCCGGAAATCAGGATATTCAGACGGCAGGAAGACGCGATCATCAGCAGGGTTCCCATGGCCGGGGACATGGCGCCGAACCCCACCAGCTGCTCCAGACCGATATTGTCACGGCCGAATTTCCGGATCGAGATCGCGGTGCCGTCCAGGGTCACCGGCGGGATCGCGATGTTGACCCGGCTGCCGTCGGGCAGACGGGCGTCACACATGGGCTGGGATTCATCCACCCGTCGCCCGACCTGCGCGGCAATACGCTTGGCGATACCCAGCAGCTGCTCTTCGTCAATGAAGTTGACATCGGTCTTGGTCAGCTTGCCGCCGCGCTCCACGTAGACGCAGTGCGGCCCGTTCACCATGATGTCGGACACCGCTTCGTCGTCAATCAGCGGCTGCAGGGGGCCGAGTCCCTTGATCTCGTCCACCAGCCGACTGACAAACTCGTTGCGCAGCAGCGTCGGCGCCTGGAGCCGTTCCCGTTCGACCATGACGTCGATGGCGGTCTTGAGCTGCAGGCGCAACTGCTCGATGGTGAGACTGTTGACAGCCTCCGGGTCCAGCGCGGAAAAGATTTTTTCGCGCAGGGTGATATAAAGTCGGTTGGCAGGTTTCATCCGGTTACCACAGGGCCTTCAATCGTTCCACCAGGGGCTGCTCATCGTTCGGCTTGCCAAGGATTTCCCGCCCCAGGGTCCGGAACGGCTTCGCCAGCGGGGTGACACTGTTGTGAAAACGCCGGTTCCGGGTGATGCGCTCCTCGGCCCCTTTCATCCAGGGCAGTTCAGCGGCCACGTGATGGTTCAGGTACTGCTCTACTGTGCGCCGGTCCAGGGGACTGCCCGGGCGGGCGTGGTTCAATACCAGGATGATCCGGGTCGGGTGGTCCAGGGTGTCGTTCCGGCGCTGCAGCTTTTCCAGGAACTGCCGGGTCTGCAACAGTGACGCCAGGCTGGATTCCACCACGATCACCACGCAATCCATCAGGTGGCAGAGCCATTCGGGGTCCGGCGAGAAATTCACCGAGGCGGAATAATCCTCGATGATGAAATTCGCGTCCCGCGACAGCGAGCCCAGCAGCTGGTTGTTGTATTCCCGCAGCTCTTCGCCCTCGCCCCGCTCCGCTTCCACGCCGAGGTAGCTGATCAGCTTGTCAATCCGGTACAGCTGGCTCTGGGCACCCACCTGGTCCAGCGCCTGGGACAGGGTGTTGTGCCGCAGCCCCGCGTCGCTGAGCCGCTGCCGCTCCAGCGACTGCCGCCCCAGCATCACGGACATGCCGCTGTTATGGTAATTGTGATCCACCAGGATGACCTGCTTGTCGGTCTTGGCGGCCATGACATAGGCCAGCTCGGTGGCCACCAGGGTGCAGCCGCAACCGCCCTTGAGCCCCACCACCCCGATGCGCATGGCCGAACGGATCTGGTGCGGGCCACGGTTCAGCCGCTGGTCCTCGCGGATCTCGGCCAGGATCGCGCCGATAAGGTCGTTATCCGCCGGCCAGAACAGGTAGTAAAAGCCCAGCCGTTCCACCTCCCGCAGGGCGGAGATACTGTCCTCCAGGCCGATCAGCACCACCCGGGTCTCGTGGCTGAGCAGGTAACGCCAGCGATAGACCTGCTGCTCCAGGGCCTCGCCCACCTCAATGAACAACAGGGGATAACGGATGCCGTCAATGGTGTCACTGAGTAGCTCACCGTCATATTCACAGGATCGCAGCGCCCCCATCCCGTGGAACCGCATAGCTTCTTCCATCAAATCGCGGGTTTCTTCGTTGCGATAGAACAGGCCGCAGCTGGCCGGCCCGCCGTCGAGCCCGAAACCTTCTGTGGCAATAATTTTCCTGGCCAGGTCAAACATGGCGATCTCCCTGTTATGGCTGGCCGGTCACGGCCGCTGACGGGGCGTAAGCCCGTTCCGGATGCACCAGCGACTGCCAGCGGTTGCCGGACACGAAACAATCCAGTTGCCGGGGTGGACGGTTCATGTCTAGCAGGGTGACGTTGTTATAAGGCTGGCAGGGGTTTGTCCTCACCCGGTGAGTGACATAACGGACAGTAATACCTGCCACCCCACCCCGCGCCTCATGGACGGAGAGATTGACCGAATCCGCGCCCAGGGAACGCAGCCTGTCCGCGAACCGTTCTGCCAGCGCATGGTTTTCAGCCCCAGACCACGTTACTGTGACCGGCTCGATCAGCAGTGGCGTGCGGTTAGCTTCAAGGAAAGCGTCGAGTTGCGACGGTTTAAGCCCTTCTGCCTGAATAGTCAGCGGCGTGACCAGCACGTCGGTCTCGTCATAGGACTGGAAACGGTTGTAGCAGCCGGTCATCAGCAGGGTGCACGACGCCAAAGCCGTGATCAAAAGGCCCCGACGAGCCTGTGGTATCAGCATGGTTTTCACTCCCGGAATCCGCCCCGCGCCAGAATTTTCCGCGTTTCCCGGTAGGCCGCAGGCTCCGGCTCACCGGGACGGCCTTCAGGCAGGTTGAAATAGCGCATCAACGTCGGGGCCACGGTCATCCGCGGTAATTGAATCATTTCTGCCGGCACCGGTTTCACCAGATTTACCGTGGCCACAATAATCAGCTCGCTTTTTACCCGCTCGTTGCGGGTATGGCGGAACAGGGCGCCAATCACCGGAAGGTCGCCCACCATCGGAATCTTTGACAGCGCTTCACGGTCCTCGCTGTTGAGCAGGCCGCCCAGGATGAAACTCTCGCCATCACCCAACTGGACTGTGGTGCGTGCCCGGCGGGTTTTGAATGCCGGGGTGTCGCCTGCGGCGAACTGGAAGTCGATGGCGCTGACTTCAGGCTGCAGGGTCAACTTGATGCGGTTATCCTGCTCCACTTTGGCCGCCAGCTCCAGGCGTACGCCGTATTCCTTGAACGTCAGCTGGTCGGTATCATCAATCCGGGTGACAATGGGCATCTCGCCCCCTGCCAGGAAGCTGGCGGACTCACCGGAAATCACTGACAGGTTGGGTTCGGCCAGTATCTGGCCCAGGGTGTCGTCATCGGCGGCGCTGATGTAGTTGCGGATGTCGATTGAATTGAGCTGGTCACCAAGCAGTTCTGTAAACTGGCCGTTACCGAGAAAATCAATCTCGCCATCCAGCCCGATATCCGACCCCCATTTAACACCGAGCTGACGCAGGAATGACTGGGACACTTCAGCAATGGTCAGCTTGACATTCACCTGCCGCACCACTGCCACCGTGAGATTGTCAATCAGTCCACGGTAGGTGCGCCGCGCCATGAAACCGGGCGCCTGTGCCTGCCCCTCCATCGGGACGGACACCTTTTCTTCCTCGTAGCCCTTGCCCAGCCATTCGCCCACCAGCGTATAGATCCCCTGACGAACCGACTCGGAAGCCACTTCGCCGGACAGCACCACCTGCTCGCCCAGCGGGGCCAGGGTTATATCGCTGTCGGGATAGAGGGCGGCCACCTGTTCACGGATACCGGCCAGGCTGCGGCTGACCACCAGTGTTTTGCTATCAAGAGGAGCGCCATCGGTACCGAGCACCACCAGCGAGGTACTGCCGGCCTGCTTGCCGAACACGATCAGCCGGTTGCCCTTGACCACCTGGTAATCCGCCAGTGCCGGGTTGGCGATAAACACGGTGTCCACCGGCGCGGAAAAAGACAGGGTCGTCGCCTCATCCAGCGCCAGCGGGATTTCCCCGTCAGCGGCAGACGACGCGGACCACAGCATGACAAGCCCCCAGAGGGCGACTCGCGTTCTCGATTTCATACGGTATATCTGACGGTTAAATCGGGACAGCCAGCCCGGGAACGACCCGGCCCAAAGACCGTGACAGGAAAGGTTGGCAATCCGGCAGTAAGTAAAAAAAGCGAACTCAGTTGACCTGGCGCTCGTTGCCCCGCAACTCCGTGACAGACAGGTAACCGGGCAGGACATCACCGGTACGAACAGTCGGCAGTGGGGCGCCGGTAGACTTGTAAAGATCCAGCTGACCGACCCGCCGCGCCACCATGATCCGGGACACATCCTGTCGACTGAGTTCAAGGATCACGGTGCTGTTCTTGGTTGCCCCCTTGAGCACGGAGGCACTCTCGACCGCCAGCACACGGCGTCCTGACAACAGCGGCCCGACACTGAAGCCCCGGTAACCGGACAACTGGCTGTTGTTGGCCAGGTTCTGCTCCAGGGAAGCGATCATCACCACGTCAACCCGGTCTCCGGGGGTCAGTACGGTCTGGTAGTTGCCGCCGTCATTCATGGTCAGGGGATAGGGAATCATGCCCGGCGTCATCAGGTGATCGATGTAATCCGGCTCACCGGGTTTCACCAGCAGGAGATCCGTCACCAGCGCGCCCGCGCTGATAGCCTCGCAGGCTACGGCACCGGGCTTAAGTGTCAGGGTTGGCTTCGCCACGCCCTGCGCGTGATGGTCGTCGTGGGTCATCACGTCCGGCACAAGGTCCTCCCGGACAACCAGCTCACCGAGCGCCAGGTGGCGACGGGCGCGCCAGACCTGCACCTGTTCTTTCTCTGGCACTGCTGTAACGGGAACCGGCTCCGGCTGGCCATCGTCATTCAGCAAGCCGAAGATTCCCATGGCGCAGAACACGAAGGCGCCAACGAGCAATATACGTCGAAGCATACTTACCTACTGAATTGGATAACACACCGCAGAGGCCGGACGGCATCTGCCGGAAAGATTGACCTTCACACCATCACAGGGACGTCAGCCAGACACCGAATGTCCCGGCAAGGGCAATGGGGACGCCATAAGGTAGCCCCCGTTCCCGCACCTCAGCCAGCCTTTTGGTCCAGAGTCCGTAGCCGAGATAACCCAGAGCCATCACACAGCCGATAATGGCAGTCAGCAGAAACACAACTAACCACCACTCCAACGCAATCCCTGGCAGGAAGGCGAGCATCAGTTTGATATCACCGCCGGCGAAAATACCGACGGCAAACAGAGCAAACCCCATCATCGTAGCGATTAACATCGGCAACAAAGCAAACGCTGAAAACCCTGTACAAACCAAGGACAAAACCAAAATCATCAATAGGCTGTCATTTCTGATGCATCTTCTGGTTATGTCGTTATAGGCGATTGTAAAAGTCAAATACAGCAAAAAAGCCCAAAGCATTTACTATAGTGTCAGACTACTAATCAAAGAATCGAAAATAGCATCCAATTTCTCTCCTATGCCACCTGCACCGCCAAATGCAACTGCAACAACCCCAGCTACGGCTGCAGCAATCAATGCATACTCAATCGCCGTCACCCCACGCTGATCATTTTTCAGGGCATACAAAAACGCTGCACAATTAGCGTACATCTTGGTCAACATAAATAAAAAGTCTCACACCATGCAGAATTGCCATGAAGGCAGGAACCCGTCTGTCGCAACGCAGCACAGGCTGTTATCAACGCTTTTCCATACCCCGGCGTTAAAAAACACCATCAACAGACCGCTTGCGGACCGCCAGATAGTATGGGGGAAATTTGGCGCAAATGTACCAGTGACTTAAAAAAAGGGGAACTTCTTTAATTTCTGCATAACGTAATTGTTCTGCAAGCTATTTGTAAGCCCGTTTCAAACATTGCTTCATATCATTTTTTAACAGTTTGAACGCCTGACTTCCGTGATTGACAGCCGATTTTCCATAAACCAATTCACAATACTGCCTGATAAACCGCTCAACGCCGTCCGCCTGCGCCGGGCGCGCCCGGGCAATCCGACGACCATAACTGACTGGCCCTTCCCCAGGCTGTCGCGACAGACCCTGTCGGGCCATTTTCCGGCAGAAACGCCGGTAAAGCCGGTCAGCGGGCGTCAGCTTCACCCGGCCCGGACGGAGCAGCACCACGCTTGCCACCAGCAGAAACAGCGCCGTGCCCACCGCCAGCAATATCGCCATCGTCATGTACAGATCCGTGCCGCCAAACCAGCGCCGCAGCAGTTCGGCCTGGCGGTCTTGGTCATAGCCGAGTACATACCGCTGCCAGCGGTAATCCAGGTTTTCCCAGGACAGACGCAGGCTGTTCAGAAAATCAACATGCCGGAACCGAACCGGTGAAAAAGGACTGTCAATCAGGAAACTGCCTTCCCCGGCGACCGCCTCTTCCAGCCCGTCACGGACACGTTCCGGTGAGACCGCCGCGGTAGGATCAATCCGCACCCATCCCTGTCCCGGCACCCAGATTTCCGCCCAGGCATGGGCGTCAAACTGGCGCACCTGGATCATCCGGTCTTCCGGCTTGTATTCACCGCCCTGGTAACCGGCAACCACCCGGGCAGGAATGCCAGCCGCCCGCATCACAAACACAAAGGCGCCGGCATAATGGCTGCAAAAGCCCTGCCGCGTGGCAAAGAGAAATTCGTCAATCGTGTTCGCGCCCAGCAACGGAGGCCTTAGCGTGTAATAAAACGGCTGGGTTCGAAACTGCTCAAGCAAGGCATTGCTGATCCTGACCGGATCGCCATCCAATTGCTGTGACAGCTTTTCACCGTAGGCGCGCGCTTCCCGATCACCCTCATAAGGCAACCGCAGGTTGAGTTCGGCCATCCATGTTGGTAAATCCCGCTCATCGGCTTGCCTCGTTTGGGATTCGAGCTGATAGGCCATTCTGAAATCAACCGGATTACGGGGGATTAACCGATAATCGCGGGTCACCCCGGCATCTTCTATCGGTTCCCAGGCAGGCCCCAGGGAAAACAGCCAGGACTGGCCTGTAGGTTCCAGGATAATGTCGTAACGGTATGCCGGATCAGCATCCTCATCGACCGTGTACCAGGAGGGTGCCGGATACCATCGAACCAGCCCATCCTCCGTGATATCCTGCCTTACCGACAATTTGTCATGATCTTCCTGAGACCAGGTTCGACCGTCGAAATGGCTCATCACAATGCCACGCCAGTAACGTTCTTCGGGCGGCGGCACCTTGCCATCAAAGGTAGCGCGGAACGCCAGCTTGTCTGACTGGCTCAACCGTGCAATATCCCCCGGACTCATGGAATCGCTGATCCCCGTGGTCGCATCCCGCTCAGGCATCGGTACAGACCACAACGGGGGAATACGGGGAACCACCAGGAAGAGAATCAGCATCATGGGCAATGCCTGTGCCGACAGCATGGCGCCCCGCCGAAAGACAAAACCCAGCGCCTTCCTGTCACTGCGGTAATGCAACGCAGCCATTGCGGATACGACCACCACCAGGACAACAAGCAAATAACCCGCCATGAGCAGGCTCTGGGAAAAGAGCAAGCCGGTGACCACAATGAAAAAGCTCAGCAGCATGATAATCCAGGTATCACGCACCGCTTTTAACTCGAGCAGTTTCATGGCACAGGCCGCCACCAGCACAGAGGCACCGGCAGCCAGTCCCACCAGGGTTTTAAATTCGATATAGATACTGACGGAACAGAAGACGACCAGCAGCACCTTCAGCCATGCAGAAGCCTCACCACATTGCCCCTGAAGCTGACGGTAACGCCAGAAAACACAAAAAATCACCGTACCGATAACCGCAAAAGGCAGCACGGGAAACAAGGGCGCGCTGACCAGCAATAGCGTTGTCACCAGCCAAATCGTTGAAGATCGTGCTATCCGTTGGGACATCCTGTTTTACCCATTTCCAAAGCCTGTTCTCTTATTCTTGGCCTACAACCGCTTTGTTCAGTGCCTGATGGGATCACAACGTTAAACCACAACAGTATCCCATTTTGTGCACTACTTTTTCTCTATCCCGTCAGTCATTCGCTCTATGAAGGACATCGCGTTGTCACAGTTTTTATCAACATCCTGGTGGTCGCAGGTAGAGCAAACCATTGCAGACGCTGGCAGCCTGAAAATTCCCACAGCCATACGCGCCATCAGCCTGAATATCACCGTTGTCACACCGGAAGGTCAGACGCTTCCCCTGGCCATGAAAAACGGTTTGTTTGTTGCCAGATACCAATCTGACGCCACTGCCCACATTACTCTGCCGCTTGATGTAGCACGCCGCATCTTTATCGAAAACGATACAGCCGCCGGATTCAAAGCCTTCTTCAGGGGGCAATTAAAAGCCACCGGTGATTTACGCTGCCTGTTTACACTTCATACCGCACAACCAACCCCAACCCAGCGTCACCTGCAGCAAGCCATTGCCGCATTTACGGATTAGCATCATCCTTCCCGAAAAGCGCCAGGGCGGTAAGACAATCTTGCGCATGCGCTTCCCCCCGGGCGGGCTCAATCACACGATCCGGTAACCAAAGGCCAAATTGCGCCTGTTGATCCGCATAGTGCAAGACCAGACCGCAGAGCCTTGAGAGTTTTTCTTCAGTCTCATACCCGGATATCGTGCGGAAATCGAGCCAGAAACGTTCGTCGGCATAATCATGAAACTGCTTGGTCAGCAGCTCACCGGTGCGCGAAAAGGATTTCCAGCTGACATGCGCTAACGGGTCGGTCGGTACGGTTTCGCGCAGGCCGGCAAAGTCCTCATTACCATCAGGCCGCACGGCGCCTTCCCCCTGACCTGCCAGAGCCAGCGAATCACTATCGAGATCAGACTGATCCGGTGCAGGGTAAACCAGCGTTTCCAGTTGCAGATCCACCCAGCTCCACGCATGAAAAAGGCCCAGCGGGAATTCGGTAGACACCCTCAGCCTGTCAGGCCTTAGCCAACCTCGTTGGCTGGTCGGATGCCAGACTCTCACTTCATCACGTTCCTGGCCGGGGTCTGCCGTGGTCAGCAGCCCCTGCCATCCCAGCTGAATACCATGCGGCGAACGCCCTTGTGCCGCCTGGACAGCGATCACAAACCCGGCATCCTGGCCGACATGCACGGACTCAGCGCCATGCCCAGATACCGTCAGACCCGCCAGGTTCTTCCAGGTATGCAGCATGGTGACAAGGAACAGCCCGACCATGAAAAAGCTCACCCCATAAGACAGGCTGTTCTGATAATTGATCGCCGCGAGAAACACCAGGAATGCCACCAGGAGAAAACAGTAACCCACTCTCGATGGCACGATAAAGATACACTTCTGATTCAGTGTGACATGGTTGGCAGGCGGAATGCGCCGGGTCAACCAGCGATCAAATCGTTTTTGCCAGGCGGCCCTGATCATCACGGTTGACCCGACACATCAACTTCTGACAGTAACGCATTGGTACCAGAGGTATTTTTCCTGGCGATGACCCTGTGACTACAGACGGGCTGGAAGACCACCTGCAGATCTTCCGGTATCACATAATCCCGCCCTTCCATCAGCGCCCAGGCCCTGGCCGCCGACAGCAGACCCAACGCGCCCCGGGGTGACAGACCACAGACAAAGCGATTGCCGTCCCGCGTGCCGGCCACCAGTTTCTGGAGGTAATCAAGCAGTGGCTCACTGACATGGATACTGTCGGCTTGTGCCTGCAGATCAATCAGGGCTTCCGCCGTCATGATCTGCCTGAGGGTATGCAGATGTACCCGGCCGGATTGTCCCTGGAACAATGCCCGCTCAGATTTGGCACTGGGATAACCGAGCGTGATGCGCATCAGGAAACGGTCCAGCTGGGATTCAGGCAAAGGAAACGTTCCACGCTGGGAAGCAGGATTTTGGGTTGCGATGACAAAGAAAGGCCGGGGCAGTGAACGTGTTTCACCCTCTACCGTCACCTGCCCCTCTTCCATGGCTTCGAGCAGCGCGCTTTGTGTTTTCGGCGTTGCCCGATTGATTTCGTCGGCAAGAATCACGCTGGAAAAAACGGGCCCCGGGTGAAAAACAAACGCAGAGCTACCCTGGTCAAAAACAGAAACGCCCAAAATATCGGCAGGGAGAAGATCACTGGTAAACTGAATGCGTTGATAGCCTAGCCCCAGCACCTGAGCCAGGGCGTGTGAGAGGGTTGTCTTACCCATCCCCGGCAGATCTTCAATCAACAGGTGGCCACGACTCAGAAGCGTGCACAATGCCAGCCTGACCTGCTGCTCTTTGCCGACAACAACCCGCCCCAACTCTTCAATAGTCTCATGAATAATGCTCATACAGTCCAATTGCACTTTATTATGGTCATTGTTTCTAAGCGTAGCGCCAAAACGGCAGACTACAGGCTACTGAGCATCCAAATCCATGATACTCAGTGGCAGTTCCCGGAGCTTCAGCCCCTCAAACGCCCTAACCCGCGGGAGAGGTCTTTCATGAGATCTTCAACCGCCTCCAGACCTACGGCAACGCGAATCAGGTTCTCACTGATACCGGCACGGCTCTTGTCTTCCTCACTCAGGCGACAATGGGTTGTGGTTGCCGGGTGGGTTATCGTCGTCTTTGCATCGCCCAGATTAGCGGTTCTGGAGATGATTTGGACACTATCAATGACTTGCCAGGCCGCTTCTCGACCACCCTCCACTTCAAATGCCAGAACACCACCAAAACCCGACTGTTGTTTTTGCGCCAGTGTATGTCCGGGGTGCTCTGGTAATCCGCAATAGTGGACTTTCTTCACGCCATCCTGGGACTGCAGCCATTCCGCGAGTAGTCCTGCGTTACGGCAATGTGCATCCATACGCAGTTTTAGTGTTTCGAGGCCCTTCAGGAAAACCCAGGCATTGAAAGGGCTCAGCGTGGCGCCCGCGGCCCGTTGCCAGATATTCACTTCATCCACCACACTCGCCGCACCGACAACAACACCGCCCAGGCAACGCCCCTGCCCATCAATGTATTTGGTCGCTGAATGGATCACGATATCAGCTCCCAGCGATAAGGGGCGCTGTAAAGCTGGCGTGCAAAAACAATTGTCTACCGCCAACAAAGCCCCCTGCTCACGGGCCATTCCGCTAATGGCTTCGAGATCAGCCACTTCACCCAGCGGATTGGAGGGGGTTTCCAGGAACAGCAGTCGGGTCTCCGGACGAATAGCCTCCTGCCACTGGCCTAGATCAACCAGGTCCACAAAGGTTGTGCTGACACCAAAACGATCCATGTACTTGGCAAACAGAGTGACGGTGGTACCAAAAACACTGCGCGAACACACCACGTGATCACCCGCCTTCAGTACCGCCATGCAAACGCCCAGAATGGCGGCCATGCCTGATGCCGTGGCGCAGGCACGCTCACCACCTTCCAAAGCGGCCATCCGCTCTTCGAACATGCGAACCGTGGGATTGGTATAACGGGAATAGACATTACCCGGTTCATCGCCAGCAAAGACTGCCCGGGCCTGGGCTGCAGACTCATAGGTAAAACTGGAGCTGAGAAACAGCGCTTCACTGTGCTCACGCTCAGCAGAACGGGTGATGCCCGCACGAACCGCCAGTGTTTCAAAATCGGCGTCTGCCAGTTCATTGCCGACCAATACGCTATCGTTTTTATCGTTCATAATGATCCTGATACTGCGTGTCGGATAGAGATCGTTTGCCGCCCCTCCGGCCGGGCAGAACGCCCGGCCTCCTCCTGTTCGGCAAACCTTATGCGTCAGGCGGATTCGTTATGCATATCGATGACCGCATTCTCCCGCGCCTCGCGCTCCAGCTTGGCGCTGTCACTGCGATGCATGGCCAGCTGATTCAAATACACTTCATCAATGTGACCCGTGAGGTATTTACCATCAAAGACCGAGCAGTCAAATGCGGTCAGATCCGGGTTACCTGCCCGAACCGCCTCAATCAGATCATTGAGCTCCTGGTAAATCAACCAGTCAGCGCCAATCTGCTGGCAAACCTCGCCATCACTCTGGCCATGGGCAATCAGTTCGCTGGCAGTCGGCATGTCGATCCCGTAGACATTGGGAAAACGCACTGCCGGCGCCGCTGAGCAGAAATAGACTTTCTTCGCACCCGCATCGCGGGCCATCTCGATAATCTGCTTACAGGTGGTGCCCCGCACAATGGAGTCGTCGACCAGCAGGACATTCTTGCCCTTGAATTCCAAGTCAATGGCATTGAGCTTCTGGCGTACGGATTTCTTGCGCTGAGTCTGGCCCGGCATGATGAAGGTTCGCCCAATATAGCGATTTTTGACGAAACCTTCGCGATAGCTGACACCTAAACGCGTAGCCAGCTCCAAGGCTGCGGTTCGGCTCGTATCAGGGATGGGCATGACCACATCAATGTCGTGATCGGGACGTTCTTCCAGAATTTTGTCCGCCAGTTTCTGTCCCATGCGAATACGGGATTTATAGACAGACACTTTATCCAGAATCGAATCCGGGCGCGCGAAATAGACGTACTCGAAAATACACGGCGTGCAGCTGGCCTCTGAGGCACACTGACGGGTATGCAACTGGCGATTATGGTCGATATAGACCGCTTCACCAGGACGAACATCACGCACCAGCTTGAAGCCCAGAACATCCAACGCCACGGATTCCGAGGCAATCATGTACTCCTTGCCATCGGCTGTATCCCGCACACCAAATACCAGCGGACGAATACCGTTGGGATCACGGAAACCGACCATACCGTAACCATTCATCACGGCGACAACGGAATACCCCCCTTCACAACGCCCATACACCCGCTCTACCGTGGTGAAGATGTCATCCGGCGTCGGTGACAGCTTGCCCTGCTGCTGAAGTTCATGGGCAAAGACATTCAGGAGGATTTCGGAGTCGGAGCTGGTGTTGATATGGCGGAGTTCAGTGCGGAAGAGATGTTCCTTGATGGCATCGGCATTGGTGAGGTTGCCGTTATGGGCCAGCGCAATACCATAGGGAGAGTTGACATAAAACGGCTGGGCTTCGGCCGAGCTGGACGAACCGGCTGTCGGGTAACGCACATGGCCGATGCCAATGTCGCCCTCCAGCAGTTTCATATGCCGGGTTCGAAAGACATCCTTGACCAGCCCGTTATCCTTGCGCATGAAAAACCGCCCTTCATGACAGGTCACGATGCCGGCAGCATCCTGCCCCCGGTGCTGAAGCACCGTCAGCGCATCAAACAGCGCCTGGTTGACATGGCTGGAGGCCGAGATTCCGACAATACCGCACATTCAGATTTCCTCATCACTTGCAAACAATGACTAACAAACCGTATGCAGGACGCCAGTGATCAACGCTTGTTGACCGCCGGCGCCATCCAATCAAATACCATTGATTTCGACCATTCAGCCACCAGTTCAAAATGGGGAACCAGTACCGAGTCACGCCACCACGAATCCTGCTGGACCGGCAGGTAGGAAGCCATTCCCACCAGGACAACCACCAGCAAGCCACCGCGCAATGCGCCAAACACCATACCCAGGGAGCGGTCAGTCCCGGTCAGGCCGGAAAATTCCACCAGCTTGCCAATCAGGGTATTGATAATACCGCCGGTAATGAGGGTCAAAATGAAGAGAATGGCGGCAGCAGCGATGACGCGCAGTGAAGGCGTTTCAATATAATTCGTAAATAAAAGCGACAGGGAACCACTGAATAGCCAGGCAATGATCACCGCTGCAATCCAGGTCAGCAGTGACAACACTTCCCTGAAAAAACCCCGACGAAGGCTGATCAGGCTGGAAATGACCGCAATCCCTACAATAACCCAGTCAACCCAGGTAAACGCCATAACAAAGATCCTGTCGGGCAATAACACCGCTCAGGCCGCCAGGCCCGCTGGCAACCATTGCTGAAAGAGTGTGAATTACACTACAGGGTGGAAGATTTACCCTGTACTGCATGGCAAGGGATTCTAACAAAGAGACAAGAGTGAATATAGAGACCCGTCCCGCGATAAGCCCTTATAGCATTATCAGGGGCGATACCTGACAACCAGGCCTTCCAGTTCATACCCTTTATCAAGTTCAGTCAGCAGGGTTTCCGCCTTGTTGCGAACCAGTTCAGGGCCGACATAGACACGCACCACGGATTTCCCGTCAGACAAAGTCACCGTGCGCAAATAGGCCCGGTAACCATCCTTGCGGAGCCGGTCTCTCAATGCGACCGCGTTTTCCTTTTGCACAAACGCGGCCAGCTGCAATGTCCAGCTGACGGGGATGTGGTCAACATCCAGTTCAGGTACAGCATTGTCCTTCGCTGCCAGCTCTTCATCATCCACGGGCTCTTCAGGCAAAGCGGGTAACGGCCTGTCAATCTCGGAGACATAAGCCGGGACTTCCGGCACAGGTAAAGGCGGCGGTATCTGGGCAGCTTCGTCATCCCGGAATACGGCATCATCAAACAGCAGCGGGTAAAGCAGCAGACCTGCTGCGATCAGCACCGCTGCGCCGGTGATACGTTGTTTCTTAGCCAGTTCCATGGTTGCCGCCAGTCTCATTGAGCAAACCCGGCCATTGTAACCGGTTTATTGCACAAAATTGGAGTCTGTCATTCATACTGCGCTTGACGTTATCGATTCTGCAGGTGCTGAAGACTTTCAGAAACCGTATGGAACGAACCGAATACCACAACCGTATTGGTGTCATCATCGACTTCAAGCGCCGCATCTAAGGCATCGGCCACACAGTCATGACATTGAACCCGCTGCCCACGATTGATCAGGTGATCCGCCAGTGTTTCTGCCGGTAGCGCCCTCGGCCCATAACTGACAGCTGCAACATGCCATTCGTTGAAAATGTCATCAAATCCGTTCACGACACTGCCAAAATCCTTGTCGTCCAGCATGGCCAGTACGGCCGTAAGACGCTGTTCCGACATCAGCGTCTTCAGACGCCCGGCGAGGTACTGTGCGGCCTGGGGGTTATGAGCAACATCCAGAATGACAGTCACTTCCCGGCCATCCTGACGGCGAACCTGAAGTTTCTGCATGCGTCCGGAAACGGAGACTTTGGTCAACCCCGCATTAATCGCAGAGACAGATATTGCATACGGCAACAGCTGAATAGCTTCAAGGGCACAAGCCACACTGGTCAGCGGCAGCTCAGGTTCAACCAGGCCGGACAAAGTCACCTTTTCACCCGCAGAACCCGTGCCTCGGAAGATTAATCCTTTATTGCTTCGCTCAATGGCAAAATCGTTTTCCCGCAGGAAAGGTTGAGCCCCAATTTTTTCAATCACTGACAGCAGGCTTTCAGGGACTGGAAAATCACCGAACAACGCCGGTTTCTCACACCGGTAAATACCCGCTTTCTCTGAGGCAATCGTCTCTATATCGTTGCCCAGCCATTGCTGATGATCCAATGCGACGGTGGTAACAATGGCAACATCGGGTTCAATGATATTGACGGCATCCAGCCTGCCACCAAGACCGACTTCTAACAAAAGGACATCCAAGTCGCTTTTGCTGAAAATAACCAGGGCAGCCAGTGTGGCGAATTCGAAATAGGTCAGGAATGTCTCACCCCGCGCAGCATTGACCTGCTCAAAGGCCTCGCAAAGCTGCTGGTCGGAAACCATTCCCCCCTTGATTCGGACTCTTTCATTGAAACGCAACAGATGAGGCGACGTGTAGGCCCCAACCGTCAAACCACCTTCGCTCAACATGGCGTCCAGCAAGGCAACCGTACTGCCCTTGCCATTGGTACCCGCCACGGTAATCACCGTGGGCGCCAGTTTTTCTGGCAACAACCGTCTGGCCACTTCACCAATGCGATCCAGCCCCAGCACCATATCATGCTCAGGCCGTTGCGCTTCCAACCATGACAACCAGTCAGCAAGTGAATCAAATGACATAAGGCATTCCCAGCACAAAAAAATCGGATGAAAGAGAGGCAGGAAACAAGCGTTCGGGAGGAAAAAGCCTGTGGCACAAGATGCCACAGGCCAATTAATCAGCTATCGAAAGCGGCATCCTGTTCAGGATCTGGTGCTGCTGAAACAGCCACTTCTCCCGATTGATGGCGCATCATACGCGATAACATCCGGGCAATCGTTGGCTTCATATCATGACGGTGAACGATTTTATCAATCGCGCCATGCTCCAACAGGAATTCACTGCGCTGAAAGCCTTCCGGCAGCTTCTCGCGCACTGTCTGCTCAATTACCCGAGGGCCGGCAAATCCCACCAGCGCCTTGGGTTCCGCCAGGTTAATATCCCCCAGCATGGCAAGACTGGCAGAAACACCACCATAAACGGGATCAGTCAACACAGAAATAAACGGGATACCCGCCTGCTTCATACGTTCCAGCACAGCACTGGTTCTGGCCATCTGCATCAGAGAGAACAACGCTTCCTGCATCCGGGCGCCGCCACTGGCAGAAAAGCAGACCAGCGGGATATTGTGCGCCAGGCAGTATTCCCCTGCCCTGACGAACTTCTCTCCTACAACCGCGCCCATGGAGCCGCCCATAAAGGCAAACTCAAACGCTACAGCAACCACTGGAAGCTCATTGACCGTGCCCCGGAAGCAGATAGCCGCGTCTTTCTCACCGGTCGCCTTCTGCGCCTGGACCAGACGATCCTTGTATTTCTTACTGTCACGGAACTTCAGCCGGTCTTCCGGCTCCAGCTCGGCGAACATTTCCAGACGATCCTCGGAATCATCCAGAAAACGCTCCAGACGTACCCGCGCAGATATGCGCATATGGTGGTCACACTTCGGGCATACATCCTGGTTGCGTTCCAGCTCGGGACGATAAAGAATGGCATCACATTTGACGCACTTCTTCCACAACCCTTCAGGCACATTACTTTTTCCCGTCTTTTTTGCATCCATACGGGAGAGAGATGGAATCAACTTGTCTAGCCAGTTGCTCATAGACCTTTCCTGTAAGCCCGTGCCTGTCCTTCGCTGGTTGACCGGCATCCGCCTCGATGCCGGTCGTTCAGGGAAAACAGGTTAGCAGGCATCCATTCTGCTGCGCATTTCCGCCAGCTGCTGTTTTACAGCCTTGCCGCCCAGCGCCGGCGTTGCTTGTGCAGTGAGTGTTTTAACCAGCGCGGTGCCGACTATCACACCGTCAGCCACCTGGCTGATGGCCGCAGCCGTATCACCATTATGAATACCGAAACCCACACACACGGGGAGTTCCGTCATTGTCTTGATGTGTGCGACACGTTCACGGACACCGTCCACATCCAACGTTGCAGCACCGGTTACCCCTTTTAAAGAGACATAGTAGACATACCCGCTGGCCGCCTCACAAATATGACGGATACGCTCGTCAGGCGTTGTTGGTGCGAGCAGATAAATCGCATCCAGCTCATGCCGACCCAGCTCTTTCAACAGCTCTGCGGAATGTTCCGGCGGACTGTCCACCACCAGCAAGCCATCAACACCCGCCTCGGCTGCAGCCTGGGCAAACGGCTCATAACCCATGATCTCGACCGGGTTAAGGTATGTCATCAATGCAACCGGTGTCTCATTATCGGTTTTACGAAATTCGGAAACCATTGCCAGAACGTCAGCAAGTGTAACACCCTGTGACACACCACGCTCATGGGCAGCCTGGATGACCGGACCATCAGCCCCGGGGTCAGAAAACGGCACCCCCAGCTCAATGACGTCAGCACCTGCCGCCGCCATTTCAAGCATCAGATTGACTGTATAGTCTTTTTGCGGATCACCTGCGGTAATGTAGGGGATCAACGCCTTGCGCCCCTCACCCTCAAGACGGGCAAAGCATGCCTTGATACGACTCATAATCACTGCCCCTTCTTACAGCTCGATGCCGTCAATTTCAGCAACGGTATGGATATCCTTGTCCCCACGTCCGGACAGGTTCACGATAATGCTCTGTTCCGGCGACATCGCTGGCGCCAGTTTTTTCACCCAGGCTAATGCATGGCTGCTTTCCAGGGCAGGCATAATGCCTTCAAACCGGGTCAGGTCACGGAATGCCGACAAAGCCTCATCATCATTGACGTGAACATATTCAGCCCGGGCAGATTCCTTCAACCAGGCGTGTTCAGGCCCCACACCGGGATAATCCAGCCCTGCGGAAACCGAATGGCTTTCAATAATCTGACCAGCATCATCTGACATGATGTAGGTCCGATTACCGTGAAGAACACCGCGACGTCCGGCGCTTAGACGGGCCGCATGACGACCGGATTCAATGCCTTCACCTCCGGCTTCCACGCCGTAGATTTTGATGTCAGTGTCATCAATAAAGGGATGGAAAAGCCCCATGGCGTTGGAACCACCACCTACGCAGGCCACCAGTGCATCAGGCAACCTGCCTGTCATATCCAAACATTGTTCCCTGGCTTCACGTCCAATAATGCTCTGGAAAGTGCGCACCATTTTAGGATAAGGATGAGGACCAACCACTGTGCCCAGCAGATAGAACGTATTATCGATGTTGGTGACCCAGTCACGCATGGCTTCGTTGATCGCATCTTTCAGGGTCTTGGCGCCCGCCTCTACCGGTACAACCTCCGCCCCGAGCAGTTTCATGCGATAGACATTGAGCGCCTGCCGCCGCACATCTTCAGCGCCCATGTAAACCACGCATTCCAGCCCCAGCCGGGCTGCCACTGTGGCCGTCGCAACACCGTGCTGACCGGCACCGGTTTCGGCGATAATCCGGGTCTTGCCCATCCGTCGCGCCAGCAGCGCCTGACCAATGGCATGATTGATCTTGTGAGCACCGGTATGGTTAAGGTCCTCACGCTTGAGATAGATCTGCGCGCCACCCAGAAGACCCGACCATCGTTCAGCATGATAAAGGGGTGAAGGACGCCCGACATAATGGGCGAAATCCTTGTCCATTTCTTCCAGGAACGCGGGATCCTTGATACAGGTTTCAAAGGCTTCTTCCAGTTCCTGTACGGCAGGAATCAGGGTTTCAGGGGAAAAGCGCCCACCAAATGGGCCAAAATACCCCCGCTGATCCGGCATGCTGTAACGGGTTTTCTCAGTCTCCAGAGACATTATCTACCTCTCTCATGAATGCCCTGATAAGGGCTGCATCCTTAACGCCTTTTTCACACTCAACACCACTGCTCACATCCACACACCAGGGTTTCACCCGGGTGATGGCCTCACCGATATTGTCAGGCCGCAATCCACCGGCCAGCATGACCGGGCAGTTCAGCCCTTCAGGGATCAAATCCCAGTCACACAATTCGCCGGTTCCACCGAATGCATCAGGATTGTAGCTGTCGACCAGGAAGGCACTGGCACCGGGCCAGGCATCACTCACCGCAGCATAATCCTCTCCGTGGCGCAGGCGAAGCGCCTTGATATAGGGCAATCCCCACTGCCGGCAGAACTCATCGTTTTCATCGCCATGAAACTGAATAGCATCGAGCGGAACGCGAGCCAGCACTTCGTCCAGCCAGGCCGCCGTCGGGTTAACAAACACCCCGACAATGGAGACTTTCCCTTTCACTTCAGCCGCAATTCGGCTTGCCACCTCAGGGGTTACGGCGCGAGGACTGGGAGCATAGAACATAAGCCCAATGGCATCTGCACCGGCTTCCACCGCCACATTGGCCATCTCAGGACTGCGCAAACCACATATCTTGACGCGGGAACGCCCATTTTGCGTAGAACATGCCTGGAAAGTGTCTGCGTCAAATAACATGCGGAACCCTGAGCAATTCTTTTTACAGGTTTAACAATGGTGCGATAAAACCAGGCCCCAAGGGATCTTCTGGCAGGTCAAATTCCACCGGATAAATGACATTAACAAAATAAAGACCATAGGGGGGTGCGGTGACTCCGCCTATTCTTCTGTCCCTGGCCTCCAGTACGTCTCTCGCCCAGACCGGCTCTCGCTTACCACAACCGATTGCCATCAAAACGCCGGCAATATTGCGCACCATATGGTGAAGAAACGCATTGGCCTGAATATCAATCACCAACAGGTCGCCAAAACGTTTAACATTTAGGCTGGTAATTTCCCGCACCGGATTTTTGGCCTGACACTGAACAGCGCGATAGGACGTAAAATCATGTTCACCGACCAGGTAATGGGCCGCCTCAGCCATCCGCTGCTCATCCAGAGGACGGTAATTCCAGGTCACGCCCCTGGGTAATATCGCCGGCCTGACGGGGGTATTGTATATCACGTAACGATAGCGTCTGGCCAGCGCTGAAAAACGGGCATGAAAATCAGTGCTGACCGGCCGTACCCAGCGCAGGGCAATGCTGTCCGGCAAATGGGTATTCGCACCGAAAACCCAGCTGCGTTCGGTACGGTCAGCGGGTGAGTCAAAATGGATAATCTGTCGGCAACCATGGACGCCGGCATCGGTTCTTCCTGCACACACCACCGATACAGGATGGTTTGCAACAAAACCCAACGCTGCTTCAACATGCTGCTGCACCGTCGGAAGTCCTGATTTCAGGGATTGCCAACCGTGATACCCGGCACCATCATACTCCACACAGGCCGCATAACGCTGGCCGTCACTCATTACGTCCAAAACTGATCTCATCAATGGTTATATGGGCGCCAGACTCAGGCAGCTTGCCCTGCAAATCGCCCGCACAAAAAAGGCCGGTAATCATACCAGCCTTTTTCGCTACAGCAGAGTGCCTGAATAGGGAATCAGAGCTTTTTCAGCAGGCTATCAGCCTCCTGCTTCTGGGCATCATCACCTTCACGGGCGACCTCCTCGAGAATATCCCGGGCGCCATCCTGATCGCCCATCTCGATATAGGCCCTGGCCAGATCCAGCTTGGTGGCCGTTTCGTCCGTCTCTTCCAGGAACTCGAGTTCTTCATCCAGCTCCGTCGTTTCCTCACTCGCACTGACTTCGCCAGCATCGCTCATCGCTGACAAATCGTCGGAAAGATCCAGGGAATCAAGATCCAGGGCCTCAAGATCCGATTCGTCGTTGCTCTCCACGGCCTCTGGCTGCAAGGCACCATCAAGATCAGCCTCACCCAAACCCTCAGAGAGGTCAGACAGGTCCGTATCCAGAGAAGCCATTTCAGCATCCAGATCAAACTCAGACTCATCCAGTTCGATCTCATCAGATGGCACACTGTCATCACTGGCCGACCCTTCCAGGCTTGCCCCCAGATCGTCATCCAGTTCAAGGTCAAGATCACCGAGATCCAGAGCATCCTCTTCGGGCTGCTCATCCAGAGTCGACGGGGACTCTACCGCTTCAAGCTCGTCATTGAACTCCAGATCATCAAGCTCAACAATATCGTCTTCAACAACAGCGGCTGGCGCTTCTTCTACAGGCGCTTCGACCTGAAACTCCTCCGCATCCAAATCGAGGGATAGATCATCAAGGGATTCTACATCGGACGAGTCTTCCGACACCGGTGATTCGGAGACGGCTGAATCATCCAGTTCAAGGTCCAGAGCAATATCATCGAGATCATCAGCGCCAGAATCTTCCGGCGCTTCATTGCCGCCCGTATCACCCAGCGACAAATCGTCTGTCAACTCACCGGCATCGATGACCTCATCGTCATCATCCAGGCTCAGGCTGATGTTATCAAGATCGGCAATGTCGTCCGACCCATCGTCAGAAGCGGCTTCACTGCCAGCATCATCAAGACCAAGATCAAGCGCCAGGTCATCCACCCCATCGATAGACAGATCGTCATCTTCAATCTTGTCAGTATCGAGTGATACCTCAACATCGACAGTATCGATACTCTCATCAATGCCGAGATCATCCTCCAACGCCAGATCCAGCGTATCCTCAGAAGCGAGATCTGATGACGCTTCCTCCACCACTGAATCCAGACTGGTATCCAGGTCAATATCGGTACTGGTCAGTTCATCGGTTAACGCTTCCAGCTCATTCAACACGTCTTGAGGTTCAAAATCTGCCAGCGTTGCATTGGCAAACTGCGACTTCAGTGTCTCAATTTGCGCCTGCGTAGCCTCATCGACATCACCTAACGCGCCCAGTTGCTCCCTGAAACCGTCCAGATCGTCCATACCTGCCTGGACTTCCATCAGCTTCAGGCGATAACCGGTATTCCCTGGCTCAGCCTCAACCGCTTTGGAGAGTATTTCTGCAGCCTGCTCGAAACGCCCATAATCGGCATACACAGCGGCTTCCGCAATTGCGCTACCTGCAGCTGTCGATGCCACCTGTTGATCCAGCAATTCCTGGTCAATTTCCAGATCAGCATCCAACTCCAAGGGTTGAATGCCTGCACCACCGGCCATTTTCGTGGGTGCAGCAGCTGAATGTAAACCGGTGCCGAGATCAATCTGCTCATTACCTGCCGGAGAAAATGCATCCTGATCATTAAGGGAATCCTGGAACACATCTTCGGCCTGGGCTCGTCGCCGTGCGACAAACATCAGACCGGCAACGATGAATAAGATACCTCCCCCGGCAAGCCCCATGTAGAGCGGGCTATCAAGGAACTCATCAACAAAGGATTTTTCAGGCTTGGGTTTGGTAGCATTCGCCAGATTGTCAGGCTTTTCAGAAGGTTTGCTGTCAGCGGTATTCGTTTGGCCCTGGCTCTTCCCGCCATCAGCCACCTGCTGCTGGTTGCCACCAGACTCAGCGTCATCCTGATAGTTATAATCAATCTCGCCATTTGCAGGCGGCAAGGTCGCAGGCGGAGTGGACTGGACAATATCCTGAGGTGGTTCCGGAGGAGTAAAGGTTTCCCCCGTATCCTGCTGCCCCATACCCTGTATCGCTGTCAGCTCATCATTTTTAAGCGCTATCAGTCTTTCCAGAGTAGCCAGCTGATTGGTGAGCGCATCCAGCTTATCCCTGAGTTCTGCATTCTCACGGGTTAACAGATCTATCCGCTCGGAGCTTAAGGCCAATTCATTTTCCAGGGCTCTTACACGACCGGAGTCACCGCTACCACCGCCCTGATCAGCCCCGTTACCACTCCCGCCACTCCCCGAAGAGACAACCGTTAACCGGCCATCGTCCTGACGTTTTCTGGGTTCGTCATCCGCCGTCTCACGACGGGTGGCGTCCAGCTGCCTGACACTGCCTTTCCAGGTGGAATTCTGTTTCGCAACACCAGCAATAGCACCTGTCTCACTGATCTCCCGCAGCATGACGCGATCAGGAATCCGCAGGACACTGCCCTGCTTGAGCATATTGATATTGCCATTAATGAATGCATCCGGATTCTCTGCCTGAATTGCCAACATCATCTGCTGGGGCGACACTGAGCGATCAGGCCGGTTGCGCAATGCAATATCCCAGAGTGTTTCGTCTTTTTTAACCTTATGAGAGCCTGTCGGCGCCTTGGAAGGGGATCGGGATGAGTCAGGCGTTGCACGGACGGGGGCAACGGCATCAGGAATACGCTGGTAACGATTGACGCTACCCCCCTGATACATCGGCTTGCGCGCAGCTTCTTCAACGACACGGGCACTGAATGAGGGCGGATCCAGCAAGAGCGTATATTCCCGCAACAGTCGTCCACTGGGCCAATGCACTTCAACCAGGAAATTCAGGAAAGGTTCAACGACAGGCTTCTTACTGGTGACACGAACTGTCGTCCTGCCATCATCATGAACGATTGTTTCAAAGTTGAGATCGGATAAGAAAAATGGCCTTTCTACCCCGGCACGCTTGAAGTCATCCCGCGTCGCCAGGTTCGGCAGGATCTCGTTACTGGATAGTTCCCTGACCTGAACCAGTTCTATTTCAGCATCAAGCGGCTGATTCAGATACGAATTGATCGTAATCTCCCCCAGCCCGAGCCCGAGTGCAGGACCCGCAGAAATCGCTCCAGTGGCAGCCATGGCCACTATCAGCTTGCGTAGCATGATCCCCTTTCCCTTGATTATTATTGTCGCTCGACCTGGCAATCCGGTATCACGGTTGAGACCGGTAAAACCTGCAAAGCCACATGATTCTGATCATTATGCCCCGGTCAGGCCGAGGCTTCTCTTTTATTCTCAATAAGTTATCATTCTGCGAAGGATTTTATCAATAGCTCTGCGAGCTGAATGCTATTGAGTGCTGCCCCTTTTCGTACATTATCTGACACAATCCACAGATTCAGCCCCCGCTCGCAGGAAATATCTTCGCGGATTCGTCCGACAAAGACCTCATCCTGACCGGAGCAATCACCCACCGGCGTCGGATAACCGCCCTCCTCCTGCTCATCCAGGATCGTGACACCGGGTGCGTTTTCGAGCAATTCTCGTGCATCCGTAGCCGTTAACTGTTTTTCCGTCTCGATACTCACCGATTCAGAATGCCCATAGAAAACCGGCACCCGCACACAGGTAGGGTTCACCTGAATCGAATCATCCCCCAAAATCTTCCGGGTTTCCCACACCATTTTCATCTCTTCCCGGGTGTAGCCATTCTCGTCAAACCGATCGATATGTGGAATCACATTAAACGCGATCTGCTTGCTAAAAACATCGGCTTCAACGGGTTTTGCGTTAAGCAAACGGGCGGTCTGGTCCGCCAGCTCCTTTACACCTTTCATTCCTGCACCGCTGACGGCCTGGTAAGTAGACACGGTGATCCGACGAATAGAGGCTGCATCATGCAACGGCTTGAGCGCCACCAGCATCTGGATGGTTGAACAATTGGGATTGGCGATAATATTGTGATTACGGTAGGCACTGATCGCCTCGGGATTCACTTCCGGCACAATCAGGGGAATATCCTCCTGGTAACGGAAATGCGAGGTGTTATCGATTACAACGCAGCCTGCCGCAGCGACCTTGGGCGCATATTCAGCCGACACCTCACCACCGGCAGAAAACAGCGCTATTTTCACCTGGGAAAAATCAAAGTCCACAAGATTTTCAACCCGATGGGCGCGATTGCGAAAGATCACGCTGCCACCTGCGGAGCGCTCACTGGCCAGGGGATATAGCTTGCCGACCGGGAACTCGCGCTCCTCCAGAATCGACAACATTGCCTCACCCACAGCACCGGTGGCACCGACTACAGCAATATCATAGGTTGAACTCATCAATTCTCATCCAGCATTTACAACGAAATCAGCCACCTATATACCCTTTTTCAGGTCAATAAATCCAGCCACAGACTCATAAAGACCCGCTTCGACGTAACCTCCTTGTTACATCAGGCGATGTGATCTCACGATTCCAGCAGAATTCTCAGCATTCGGCGAAGTGGTTCAGCCGCGCCCCAAAGCAACTGATCCCCAACCGTAAACGCGGACAGATATTCCGGCCCCATATTCATCTTACGCAGACGACCTACCGGTACGGTCAATGAACCACTCACCACCGCAGGGGAAAGACGCTGCATGCTGTCTTCACGATGATTAGGCACCAGCTCAACCCAGTCATTTGCCTGGGCGATCATGGCCTCAATGTCGGCCATTGGAATGTCGCGCTTCAACTTCAATGTCAGCGCCTGGGAATGACAACGCATGGCGCCGACACGCACACAAATACCGTCCAACGGAATCGACTGATCCAGCCCCAGAATCTTGTTGGTTTCCGCCTGCGCTTTCCATTCTTCCCGGCTCTGGCCATTTTCAAGCTCCCGGTCAATATAGGGAATCAGGCACCCCGCCAGCGGCACACCAAATTCGGAAACGGGAAAATCATCTGAGCGAATGACGTCCGTGACTTTCCGATCAATATCCAAAATAGCAACTGCGGGATCCTGCAGCTCCGCCTCCACGGTGTCCCTGATCACGCCCATCTGGCTGATCAGCTCCCGCATATTCCGCGCACCGGCACCACTGGCGGCCTGGTAGGTCATGGCACTTGCCCATTCCACCAGTCCTTCGCGGAAAAGACCGCCCAGCGCCATCAGCATCAGACTGACCGTGCAATTGCCGCCCACAAAGGTTTTGACGCCCTGAGCGAGCCCCTGTTTGATCACGCTATCATTCACCGGATCCAGCACAATAATGCTGTCATCATCCATTCGTAGCTTGGACGCAGCGTCTATCCAGTATCCCGTCCATCCGGATGCCCTGAGCCCCGGATACACATCACCGGTATAATCACCGCCCTGACAGGAGATGATGACATCCATCTGCGCCAGCGCCTGCAGATCCCGGGCATCCGCCAGCGCGGGCACCTCGCGACCGATATCCGGCCCCGGCTGCCCTTTCTGGGACGTGGTAAAGAAGGTGGGCTCTACCCGATCAAAGTCGTTTTCTTCGAGCATCCGCTGCATGAGTACGGACCCTACCATACCCCGCCAACCCACCAGACCAAGCTTGATCATGCAATAAACTCCCCGCACCTCTGTTGTTTATATGGCTGCCGCTACTGCATCACCCATCGCCTGGGTAGAAACCTTTTGCAATCCATCCGACCAGATATCTGCTGTACGCAAGCCATTATCCAGTACCTTGCTGACTGCCTGCTCAATGGCATCGGCAGCCGCTGCCTCAGCAAAGGAGTAACGCAACAGCATCGCCAGCGACAGAATGGTGGCCAGCGGATTGGCAACGCCCTGCCCTGCGATATCCGGCGCGGAACCGTGTACGGGCTCATACAACCCCTTATTATCAGCATCGAGTGACGCCGAAGGCAGCATGCCGATAGAGCCGGTCAGCATGGCAGCGCAGTCGGACAAAATATCGCCAAACATATTGCCGGTTACCATGACATCAAATTGCCTTGGCGCACGCACCAGCTGCATGGCGGCGTTGTCGACATACATGTGTTCCAGTTCAACATCCGGGTATTCCTTTCCGATCTCTTCCATGATTTCGCGCCAGAGTACGGTGACCTCCAGCACGTTAGACTTATCGACGGAACACACCCGGCCACCGCGCTTGCGTGCCGCATCAAAGGCGACCCGGCCAATCCGGCGGATTTCAGATTCACTGTAAACGTAGGTGTTGTAGCCCTGGCGCTCACCATTTTCGAGCGTACGAATGCCCCGGGGTTCCCCAAAATAGATACCACCGGTCAACTCGCGGACAATCAGGATATCCAGACCACTGACCACTTCCGGTTTCAATGTAGAAGCTGACGCCAACTGCGGATAGAGAATGGCAGGACGCAAGTTAGCAAACAAATTCAGACTTGAGCGCAAGCCCAGCAACCCTTTTTCAGGACGCTTCGACGTTTCCAGGTGATCCCACTTCGGGCCACCCACAGCCCCCATCAGCAATGCATCGGCGGACATCGCCTTGTCGAGGGTTTCCGCCGGGAGCGGGTTTCCGGTGGCATCAATGGCCGCGCCACCCAGCAACGCCTCGTCAACGGAAACGGCAAGACCGAATTTATCTTTGACCTTGTCCAAGACCTTCAGCGCTTCGGTAACGATTTCCGGACCAATGCCATCGCCAGGCAACACCAGCAACTTTTTCATTTTTCTATCAACTCCTGAAACGTAATCACTGTCGTACAACGATTAACGGGCAACGGTGTTAAACAGCCAGGGGAAACGTGCCTGATGACGCTGCTCAAACTGTCGGATTTGATCGGACTGCTCCAAAGTCAAACCAATCTCATCCAGCCCTTTCAACAGGCAATCCTTTCGAAAGGCATCAATGCCGAACTCAATCTCACGACCACCTGGGCGCACGATTACCTCGCGCTCAAGATCGATTGTCAGCGAATAGCCATCTTGACCAGCGGTTTCCCGAAACAACTCATCAACAACATCTTCAAGTAAAACAATAGGTAACAAGCCATTCTTGAAGCAGTTGTTATAGAAAATATCCGCAAAACTCGGCGCGATCACACAACGAAAACCATAATCATCCAATGCCCAGGGCGCATGTTCACGGGATGAACCACAGCCGAAGTTATGGCGACTTAACAGAATCGAAGCATCTTGATAACGGGGTTGATTGAGTACAAAGTCCGGATTCAGTGGACGACCACTGCAATCCTGATCCGGCTGACCTTCATCAAGATAACGCAGCTCATCAAACAGGTTTTTTCCGAACCCAGAGCGTCGGATGGATTTCAGGAACTGCTTGGGAATGATCATGTCCGTATCAACATTGGCACGATCCAGCGGCGCCACGATACCGGTATGCACAGTGAATGCTTTCATGATGTACGCTCCATCAATTCCCTGACATCAACAAAATGCCCTGTAACTGCTGCCGCAGCCGCCATGGCCGGGCTCACCAGATGGGTTCGCCCCCCAAAGCCCTGACGCCCTTCAAAGTTACGGTTGGACGTAGACGCACAGTGTTCACCTGAACCTAATTTGTCAGCATTCATAGCCAAACACATGGAGCATCCCGGTTCTCGCCATTCCATACCGGCTTCAATGAAAATTTTGTCCAGCCCTTCCTGCTCTGCCTGCTCTTTCACCAGACCAGAACCAGGAACAACCAACGCCTGCTTCACTGATGACGCCACCTTGCGCCCTTCAACAACACGAGCCGCTTCACGCAGATCTTCAATCCGGGAATTGGTACAGGAACCAATGAAGACGCGATCAGGACGAATATCCGAGATATTCATACCAGCCTGAAGCCCCATGTAAGCCAGTGCACGGCGAATACTCTCTGCCCGCGAGTCATCTTTCTCTTTATCAGGATCCGGCACGAGGCCACTGACAGGCGCCACCATTTCAGGCGAAGTCCCCCAGGAAACCTGCGGCTCAATCGCTTCGCCGTGCAGGACGACCACATGATCAAATTCCGCATCAGGATCAGATACGAGTGTCTGCCACCATGCAACAGCTGCTTCCCATTGCTCACCCTCTGGCGCATAGGGGCGCTTTTGAACGTATTCGAGGGTAGTGTCATCAACGGCAACCAGGCCAACACGGGCGCCGGCTTCAATGGCCATATTGCAGATAGTCATCCGCCCTTCCATCGACAGGCTTTCAATGGCAGAACCGGCAAATTCGATCGCGTAGCCCGTACCGCCCGCCGTGCCAATCTCACCGATAATGGCCAGAATCACATCTTTGGCGGTCACGCCCGGCCCCAGTTCGCCATCCACGCGAACCAGCATGTTTTTCATTTTCTTGGTGACCAGACACTGGGTCGCGAGTACATGTTCAACTTCAGAAGTACCAATACCATGTGCCAACGCGGCAAAAGCACCATGGGTTGCGGTGTGGGAATCACCACACACAAGGGTCATGCCGGGCAACGTCAGGCCCTGTTCAGGCCCGACCACATGCACAATCCCCTGCCGGCGATCCTGCATCTGGAATTCCAGGATGCCGAATTCATCGCAGTTATCATCCAGCGTGGCGACCTGGATACGGGAAACCGGGTCCACAATGCCATCAATACCAGCCTCCCGCTCTGAACGGGTCGTCGGCACATTGTGATCAGGGGTCGCCACATTGGCATCCACCCGCCAGGGTTTACGACCAGCCAGCCGTAGCCCTTCGAAGGCCTGCGGCGAAGTCACTTCATGCAATAATTGACGATCGATATAAATCAGCGCGGAGCCATCATCCCGGGTTCGAACCAGGTGACTGTCCCAAAGCTTGTCATAGAGCGTTTTTCCGGACACGTTTCAGTCTCCTTCACATGCCTACCCTGCCAAACCAACAAGCAGGTGTATTGTTGTTCTACTGCCCTTCAAGATGCGAAATAGCCAAGATCAACGCAGGTGATTGGTATTGCCTTTGCCATCCCGCCACACATCTGAATGCCTTATGCTGGCAATGTATGGTATCGTCTCACATAAAACAAATTCATATTTTTAATATTTTGGATAACCATCAGGAATAGGATTATCTCCGTGGACAGCCAGAACCTCAGAGCGTTTCTTGCGGTTGCCGAAAGCGGTTCCTTTTCCGCTGCTGCCCAGGCGCTACACCTCACACAACCCGCTGTTAGTAAGCGAATTGCCACCCTGGAAGCGCAGCTCGACTGTAAACTGTTTGACCGGATCAGTCGACAGATTACCCTAACCGAAGCCGGCCAAACGCTGCTGTCACGTGCCCGCGCCATCCTGAATGCCATTGATGATACCCGCAAGGCCCTGGGCAACCTCTCCGACAAGGTATCAGGCAGCCTGACCATGGCCACCAGTCACCATATTGGCCTGCACCGGCTCCCAGCGGTATTGAAAACTTACAGCAAACGTTATCCGGATGTCCGGCTTGATATTCGTTTTATTGATTCAGAACAGGCTTATACCGCCCTGGGCCAGGGTGAGATAGAACTGGGCATCATTACGCTGTCACCGGACAACCAGCCTCCCGTCATAGCACGCCCGCTCTGGCCGGATTCGCTGGCCTTTGTTGTTGCACCAGAACACCCGTTAACCGAAAAGCCTACGATTAACCTGAAAGACCTCAGTCACTTTCAGTCCATTTTTCCTGACAACCGCACTTTTACCCATCATATTGTGAAAGATCTGTTCGATCAGGCAGGCTTGACGCTGGACATTTCCATGTCAACCAATTACCTGGAAACCATAAAAATGATGGTATCTATCGGATTAGCGTGGAGTGTGCTGCCTGAAACCATGCTGGATGACACCATTGTCCGCCTGCCGGTAGAAGGGGCCGATCTGTCCCGAACCCTGGGCGTTATTCATCACAGTGAGAGAACCCTGTCGAACGCAGGGCGCGCCATGCTGGCGCTGCTGGAAGAGTTGGAACAGCCCTGATGGGAAATCACAGGGCTGATAAATCGATCAATACTTACTGCTCAAATGCACAGGGATGCTTGCCGGTAATGTTGGCATAGAACGCTTTAATGGTCGCCATATCCGCTTCGACGTCGCCGGTCGGCATGAACGTCGGTCCAAAGCCGCCCACCTTACGTTTGAAGTCGAGAAAACCGGACGCAATCGGCACCTTTGCACCATGGGCGATATGGTAGAAACCGGTCTTCCACTTCCGCACCTTGGCCCGGGTTCCTTCCGGGGGAATCGCGATAATCAGTTCCTTGTTACGGTTGAACGCATCGATGGTCGCCTGCACCAGGTTGGTGGAACGGCTGCGGTCAACGGGGATACCGCCGAGCCATTTCATGATGGGCCCCATCGGTCCGCGAAACAGGGAGTCTTTCCCCATCCAGAACACCTTGATCCGGAAGACAAACGCCATGGCAATGGTCAGGGGAAAATCCCAGTTACTGGTATGCGGCGCTGCAATCACCACGTATTTGGGCGCATCTGGCAACTGCCCTTCCATTTTCCAGCCCGTCAGTTTCAGGCCGATTTTCGACACCTGGCGAAACACCCAGTTGACGACCGGCGTGTCAAAAACAGTATGACGCATCATGATTCCCTGTAAACGGCGGCTTCTGAAGCACGCCTTGGTCAATGGTTTGCCCCCTTGCGTTCCTGCAAACAGGGGGCGGGATTTTCAAGCCTTGCCTAATTAAACCGACGATACCGGCAAGACATAGCCATAAATGGCCAGAAAATGGCACACGCAACCGCCCAGTACAAACAGGTGCCAGATGGCATGATTAAACGGCACCCGTTTCCAGACGTAGAATATCACCCCCAGGCTATACACCAGCCCGCCGCTGGCCAGGAGCCAGACGCCTCCAGCGGGCAGACGTTCCACCAGCTCCCCAATCGCAATCAGGGACAGCCATCCCATTCCCAGGTAGGTCAGCAGCGACAACTTCCGGTAACGGTGACCAAAGATCAGCTTGAACGCCAATCCGAACGCGGCAAGACTCCAGACAACGATCATCAACACCATGCCGAAGGTTCCCTCCAGCGTCACCAACATAAAGGGTGTATAGGTGCCGGCAATCAGCAGGTAGATAGCGCAATGGTCAAACAACTTAAGCCATCGTTTTGCGCCCGGCGCCGGAATCGCATGGTAGAGCGTCGAGGCCAGAAACAGCAGAATCATGCTGCCACCATAAATGCTGAAGCTGGTGACCCGGACCGCATCATCCAGGGCAACGGCTTCATTCACCAGCAGCACCAGGGCAACAATACCAAACACCATGCCCAGCCCGTGGGACAGGCTATTGGCAACCTCCTCCGCCACTGAGTAGGGGTTTCGGACGGACTGACAACCCGACATGCTTTCCTCCGCTGAGTTTCGGGACAGCGCTTTATAACACGACTGTGTATCGAACTCAGTATTATTTACTGAATTAAACGGCTGATTCCTGCCAATAGCCTATCCTTTTCTTTCGAAACTGCGACCTGCAACCTGAAGAAAACTCGGTATAAACCCTTAATTACATGGCGACACCACTGGCTACAATCCGCGAATCAAATTCCACGGACCTGGCCATAAGCACCATGAACATCAAACCAGTCCTGTACGTCGCAGGGCTTTTTCTGATGGTACTGGGCATTCTGATGCTGATCCCGGCCCTTATCTCCCTGTCAATGGGTGACATCGGCGCTGGCGCGTTCTTCGAGTCTGCCATCTATACCTTCCTGAGCGGCGGCCTGCTGGCCCTCCTGATGCGATCCCGGCATTTCAGCCTGGTTTCCCGACAGATCTTCCTGCTGACCAACGTGAGCTGGATTCTGGTCAGCGCGTTTGCCGCCCTGCCGTTTGTCCTGGTTGAAGACATGTCCTACACGGATGCGTTCTTTGAAACCATGTCCGGCATAACCACCACAGGTTCCACGGTCATGACCCACCTGGCCACGGTCAATGGCGGCATACTGTTATGGCGCTCGATTCTGCAGTGGCTCGGCGGAATCGGCTTTATTGTAATGGCGGTTGCCATTCTGCCGTTTCTGAAAGTCGGTGGCATGCGCCTGTTCCAGAGTGAATCCTCGGACTGGTCGGAGAAAGCCCTGCCTCGCTCCGGTTCAATCGCCAAGCGGATTGTGATGGTGTACAGCATGATCACCATCCTGTGCATGATTGGCTATATGCTGGCCGGCATGAACCTTTTCGATGCCGCCAATCATGCCATGACCACCGTATCCACCGGCGGCTACTCCACCAGCGACGCCTCCATGGGACATTTCAGCAACCCCTGGATCCACTGGAATGCGACACTCTTCATGATTTTGGGAAGTCTGCCCTTTGTATTGTTCGTGAAATTCCTGCGTGGCGACCGGGCATCACTCATTCATGACAGCCAGGTACAGGCGTTTATCGGTTTCCTGGTCATGATCTGGCTGCTGTTCAGTGTCTGGCTCTGGCTCAATTCCAGCTACGACTGGTTTGAATCGCTGACCCTTGTCGCCTTCAACACCACCTCTGTTATTACGACGACAGGGTATGCGCTGACTGATTACAGCCTCTGGGGCGGTTTTGCTATCAGCCTGTTCTTTTTCCTGACCTTCGTAGGTGGGTGTTCTGGCTCAACGGCGGGCGGCATCAAGATATTCCGTTTCCAGATCGGGTTTAAACTGCTCCATATCCAGCTGAAACAACTCAATCACCCGCGGGCTTTCCTGGTCCAGTCCTACAACGGGATTGAGATTACCAACGATATCCTTCGCTCCCTGGTAGCATTCAGCTCCTTCTTTGGATTGCTGGTTGCACTGCTGACCATGGGCCTCAGCCTGCTGGGACTGGATTTTGTCACCAGCCTGAGTGGTGCCGTGACTGCCATTGCCAACGTAGGCCCCGGTTTTGGTGACATTATTGGCCCTGCTGGCAATTTCGCCACCTTGCCAGCCATGGCAAAGTGGCTACTGTGCATTGGCATGCTGATGGGACGCCTGGAAGTCATAACCGTTCTGGTTATGTTCCTGCCATCGTTCTGGCGCAACTGATGGCCTTGGCGATACAATTTTTCGTTTACTTCCAAGCGATTCAGGACATTTTTTGTGGCGGCAGCGGACAGCTTTAACACTCTGATCAGGGATCGGACACACCAGGCTCGCCAGTGCAGACAACGGCGGGCGCTGGTGTTATCCGGCAGCCACGCCTGGTGTATTGAGCATGCCATGATGGCAATCGCCAGTTTCGATCAACCGATCTGGATCAGTAATATCACTCCCCCCGACCCAATCCCATCCTTAAAGCCTGGCCAGACCCGGCAGCTACTGGGCACAGAGGCGGACGCTGCCATTATTGACGCGCATACGGGTTTTAATCCCAATGCCTTGGGTGCTGCGTCCGGTATTATTCGAGCTGGCGGATTGCTGATTTTGCTCTGCCCCCCTCTGAAGGAGTGGCATACCCATAACGATCCTGAGTACAAGGCGATTCTTAGCCACGGCTATTCACCTGCAGCGATAAAAGGGCATTTTATTGCCCGGATGGCTCGATTCATCCGAATGTCCAGTCATGCGATCACGATTGAAGAAGGCCAGCCACTCCCACCACTGCCTGATTTCAAGGCAGCCCCGATACATGAAACGCCACTCTCTGAGGAAACAACCTGCCGGACAGATGACCAGAGAAAAGCTGTCGAAGCGATCGTCCGGGTTGCCACGGGGCATCGACGTCGCCCTCTGGTGCTCACCGCTGACCGTGGCAGAGGTAAGTCAGCCTCCCTGGGTATTGCCGCTGCAGAATTGCTGAAACAGGGTACAGGGCCATTACTGGTAACCGCACCCCAGCCCGATGCGGTGAAAGCCCTGTTCGAACAAACCGCCAGACTACTCCCTGATGCTGAAATCAAACAGCATTGCATTCGATACAACGGTACTCACCTTCAGTTCATGGCGCCGGATGATCTTGCCCTGAATCCTCAGGACGCTGCACTGGTGATGGTGGATGAAGCTGCCGCTATCCCTGCCCCTTTGCTGGGCAGATTATTGAAACAACATGCCCGTATTGTTTTTTCATCAACCATTCACGGTTATGAAGGCAGTGGACGGGGATTTGCCATTCGGTTCAGGGAAACCCTGGACCAGGTAACACCCAAATGGCGTCATCTGTCGCTCGATACACCCATTCGGTGGGCACAGAACGACCCGGCTGAAGCCCTTACCTTCCAACTATTACTTCTGGATGCATCACCCGCGAAAGACGTCCAGATACTGGAAGGCAACAGTAACAACTATCGCATCAGACAACTGACGCAAGCCCAAATCGCCAGTGATGAATCCCTGTTGAGGGAGCTATTTGGCCTGCTTGTTACGGCACATTACCAGACGTCTCCCCGGGATTTACTGATGCTGATGGATAATCCCGATTTATCCATCTACGTCCTCTACCACGGGCCGCATATCGCCGGAACAGTACTGAGCGTCAGAGAAGGCGGGCTCAATAAGACACTCTCTCAAGCTATCTGGCTGGGACAGCGCCGCCTGCGCGGCCACATGATTCCCCAATCCCTTGCTAACCACGTTGGTATTGCTGAAGCCACCGGATTGACGGGTGAAAGAATCATGCGAATCGCTGTTCATCCTGCCCTACGTCGAAAAGGCTTGGGAAAACAGCTAATCAATGCCGTCATAGCCGACTGCCAACAGAACCAATGTGATTTCATTGCCAGCAGTTTTGGCGCAACCCCCGACCTATTGAGCTTCTGGAGACAGTCCGGACTTGAGCCGCTTCGACTGGGTTCAACAAGGGATACGGCCAGTGGTGAACACTCTGCACTCGTTATGCTGCCCTTATCCGAGGCCGCCTCCGATGTTTATGCACTTGGCAGACAACGTTTTTTTCAACAGCTGCCGCTATTACTGAGTGAATCACTCCGTAATATTGAGCCCTCACTGGTTGCTGAACTATTCAGGACGACCACAACACTGCCACATGAAGAAAAACAGCCCTTATCGGACCAGGACTGGCTGGACTGCGCTTCTTTTGCCTACGGCAATCGCACCTATGACACCTGTATCCAGGCCATTCAAACCCTGCTACTGACCACGCTGCGGGAACAGCAGGCAACTATCACTCCCGACACAATCAATATCCTGATTTACAAGGTGCTTCAGAAATACAGCTGGCAGGATGCGGCCAGGAAATGCCAGCTGTCGGGAGAAAAAATGGCGGTTGCCCAACTTCGACTAGCCATTGCCGAACTGCTTCAGCTGCACCTGTCAAAATGTCCCGCCACCATTCGACAGGCGCTGCAACCGCTGCTGGATCGTTCCTGAGAAGATAAAACTTAGGACACGCTCCCGGCAATCACGGGGGTTGATACGGTCACATCAGCATTCTGGGCACGATGCCTGAGCAGGTGATCCGTCAGCACAATGGCCATCATGGCCTCAGCTATCGGAGTTGCACGAACCCCGACACAAGGGTCGTGCCGACCTTTGGTCACCACCTCAACGGGATTGCCATCCACATCAATACTCCGCCCCGGCACCAACAGGCTGGATGTCGGCTTCAGTGCAATATGCGCGACAAC
Organism: Kistimonas ophiarachnellae; assembly: GCF_057552235.1. Taxonomy (NCBI): domain Bacteria; kingdom Pseudomonadati; phylum Pseudomonadota; class Gammaproteobacteria; order Oceanospirillales; family Endozoicomonadaceae; genus Kistimonas; species Kistimonas ophiarachnellae. The sequence continues at coordinate 44,611 of NZ_BAAJPA010000002.1, read as the reverse complement.
ATCCTGCCCTGTAGAAATACCACCCAGAATGCCCCCGGCATTGTTTGACAGAAAACCCTCTGGTGTCATCTCGTCACGATGATCCGTGCCCTTTTGTTCTACGCAGTGAAAACCTGCGCCAATTTCAACGCCCTTGACGGCATTGATACTCATCAATGCATGGGCAAGATCGGCATCAAGACGATCAAAAACCGGTTCACCCAGCCCCGGCATAAGCCCAGTCGCTGTGACCGTTATACGGGCGCCGATGGAATTCCCTTCTTTTCTCAGGGCATTGATGTAGTCTGCCATCTCGGCAGCCTTGGCGGCATCCGGACAGAAAAAAGGGTTGCGGTCCACTTCATCCCAGTCAAAGGCTTCAGCCTTGATTGGCCCCATCTGGGAGAGATACCCACGAACGGTAATCCCCTGCGCCGCCAGACATTGCCGGGCAATGGCACCAGCCGCCACACGCATCGCGGTTTCCCGTGCTGACGAGCGCCCGCCTCCGCGATAATCGCGAATGCCATACTTGTGCCAGTAACCATAATCCGCATGGGCAGGACGAAAACGATCCTTAATTTCGGAATAGTCTTTGGAGCGTTGATCGGTATTTTCAATCAGCAACCCGATGGGGGCTCCTGTGGTTACGCCATCAAAGACGCCAGACAGAATGCGAACAGCATCAGGTTCACGTCGCTGAGTGGTATAACGGGAAGTACCGGGTTTCCTGCGATCAAGATCCTGCTGCAGCACCTCTTCATCCAGCGGAATACCCGGAGGGCAACCGTCAACAATACACCCGAGACCGGGACCATGGCTTTCACCAAACGTGGTCACGGTAAACAGTTTTCCGATGGTATTACCTGCCATGATACTCCACTGCCGTTTATTGCAGGGTGATGATATACGCCATCACCCCCGGTTCTTGTTGATACCGGCATTATACCGGGTTTTCAGTCACTGTCGCCGAATCGATCGCGATAACGACGGCATTCCTCTGCAGTGAGCAGGAAGACACCGTGCCCACCGTGCTCAAACTCAACCCAGGTAAAAGGTACGTCCGGGTAGGCATCCTGCAGGGCCCACTCACTATTACCCACTTCCACCACCAGCAGGCCATTGTCATCCAGGAAATCGGCGGCATTCGCCAGAATGGTCCGGGCAAAGTCCAGACCATCGTTACCTGCCTCCAAACCCAGCGCCGGTTCATGCAGATATTCATCAGGCAGATCCGCCATATCCTCAGCATCCACATAGGGTGGGTTACTGACAATCAACTGGTAGCGGGGGCGATCTTCCATGGTTTTCAGGGAGAGGAACATATCGGACTGAATGGTTCTGACACGATCCCACAACTCGAAACGGTCAATATTGATATGGGCGACCTCCAGTGCATCCCCGGAGATATCGACAAGATCCACCTGGGCATCCGGAAACGCCTGGGAACAGGCAATACCAATACAGCCGGATCCACAACAGAGATCCAGCACCCGGTTGACCGGCTGCTCGCCAAGCCAGGGCTCAAAACCCTTTTCTATCAACTCTGCGATCGGCGAACGGGGTACCAGCACCCGTTCATCCACGTAAAACGGCATACCGAAGAACCAGGCCTGGTTGAGCAGGTAGGCAGTCGGAATACGTTCCCTGATACGACGCTGAACCAGTGTCGTGAGCTGCTGACGTTCACCATCCGTCAGGCGGCTGTCAAAATACGCGGGATCATAATCCCAGGGCAGATTCAACGCCTGCAACACCAGGTGCCGTGATTCATCCCAGCTGTTATCCGCGCCATGACCGTAAAACAGCGACGGATCTTCATTGAAACGGCTGTACGTCCACCGCAACCAATCGCGAATGGTTAGCAGGCCGGACGTATCATTGAGTAAATCTGACACCATGACTCCTACAACGGTTCAGTTTAGAATGCGCGATTATATCCCACTCTACGCGGGAAAGAGGCGGTTTCTGAACTATTTAGCCTGAGTCGTATCAAACGACGTGATAGCCTGAACTGTGTCACTCCCAAAAGCCAATGGAACCAGCAATGGGCGACGACGCCAATCACACTGCCTGCAATGATGACGAAACCCGACTGTTTCAAAAGGAAATGGGCGGGGTTAAACCCATGATCCAACATCAGGCCAAGATTACCCACAAGACGGACACCCTGCCGGCGTCCACCAAGGCGCTGCGCCGACGCTCTGCCGTAACGGATAATACACCGCCAACGGATGGGCTTTCCGACACCCACATTGAGCCCATTGAGCCGGAACAACCCATTGAATACCTGAAAGCTGGCCTACAGCATAGTCGCTTCAAACAGTTAAAGCAGGGGCACCTGCCCGTTGACTACAACCTTGACCTGCATGGCTGCACCATAGAAGAAGCCCGAAACCTGCTGACACGCTTTTTAAGCTTCTGTCAGGACAAGCACTATTGCTGCGTCCGCGTGATACACGGAAAATCACATCGCAGCTTTGGACAACAGGACACGATGAAGAGTTATGTGAACCAGTGGCTAAAACAAATCAGTGCAGTTCAGGCATTTTGTTCCTGCCTGCCGAGGGATGGTGGCCGTGGCGCCGTGTATGTGTTGCTGAAAACCCGACGGTAATCGATGGATAGAACCGCACTGCAGGCTTTATTCCGGCAAATCGGCATTCTCATCCAGATCAGTCGTTTCATTGCTTTCCTCATCAGGAGAAACAGCAAATTGTGGATGCTGGTCAAGCAATGCCGCTGCCTGCAAACGCCCCACCTGGATCAGATCTTCAGCCCGGTGAAACTCATAGAAACGACATTGCCGGGCCGACACCGGAATCAGGATGTCTGCAGAATAGGCTGCCATCTGATGACGGGTTAAAACTTCCTGCATGATTTCCAGGGACTGGTTGACGATATCCAGCATCCCGGTTTTGCCGGTTGCCAATTCAACCGTCTGCTGCATTGATTCGTCCTGATCATCGACTGAATCGCTTTTTTTCAATTTCCTGAACCACCGATCCAGAACCCTTTGTTCCTTGGTTGCCGGCGCAGGATCGCAGGCTACCTGCAGCGGTGCAACATCAGCATTCAGATCCACGGCAATGATCAAATCCGTATGCGCTGACACAGTCGGTGCAATGGGGATAGGATTCAACACACCACCATCGACCAGCAGGCGACCATTATATTCAACGGGTGTAAACAGGCTGGGAATGGCAATGGAGGCCCTGATGGCCTGCAGGAGGTCGCCATCCTGAAACCAGATTTCCTTACGGGCATTCAAATCCGTGGCAACTGCGGTATAGGGAATAGACAGGTCTTCAATCCGGCAATCACCCACCATGCTGCTCATGGCATCAAGCACACGACCGCCCCTGAAGACACCGGGGGAACGGAAAGAAAGATCAAGCAGCCGGATGACATCCAGGTATTTCAGCTCCATGACCCATTCCCGATAGGCCTCCAGTCTTCCGGCAGCATACAGGCCACCGACCAGCGCCCCCATCGAGCATCCTGCAATCGCGGCAATCTCATATCCCCTGGCCAGCAGCTCATCAATGACCCCGATATGGGCATAGCCTCTTGCGCCGCCACTTCCAAGCACCAGTGATACCGTTTTGGCCATCATTCTTCTCCTTGCCCTTTATAAGCCTAGGTGAAGTCAGACACATAAAGGACATCAATGGCAGGCCATATAAGACTGGAGAAGCTATTTCACAACCATTACCCGGACAAAGGACAACGCATTACCTGATTTTTCCTGCAGCAGCGGCCCGGTGCCAATAACAAACAGCCGCTCTTCGTCCACATTTGCATCAATCAAACGCATTTTTACCGACTGGGCATACTGTCTGGATCGTTCGAGTTGCTGCTCAAGCGTAAGATCACTGAGCGCTGGAACCGAACCGGCGAGCAGGAGTTGTGTTAAACCCTTTTGTTGTATTTGCGCCAGAATCCTGTCGATATCCTGCTGTGAAATCATGCCAGAAACAGGATCGACGCCCACATCCCAAAAAGAGTCCCCGGTAAAATCTTTTGATTGCAACGGCGACTTTTCAGCGGAAGCGAGTAACTGGCCCTGGCTTCCTTCGACAACCAATTGATCCAGCATGGCATAGACCCGCCGGTTGCCACGCCGAACCGTGTACAACACATAGTACTCGGCATGACCATCAACCTTGCGCACACCCAGCAAGTAAAATTGATCTTTGTCCAGTCCATACAGATTGGCTTCCTCAAACACTTTATTCGCCCAAAGATTGCTGGGGCCACAATGCCGCCCATCACAGCTGTAAAGCGTTTGAACGCCCAGTTGCCCAAGACGGTCAGAGAAAAAACGAAACCCCGCTTCGCTGCTATGACCATCCGGCATCTGGTAAATCACCCGACGCCAACTGCCATCGAGCCGCTGCTCCTCATCAGCACGTACCACCCCATTCACTTTTTTGATGCTACTCGCAACCAGCGGGTAATTGACTCTATCCCCTTCGCCATGGCGAACGACCGCCGCATTGGGGTAACGGTCAATACCCGGCAAATTGTCAGAAGCTGAAAGATTGGCAGAAGAAACGCTGCTCCAGAAAGGAAGCAGACAGAGAAAAAACAAGATCCTTTGCATTGTCGTCAACTACCCGGTACAGGATGGATGAAAATTGCAGTTTACCACTTGCCTGAACAATCAGCCTGCCAGAACCGTCGTCCTACATCAATTTAACGATTCACTGTCGTTCAGACCTTCAAACCATGCCATGACCTGCTCTGCAAATGGAAGGAAAGTCCCTGCCAGCCAAAGCCTGGCCCGTAAGCCGGCGCTGCTCGTATAACCGGTGGTAATGAATCGTACGTTGCCATCCATCACCACCACAAACGAAGGCGCTGTTGTAACGCCCCAATCCCGGCTGACAGCACCCGTGACATCATTCAGCACGGGAAAACTGAGTTCTCTTGCTTTCATATACTGCTTAAGCCATTCCCTGCTCCCCGAGCTCATGGTAACGGAAAGCACAGGGTAATCCTTCGCCACCTTCTCAACAGCACTGTTAATGGCACGACACTCCATGCACCAGCTTGCCCAGAAATAAAGCAACACAGGCTTTCCCTGACTGAGTGACTCCAAATTAACAAACTCACCATCAATCAAGCGCCCCGAAACAGCCGGTGCCTGATCCCTGGGCATGCTGCGCTGGGCAAAATAACCCTGAACCGTCAGCACCAATACGACCATGAGCACACCAAACACAATTGGCTCCAGAATCTTGCGGCCATCGATAAAGGCAAACATCGACACTCCCTGTCGTTTACGTGGAATTGAGAAAACCACCCTGTTTCAAGATACCGCCATTAGCTTAATTATTAGCTTGAATATCGCGTGATGCTATTTTCACGCTCTTCGACAAATGGCAACCTGCCAGAAAAACAGCAGTACAATTAAAATTACCATTTATTTGTACATATTATATTTTTTGTCTAATATTTTAATATAAAAATGTAAACATTCAGATAAAAGCAAACTGCACCTTGGCAAGGGAGAAAATTGGTATGAAACTCAAAGCGTTAAAGAAGCTCATACGCGAAGAGCCAAGCACCGAAATCAACCTGGTTGCCAGCGAGGGGGATATTTATCTCTGCCAGGTTACCAAAGGGGAAAACCGGTATTTTCTGACAGACAAAGACCCGTCACTGCCCATAATTTTCCATAGTATCAGTGAAGCTTCAGACTACCTGGGCAATATTAATCAACCGGTCAACCTCATACAGCACAGTGCCTATGATGAAATGGTCGGAAACCAGACCGCAGAAGAAACCTATTCATCATTACAGGTTCGCTGAGCTATGTCAGCGTTCTGAAAAAACACTCATACACATCCTCATGGATGCGTAAATATGCGTACAATACCCCACCAGAAACACAAAAAACGGGTGTCCTCATGGATCTATTACGTCACGAAATGCCCTTGCTGAATGGGAAACCTCAAGCCCTGTCAGCGTTTAACAACCATGTTGTACTGGTCGTCAACACTGCCAGCAAATGCGGCTTCACGCCACAGTATCAAGGGCTGGAAGCCCTCTATCAGAAGTACCATGACCAGGGTCTGGTTATTCTCGGCTTCCCCTGCAACCAGTTTGGTCATCAGGAACCAGGTAACAGCGATGAAATTGCCAGTTTCTGCGAAAAGAACTATGGCGTCAGCTTTCCCATGTTCTCAAAGGTCGATGTCAATGGAGACAATGCTCATCCATTGTTCAAAGAGCTCAAGAGTGCAGCACCGGGCGTATTAGGCTCTGAAGCTATCAAATGGAATTTCACCAAATTCCTGATTTATCCGGACCAGTCCAAAGTCATTCGCTACAGCCCGACCACAGCGCCTGATGAGCTGGACCTGGACATCCGTCTTGCCCTCAAGAAGATCAAGGATACATCAACGGTCTGAGTCACCCAGATCATCGGTACCGGAGCCGTCCTCAATGGCGGCTCCTCTGAAGGCTCATGATTCTGACATAAATCCACCAAGCAACTGAGCCACCTCCTCCGCCTGATCTTCCAGATGAAGATGGTGCCCACCAGGCAATGTCTTGATTATGATGTGATCCAGTTCACTCTGATGCGACTTCACGCCTTCAAGGACTATACCGCCTTCGGCGGCTATCAATAACGCTGGCATTGTCAGACGGTTCGTGAAAGCACGTGCATGGGCATGTGTCAGCCGCATGGCGGAAGGCAAGGTCAAACGGGCATCTGTACGCCAGGTCCAGCCGCCATCACAGGGCTCGACACCACGTTCGACCAGAATGCGTGCTGCCGTTTCGCTGATCGCGCCAAAACCTCTCAGGCGTGCAGCCACTGCCTCATCTTTCGACGCAAACACCGATTTATTGCGACTACGTAGCCGGATACGGTTTTTGATTGCCCTGGCCAGCTGAACCGGCGCCTGGTCAACCTCTGTCGGCATGGGCCAGATACCGTCTATCAGCATCAGTCGCTCGACACGCTCAGGGAACGCGCCGGCAGTCAGCACACTGACAATCGCTCCCATCGAATGCCCCAGCAAGGAAAAGCGATCAAGCGAAAGTGCATCCGCGACGTCAACCAGGTCAGTGACATAATCCCATATCGCATAACTGGCATCAGGACTGCGATGATCGGTAAAGCCGTGCCCCGCCTGATCAATCGCAATAATCCTGAACCCCTCTAGCTGTGGGGCCATACGGTTGAACGTTGCCGCGTTATCGAGCCATCCATGCAGGGCCAAAACGGCTGGCGCATCATCAGGCCCCCACTGGCAGGCTGCAAAGGTCATATCCGGCGTTGTTATTTTGAATTCTTTCACGATGATGGATCCATTTACATGGTTTCTGCTAAACGAGCTATCTTGTGTGCCGTCTGCTCAGGTTGTTCGAGGGGGAACATATGGCCACCGGGCACTTTCTGAACACGCACCTGACGGCGAAGGCGCATCGCCATAATCATATGCGGCATCACCACATCGCTGCGATCACCGTAAACCACTACCGTAGGCACCGGAAAGGGCTTGACTGCACGCGGCCAACGGTCAGGGATATTGCGATAAATGCTGATCTCAATATCAGGATCAAAACCCAGGCGCACGCCATCCGGCCCATGAACCATCCCATGATCCACATAATCCGCCAGGCACTCTGGATCAAAATGCTGAAACAAGGGTTTTTTCCGGAAATAATCCATGGCTTCCTGTCGGCTTCGCCAGGCACTTCGGCGCCCGAGGGTTCGTCCTGCCGGCGTAATCCTGTCGATGGCCCCCAAACGCTTGATCAGGCGCACCAGGCTACCTTCCAGGGGCGTTAACAACGGCGCATCCAACATAATGACTCCCCGGAAGAGTTCCGGTGCCTGCCATGAAGCAAACAGACTCAGCACGCCACCCAACGAGTGCCCGACCGCAAGCACTGGCCTGGTATGCTGACGACGAACTTCAGCCACCAACTCATCGACCAGGTGAGGCCAGCAGTCAGTGACAGGAAACGAAGGATCATGACCATGCTTCTCCAGCCAACTGACAGAAAACCCCTGCCGTTCAAGGGCAGAAAAAAATTTTCTGTAAACTGGCGCAGGAAAGCCATTGGCATGGGCAAAGTGAATTGGCAACATCGTGGCGCTCTATTATTTATTTCAAACAAGCGTTTGATTAAGAATAAGAGAGCATGACGCTGCCGTAAAGAGCGGAATGGTTCTGATGGCTGACAATCAGAACCATGCCACCTTGTCAGGCGTAAAACATCAGCGGAACAAAGGCGGTCAGCAACAATGTGATCGCCATCACCAACAGTGGTAAAGCAAACCGTTCATAGCGCCGCCAGAACGATCCAGACACGGCACCGCGATCCACTTCGTCATCGCCAACCACCTGCCGGGTCAGCAAATGATTCAGTGCAACGGGCGGACTGAGATAGCCCAGTTCAAAGGCAATCAGTGTCACCATCCAGAAGTGCAGCGGCTGAATGCCATTACTAAAGGCAAAATCGGTCAACGTAATGGTTACCAGGATCACAGCACCATAGGGGTCCATGATCATGCCGATCAATACCAATATCACCACCAGCAACGCCATGGTCAGCCAGACGGAAGAAAGATCCTCTGGCAACATGGAAATGGCATCTCCCCGGTCAAAGACGCCGCCCAGGCAGATGGATAATGCCATCAGCATCAACAGTGCCCCGATATGTGCCGACGCTTCACCGGTCGCGTGACGAACGGCAAGCTCCGTATCCTTGACGATATTGCCAGACTTCTCAGCGGTTTCCCGACGACGCAACCATTGATCAAGAATCACTACAGCCAACATCACTGCCGGCAAGATCACCGGGGCACTGAACTCATCCAGTGCCGTATTCAGTCCCCAGCGGTACCAGAGGACCATGGCCGTAATCACCAGCACATACGGCACCAGTTTTTTTAATGTCTTGAGCGTCTCCGGCCAGGCGTCTGCGACGGGAGAAACCGTCAGTGTTGCACGACGGGATACCATCGAAACCACTAAAAATAACGATGCGGACAACAGGAACAACCACAAACCCCAGCCGTATAATTCCTGTGTTGTCACTTCATTGTTAAGTGCGGCAATAATTACAATCAGCAGACAGGGGTTGAGAATAACCCCCATACTGCCGGACATGGCCGTTGTCGCCAGCGCGAGTTGACGCTGCGCGCCTGCCCGCCGTAATTCCTGGTAAATCACGGCGCCTACCGCAATCACATAGATGCCGCTTGCCCCGGTGTAAGCGGTTGGCAAGGCAGACACCATTATTGCCAGGAACGCCAGCATTTCAGGCGGCAAACGCCAGGGGCGAAACAGGTCAAACACAAGGCTGGCCATCCGCGTCTGCTTGAGCAGCATACCAATCCAGACGTAGAGCCCGACATTGATAAACAAGCCGGATAAATCCAGCATCTTGCCCAGGTAGATCGTCATCGCGGGCAAGTGTCCGACCAGGATAAAGAAAATACCGGAAATCAGCGCCATCCAGCTATACAGGGGAATACATAACAGGGCATGACCAATCGTACCGCCCGGCTCCAGACCTTCAGGGCGCCGTAAATATTGCAGCAGGCTGACCAGGGTCAAGACACTGAAGCCGGCAATCCAACCCCACTGTATCCAGTGCTGCTGCAGGTCAGGGACAATGCCTGAGGCTTCCTGCATCGATCGATAAGCAATCGCTGAAACCAGCAACAAGGCATTCCCGGCCAGCTGCGCCAGGCTGGAGATCTGCAGATCCCTCAGGGTACGAATGCCCCGCAGGGCAATATGATCACGCAGCAGGGTTGCCGAAGCAGCAGACACCAGCAACAACGTCATCAGAATGTAGCGGGAGGCATTCAGAGCAATATCACCGATCGCCGCAATACCCTCTTCAAAGGCCGCATAATACTGGAGCTCATCGGTTACCTGCCCCTGGCGGACGTCATAGTCTGCATGGCGACGCCGGCATTCCTCCCGGGATCGTTCCAGCGAAGCCCTGAGCACAGCAGGATCTGGCGCCTCCTCATCAAACAGCGCCAGCTCATCATCCACATCCGCCTGCTGGTTCGCCATCAATATGGCCAGCTCACGCTCTATATCGAGATCCTTCTGACAAACCGGTGCCGGTGCAGGGATTCTCAGTTCGTGATAATCAGGCCAGAGGGTGCTGCCAATGGAAAGGAGACGGGAATGCAGCATACTGCTGCTTTCCAGCACAATGACCAACAGAAGAACCAGCGCGATGGGCAGCGAGGAGAGCCAGTCTGACAACGTGCGGTTACGGCTAACGCTTTCGTACATCGAGGTCTCGTCTTGTTATTATTATGGTAATGTCGTTTGATCAGGCACCCGCTGATCATTCAAGCTTTTCTGCACACTCAGCCTGTACCGGGTCATATTTACAACGAACCTTGCGCATCAGCTTCAGCATCCTGGCGTCGTAAATCGATTGATCACGGAGTGCGATTCTTGCCTCACGCATAATTTGCCGATAGTCGTCCACTTCTGCGGGATTGGGTTCTACCCAGTATTTATCATCAATTTTATCTGTCGCTTTCCCAATAAACGCGAACGCACGGTCAAAATTGGCCAGTGCCATCTGCCGGGATTTCTGGCCAAACTCTTCTGGAAAGCGATCATGACGAATCACCATCTGGAAGGTCAGCTGGATAAAAATGTGATCAACGACACCACCACCCGGCTCCAGCCCCTTGTACATTTCCAGCGGTTCGTAGGCGACAGCTGGCGCAAAGGTGACATCCACGCTGCCGTTATTGAACTTACCGGCAAAATTCGTTGTATTACCACTGACCGGCGTTCCACCCACCTGTCGCACCAGCTGTTGGGAGACATCGTCACCTTCCATGACAATAATCTTCTTGCCCTGGATTTTGTTGAGACTGTCCCACTCCCGGTCTTTGACAAACGCATAGATGGCACCGGCAGGCATAATTCCTGCCACTTCATAGGGGCCATTGCGCATAAGTTTGGCTGCCTTCGGACTCATTAGCGTCTGAAGGGTGGTTCTCAGGGTTGTGTAATCCGGCAAGGCACCCACTGCCTCCACCGTTGATGTAAAGCGATTGAAGGCTCGCGTCTTGAGACCGGTAAAGGCAGCGGCATCACATTGACCCGCCTTCAACTCATCGACAATGACGCTTTCATCCATGAAGGTCTTCAAGTCAAGATCAACCCCCCAGGACAAGGCTTCTGTCTTGTAGTCCTTCATAAGGGCCAACACATCGCCATTATTTCCGACAGGGTCAAAAATACAGAAGGTATTCTTGCTCAAAGCGGCCTGAACGGAAACGGAACCCGTCAACAGGCAGGCGGCAAACAGTGATAACAGTGGCCGACGAATACGATGGGACATGAAAACCATCCTTTATATTGTTCTTCTTTTTATCAGCTGTACGACAGATCAAACAGACTTAGAGCAAATCATTGATATCAATGGTTTCGATTGCATCCTGCTTATCATCCCAGAAGCGACCAAACGCACCGGTCGGTGTTCTCTTACCGGTTGCGGCAGTCCATAAGGCATCGGAAATGCCCAGCATCTGCTCATGAGCCATGGCATCAATCAACTGGTAATCCGGATCAGGCAAACGACCTTTCTCAGCCTGCGCATGGTCACGGATCAGCTGGCGAACCAAACCTTCATCACCCGCACTGACAGCAGCCATGGCATGGAATATATTTGCCAGCCTGACGCCATTGTTAACACCGGTAGCGCTGGCTTCCTGCAGACGACGCCATGGATCTTCCCCTTCCGGAACAACACCGGGAATCATTACCCATAAGGTCGCACGAATGGCCTTGGGTACACCCCACCATTTCTGGCTATCCAGGCACTGGGCGCTGCGCTCAACGCGGGCGGCAATACTGCGAGGAATACGCCCTTCTGTTGACCGAATATCACTGTTAACCGCCTGTAATCCACCAATCAACCCGAGCAGCCAGACCAGTTCATCCTGGGTAGACTCCAGATCAGGACAACCCGTACCCGGTTCACCATAATATTGACTCAGATGGTGCCACGCCTGGTACTGTCGATCAGCGGCTACCGCCCAGCCACGCTTGACCATGATCCTGGCATCCTGGGCTTCGATGGTATCCCCCCGCAGCAAAGCCCGTTGATAGCGAAGCTCCTGCTCCCGCGCCTGGCTCTCCGCGCATAACGCGGATGACATATACGACATCACCCCCAGCTTGCTGGCGCCTCGACGAAAAGTGCTCATAGACATCAATGCCGGTGTCATCGCATCCCCCATGGCACACCCCATGGCAGGATCGCTGGTGGTCATGACATACGGCATTGCAATGTCTTCTGCGTAGGTCTGGGTATATTCAGTGGCGACATTAAACACCATGCTGCTGCAACCACCCATAAAAACCAGGGAGAACAGCAACGAGAGTTTTGTCAAAAAGAAGCGAGAATCTTTAAGCCTTGAAGAAGTACGCGGCATCCAGGACTCCATGGACCATTATTCTTGTTATTGACCGCAGACTATGACAAGTACGTCAGTACCTGTAAATGACTTTTGACACCAGGCTGACCGTCAAGCCAGCCAAGTTGCAGGCGTGTTTTTGTCAGTCAGCCCTTGTTGCTATTGACCAACTTGACAGCGGTTTCTATCAGGGCACTGATACGCATCCAGTACTGCGCCTTCTCATCCAAATCATCGGGGCTGAATGGTATCATGTCACTTGCGGCTTTTTGCAGATCACCGGGACAAACGGGTTGATGATCCGGCGCTTGCACATCGGGATAACACATCTGCCAAAATCGAGCCCAGTCAAAGCAGGAACCAGGATCAACTTTGCCTCGATAACCGGCTATCTGCTCATGCCCCAGAACCCGGTCAGGATTTAACAATGCAGGATAATGCTGCTTCAGCACCAAAACGACAGCTGCAAGCGATTGATACTGGGCGTCGGTAAAGGGAAAAAGATTCCCGTTAAAGTTCACCAGCTCAATACCAATAGAAAAATCATTAAAGCCGGTCCATTTCTTTACGCCATCATCATAACGGCTCTGCCCGGCATGCCAGGCTCGACAAGCTTTCCCCTTCAGGCAATCAACCAGGGAGTAGACCATACCATCAACATCTATAACCAGATGGGCAGACACACCTTGTCGTGCATCCTGAAAGATGCGCAAGGTATTCGACAAATCTGTTGCCGTGTAATGAAGCACCAGGAACTCTACCGGTATGGTCTTCTGATCCTGGTTTGGACAATCAACCTGGCATAAAGGTAATGTCATTAAAGATCCAGCCTCAAACAAAATAGATCAACCTAAGCCGCAAGGCTTTTAACGGCCATCGTCAAACGAGATATACAGACCAGACGCCCCTCTTCATCTTCAAGAGTGATTTCCCACACCTGTGTAGACCTTCCGATATGCGTTGCTGCAGCTTTCGCAAATACCAATCCTGACTTAACACTACGTATATGGTTCGCATTGATATCCAGGCCAACACAATAGCTCTCATGATCAACGGCCAGGTTTGCAGCCAAACTCCCTAATGTTTCAGCTAATGCCACGGAGGCTCCCCCATGCAACAACCCCATTGGCTGTTTGGTACGGGAATCGACAGGCATGGTACCTAAGACATAGTTGTCACCCACCTCTGTCACGACCATTCCAAGATGCTGACACAGTGTATTTTCTATCCCTCTGTTCAGACCTTCCAGGGTAAACTGCTTTTTCCAAATAGGCATCTTGATACTCTCAGCACTGAAACTATACGACAACAATTAGATTTCAACGAGAATCGCATGTATCGATCCCCTTTGACAACAGCTATCGATATCAGTGGGAAGCTAGCCAGAATTAGCATGACTTTATGCATTGGATTTTCGATTTTTGATAGAGCATTCAGATATCGGAGTTTTGGCACCCAACAAAGAAATACCTGATAAAGAGCAATAGAAGCTATCTAGCTAATCGGACAAAATGGTGGAGCAATTTGACGATAATACACCGAGCCATACCCTCCGAACCTGCCAACAGGTATTTATCAATGCTTTCCATATTCATCAGGCAAAACCCACAAAAACAACTTCACATTATTTAAAGTTATTATATTTCCATACAACCAAACAGCGCCCCTTTAAATCACACAAAAACCATCAAAAAATCAATAACAATTCATCACAATCACGACCATAATCATTTTTAAAACCTGTCTTTTCCATCAAAAAAAACAATAACGACTGAAAACACAAGACCAATCAACAACACACTAAAGGCAAAATGATACGAAAAAACTGACACCTTTCCGCCAGAAACATTTAAAAGGAAACCGATTAGCGGTTGAAATAAAACCGTACCAATCAAAACTTCAACCATATTAACCATACCTAACGCAACAGAAACATGACGCACATCACACCACTTTTTGACTTGCACATAAGGAATAACATAAACGCCACACGCAATCCCCACCAACAACAAGCTGACACTTAACATTTGCTCAGAGACAGGACAATAAATAACAACCCATAACAGGACAATACAAACAACGCCACACAATAGCATTATTCGTCTTGCCTGATGACGACAACCTCCGAGAAGACCAATAAAAGGTGCTCCAATCGCTGTTCCTATAAACACAAAACTAACGATATCCGCAACAGCAACTGAACTATCAAATACTAACGAAAAATAAGGCACAGCCCACATCGCCGCGAAGCAATTAACAAGCGCAAATACCAGCCCACCATAGATGGATACCTTCCAAATATGCTTATTTTTTAAAACCTCAAAGATAACAGATTGTTCTTGAGCGTTATCTTGCTCTTTCAGTTGTGCTCGACAAGGCAAAAGAACACGTGCAAACAATGCCAACAAGAATGACACTATAGCGATTATTAATATAAAACCATCCCAACCAATATCTTCCATCGCTCGAGGGATAAACCACTCTCCGGCAACGGCTCCCATCATGCTGACAACATCCATGATACCTGCCAACAACCCAAACCATCGGACAGCAAATAGCAAGGAGATCACCTCAAGCGTAGAAACAACCCCCGCAGCACTGGCCAAACCCATTAACATCCGTGCGAACATTGCCTGATAAAATCCGGTTGCCGTTAAAAAGACGACACACCCTATTGATAGCAGGCAAGCCGAATAAAATAAAACCCGTTTAACGCCATAACGGCTGATAAAACGTCCCATCGGAATTTGCATGAAAACATAAGGATAAAAAAAACAGGATGACAATAAACCGATACCGGCAATATCAATATTAAAAGCCTGTATCAACTCCGGTACCATCAGACTGACAGAACCCTGCACCATAAACTGCAATGCAACAAACAGACCGCATACGCAGTAAGCAAAAAATGACTGTATCTTTACGTTCCCATATGGCGTCCCTGCCAAATTCATCATATACCGCGCCCCCTTACAAACCATGGATCGCCTGACAAACAGGCGACAAACAATGCAACAATCAACAGTGCAACCAAGGGACTGAAAGCCAGCTTAAAATATTCAGCAGCCAGCGTTTGACCAGGCATCAATTGACGATCCAGTAACCAGCCAACACATGGCTGGAGTACAATACCGCCGATCAGCATACTGCCATTGATGACAGCCATAATCTGTCCGAGCTTTTTACCCGGCGCTATACGCTTAGACTGAAGAAAAGCCAAACCATAGAAACCAGTACCAAATCCAAACAGGGACAGCAAGACCATCATTAAAAACAACGATAATGGCACATACAGTATGATGACAAAATTAATCAATGCCACAATAGCGCCGGCTACCATTAAGACACGGCATTGATTTAGCGCACCTGCCAGCCATCCGGAAAAAAGCGTTCCAAACGCAACAAATAAATACATACTGGCAAGCCCCAGACCTGCCTCATAATGATTATTTGGGTACAGTGTTTCAAGGAATGGTAAGCCCCATAACATGGCGAATACATTGATCATGCTGAACATGCATAAACCATAGAGTGCATTTAACAGCACAGTTCTAAACAATGAAGTATCCGAATCATGACGACCAGAATCATCCATACCAACCTGCTGAGCAGACTGCCCATCACGAATGATCAGGAACGCAGTAATGGCAAGCACCAATCCGGTCAGCGCATTAATCACCATTCCCATACGCCACCCCAGGTGATCGATCAACATTGGCATTATTGTCGCTGCACTGATGCCGCCGGTCACTCCCGCCATTTCAAAGAATCCGACGAATAGCGGAAACCAGCACGGTGCATACCATTCCGATGCCAGCAAAAAAGAACCTACAATGGCAAAGGCGCTGCCACACCCCATAAAAACCCTGCCTAAAGCAACCATCCAGAAGGTATCGGCCCAGGCTATCAAAAGGGATCCACAGGCAATTATGGCTATAGCCAATGGCAATAATTTCCTGCATCCATAGCAGTCGAGCAGTTTACCCGCAGGAAACTGCATCAACAGATAGGCATACCCCAAAGAACTCGCGAGGAGTCCAACCCCGGTCAGATCTATACCCAGACCAGACATTAATTCCCCAACCATGCTTCCCGGCGACGCCTGCATATAAACCTGGTAACAACAAAACAAAGCCGCCACCAGACTTACCAGGTGCCCCCTCATAGAACTGGATGCCACAATCCGCTCTGACATGCCAACGCCCCTCCAGAAATCCCCCGGACATTTATCAACGGTAAAAAAAACTGCCGCGAACATTGGCCGGGTGAATCATCAAAGACATTCCGGCATCAACGATTTCGCAACAGTTTTCGTCAAGGGGTCAGACGCGAGAGTATAGTGAGCAATCCCTGCCCTTGCTTTCCTATCAGACATCAAAGAGAAGCTATGGTTCCGTCCCCAGCATCAAAAAACAGAGACTCTCATAGAGAAAGACGCAGGCCCCCACTGGAAGCCTGAAAATCAGTGAGTCAAGGAAGGTAGCGTATGGCTTCCGTGGCCAGTCCCGGAGCCGCAACGGGAATATCCAGACCAACAACCATGGCCGTTGAGAAAATGATACCCCGTTCCGGGGCATCATCCATCAATAATCCGGTAAGGCGGCTGACCAGGGGCATATGAGATACCAGCAGCCACTGCCCACTGTCCGGCAGCGCACTTAACACCGATCGAACAGGAGTATCTGGCGCCAGCTCTTCACAACCGGATACAGGCAGCTCGGCGAGCAGACCGGCCTGCATAAGTTCTGCCGTCTGCCGGGCGCGTAAATAAGGGCTTGCAAGAATGCCGGTTAATGGCAGGCCTGACATCTGTCGGGCAACTTCTGACACCTGCCACTGGCCATGTTCAGAGAGAGAACGGTTCCTGTCTGCTTCTGCAAAAGGAACCGCCTCACCATGACGCATGATATAGAGCCTCATAACATCACTCGTTCCGATACTGCTCGACAGCTTCAGCATGATCAACCTTGGGCCAATCACTGAACGGGTAGGGTTTCTTATCACTGTTAAAGGTCAGGAAACAGAGAATCTGATAGAGATAACGATTCAATCCCATACTGAACTCCTGCAGATTCAGGTTCGGCTTACCGGTCACCAGCCCAAACAGTGCCTGGGCAACCGCCAGTACTGCCACCAGCATAATGGCTATCTGGCTGACCAGGTAAAAGATCACCATATAGAGGATCCTCAGCCAGAGCGATTCGGACATCAGGTTTTTTTTCAGTTTTTCATCCATAGTTCCACCTCTTCCTCTTCTGTCGACCCTAATGAAGCAATACCTGAGAGAGTCGATCAGGACTCTTTCAGAATAAACTCAACATCGGTTTTCTGCTCACGCAACATCATGGTTCGCGCGATTTCGGCAATATCATGTTGATTAAAGATAATTTCATAAAGCCCGGTAGCAATGGGCATGTAAACCCCCATTTCATCGGCCTTTTCTTTCACAAGACGCAAGGTATTGATACCTTCAGCGACCTGACCCAGCTCTTTTTCAGCGATCTCCAGCGATTTCCCTTGACCCAGGGCATACCCAACCCTGAAGTTTCGACTGAGATTGGAGGTACAGGTCACAATCAGGTCACCCACACCGGCCAACCCCAGAAACGTGAGCGGATTCGCCCCCATGGTGACAGCAAAACGGCCCATCTCGGCCAGGGCTCGAGTAATCAGCAGGCTCTTGGTGTTTTCTCCCATACCCAGCGCTTCGGCAAGGCCCGCCACAATCGCATAGATATTTTTCAGAGCTCCACCAAGTTCCACGCCGTATCGATCATGGTTTGAGTAGACCCTGAAATAATCGCAGTGAAGGACATCCTGAACCATCTGACACAGCGACTCATCCTCACAAGCGATGACTGTCGCTGTGATGCACTTGGCCATGATTTCCCTGGCAAGGTTGGGGCCACTCAGCACACCAATATTGGCCTCCGGCAACTCCTCATGCAAGATATCGCTCATCAGGTCAAAGGTATCAGCTTCAACCCCTTTAGTGGTGGAAACCAGCAACTTGCCATCCACAAGCCCCTTCATGTTCCGGACAACTTCACGAAACGCCTTGCTGGGTACCGCCACAAAGACCAGTTCGCTGTCTTCCAGGGCAAAGGCCAGGTCAGATGTCGCATGGACATGCTCGTTAATGGGAAAACCGGGGAGATAGCGTTCATTGACGTGATGCGTATTCATCGCTTCCGCCTGTTCAGCAGAACGCATCCAAAGTCGGACATGGTTACCTTTGGTCGCGCTTATATCGGCAAGAGCGGTACCGAAGCTACCACCACCAATCACGGCAATCCGATGTTTTTTGATCGATCTATTCTGTTCTGTCATGCACTGTTACAGCTGTTATATCCAATTCACAGATGATACTTGATGGTAAAGGTAAAGCGCGAGCAATTACCCTATCTTTTCATAAATACATCTGTAAGGACGCTAAAAATGATTGAAAGAATATTGTATCAAGCTACGGCGCAGCCAAGTCAGCCTTGAATCAATGTCACACGCAAATTACATCACATAGCCCAGGCAAAATCAGTTATCTATTTGTGCCCAGCAGAGCATTCAGAATGTTCATAGAGAGGATGGCACCTTAGAACACGCTTACATGCTGATTATTGTATGACTTTTACGGAATATTCCTTTCAAGTCGCATAAACGACAAAGTCTGCAGCATTTCAGGAATTGTAAAAGTAAAGCGGCTGAGCCAACACAAAAACACACACCAATGATAATTGCGCAGATGCCAAATACGCCTCCCAAGATCAAAATTTAAAGCACGGAGCAATACATATATAGCTGTCACAGAAGAGATCAGTGAAAGCCAAGAGCCAGACCTGCAAATGCCCACCTCCCGCCAGAACAGTTCTCAACAAACAAACCATTTTTATTCTTTACAAGTATAATATCAGCGCCCAGCAAAGCTTCATGGCAAAGCGATCACAGTACCTTTTATACGCAGTTGCGTAGCAAATTAATCTCTGATGATGCGTTACGATCTGTGTACAGTCGTTTTGTTTTTTGTTACAAATCGGCGATTGTGATTAATGCAGCGATACTCCAGTGTTATAGTGCCACAGTGACACACTATTCAGCACGCCAGGGAAGCACCGTCACCTGCAAGTTTAGACTCCCTGTGCAAGGCGCACACCTACAGTAATTCTCTGCAGTGACTGCCTACAGCTGAGTCCGGCGCTTGATGCCGGATAGGGAAATGATTTGGCCTGACCGGACCTCCATGATGAAAAAAGACTGTTTCAGCCGTGATGAATTGTTGGCCTGTTCCAGAGGCGACCTGTTTGGCCCCGGCAACGCCCAGCTTCCAGCGCCCAATATGCTTATGATGGACCGTATTGTTCGCATCAGTGAAGAAGGTGGCGAGTTCGGCAAAGGCGAGATCATTGCCGAGCTTGATATTACCCCGGACCTCTGGTTTTTCGAATGCCACTTCCCGGGTGATCCGGTCATGCCCGGCTGCCTTGGGCTTGACGCCATGTGGCAGCTTGTGGGTTTCTATCTGGGCTGGCTGGGCAACCCTGGCCGGGGACGCGCACTGGGTTGCGGTGAAGTCAAATTTTCCGGCCAGATACTGCCACGGCATAAGACTGTAACCTATAACATACATCTGAAACGGGTTATCACCCGTAAACTGATCATGGGTATCGCTGACGGTACCGTTAGCGTCGATGGCAAGGAAATCTATGTTGCCAAAGACCTGCGTGTCGGCCTGTTTACCTCAACCGATAATTTTTGACATAACCCGGGTTAATTCATGAGACGAGTCGTAATTACTGGCCTTGGCATCACCTCCTGCCTCGGCAACTCTGCTGATGCCGTGACCGAATCCCTCAGGAACGGTCGCTCCGGCATTCGCCTGAATGAAAGCTACCAAGAAATGGGCTTCCGCAGCCATGTCTCCGGCTCCGTCGAGATCGACCTGGAATCCCTGATTGACCGAAAATTCCTCCGATTTATGGGTAACGCCGCGGCGTATGCCTATATTGCGATGCAACAGGCTATTGAAGACTCTGGCCTGGAAGAAAGTGATGTATCCAATGAAATGACGGGGCTGATTGCCGGCTCCGGTGGTGCATCCTCCAACAATATCATTGAGAGTACTGATACCCTGCGTAGCCGGGGTATCAAGCGTGTGGGACCCTATCGTGTTCCGCGAACCATGGGCAGTACTGTTTCGGCCTGCCTGGCAACGCCCTTCAAAATCAAGGGTATCAATTACTCCATTACGTCCGCCTGTGCCACCAGCGCTCACTGCATCGGCAACGCCCTTGAGCAGATCCAGCTGGGCAAACAAAACATCATCTTTGCCGGCGGTGGAGAAGAAGAACACTGGTCGCAAAGCGCGATGTTTGACGCCATGGGCGCCCTTTCCAGCAAATATAACGATAACCCCGAGACAGCATCACGTCCGTACGATGCCACCCGTGACGGTTTCGTTATCGCCGGCGGCGGCGGCATGGTCGTGCTTGAAGAACTGGAGCATGCCAAAGCCCGTGGAGCGAAAATCTATGCAGAAATTGTCGGCTACGGCGCAACTTCCGATGGTTATGACATGGTAGCCCCTTCCGGTGACGGCGCCATACGCTGCATGAAGCAGACCCTGTCTACCGTTAAGGGCCCCATCGACTATATCAATACGCATGGCACCAGCACACAAGCCGGTGACATTACCGAAATCAACGCCATCAAGGCAGTATTTGGTGATGCCATCCCTGAAATCAGCTCCACCAAATCACTTTCAGGTCATTCTCTTGGTGCTGCAGGCGTACAGGAAGCCATCTACAGTCTGCTGATGATGCAGGAAGGCTTTGTCTGTGCTTCTGCCAACATCACAGCGCTGGACGAAGGCGCCGCGGGCGTTCCTATTATCAAAGGTGAGTCTGTCAAACGGGATCTGAACCGGGTTCTGTCAAACAGCTTTGGTTTTGGTGGTACAAATGCCTGTCTGGCATTTGAAAAATACTCAGGCTAATCATTGGACAAGGGCAACCAGTGGGTTGCCCTTTTTTATCAGGCGATTAACAGGCAGGCGTTACTCCGACCGTTTCAAAAGCAGCGCTAACGGTCTCTTCTGGAACCCCCTCCTGACTGGCCACCAGCTTCACGCCACAGGCAGCATCGGCAAAGCCGGAATCTGGTGTCCAGTGGAGCATATTAGCTCTCAGCATCAAACCAAACACCTTCCGCACATCGCCATCAAGGCGACGGGCCAATTCATAAAAAGCCTTGCTAAAGACGCCGCTACCCAAGTGGTCAACATCACGTTCATCCACATCGTCAAAACTCAGATAACATCCATCGACGCGTAGATAACACCCGGCCGCCCCATAAAGTTCAGGCTGACTAACTGATCTTATGGGGCGTTTACTTTTACTGATTCGATCGCCAAACTGCCAAGACAATTGCTTCTGTCCATAAAGACGCTCATGAGCCTTGGCATCGTGAGATCTTAAATAATATTCAGCCGTGACGGCAGCCATATCCGAGAACGCTTCATTTAAAGCGCCTGCTTCACCTGCCCCTATCAATCCCGAGTGCTGCTGTGTGAAGGCATGACTGATCTCATGCGCCAAAATACCCAGTGATGCAAATGGATAAAATCGCTTCCCGCCATCACCAAGAAGAACACTCACCCCATTCCAGGCGGCATTTTCATAATCAACACCCACATGGACAGCCACCAATATTGATTCACCACCCGCCAGCACAGGCTGCCCGTACCAACGTTCATACATGGCAATAACCATGTTGCCAAAGACATAGGCATCATTGGCTGGTGAAAAAGCGCCGTTCGATTGATCGCCCCGGTTATTGTCACACTCATAATTTAAGGGCATGGAAAAATCATCATTTACCCAATAGGAGCGATTATTCAGCGATACAACCACAAGACGGGTATTCGCCAACAGACAGATGTCATTACTTTGCGTCACAGACAAGAAAGGCAGCCCCCCCTCACCAAACATATACTGACCGGTTTTACCATTCCCTCCCGGCCCTTTATCCCTATAGAGGGACCGAACATTGTCCCAATACTGATAAACGCTCGAATCCACCGCATCAATTAAATAATGAGGCCACTGTTCTGGGCCGTTCTCTGGCCGGACACGAAAACTGACCTGGTAAACAAAATGAGGTGTTCGATTACGATCGATCCATATTACCGGCTGACTATCGCTCTGATATACATTACCTGCAATGCCTGTTCTTTCTGTAAAATCCTCTTTCGCAAAGTCCAGGATCTCCTTACGGAGGTCATCTGTGTGCAACAGATCGTCTATCTGAAGACGTAAACCTCTGGCCAGTTTGCCGGAAAAATTGGCCTTGCTCAGATCCTCGCTTTCATCCATCCCAAAATGAGCAATCACGTTACGCCCCAATACCAGAAACCCCTTGTAGTATTGCTGGTAACGGGCATAGCGGTGTTGTTTATCGGTAAACTGGTGGATCCTGACCAGAGAGTGATCCAGCGACTCAATGTTTTCATCGCTGTCATTACGGTCATCAATCACCGTAAAACCTTTCAATACACGGTGATCAAACAGTTCAAGTCGCAAATCGTCTATCGCAGCATTGGCATGCACAGCCATACACATAGCGAATAGCAACATAAAGCGGTTCAGAAGAGGCTTATTAGCCATAGTATCGTCCCTGAAGTCCCCATCATCCTTGCATGCTGGGCAGATTCACTCTTTTACTTTTACAGGCATTCCAATTTCACTATAGACCTGAACCCAAAATAACTTAAGGCGCCCGGATTCTGTTTAGCTGCCGGTCGTGTTGGTTTGCAGCAGCGGCATGGATGCCGCGGTAGTGAGGCAGGACAAGGATTGTCCTGTCCGAGCGAGCGGAAAACCAACACGACCGGCAGCGGCCTGGCACCAAACGTTTACCAGGCAGCAATGCCTGAAATGCACATAAAAAATGCCGGAGAGCATTCGCTGTCCGGCATCATTTTATAAACCGAGGAGAATACGATCAGCCCGCCATATCCACCAGCAGCTTGTTCAGGCGTTTGACATAGGCTGCCGGGGCATCCAGCTTACCGCCTGCAGCCAGGCTGGCCTGGTCAAAGATAATATGGACCAGATCGCCAAACCGGTCTTCATCAGGCTCCTTATCCAGCCTGGTGATCAGCGCATGATCCGTATTGATCTCCATGATTGGCTTACTTTCGGGCACATCCTGGCCTGCCGCCTGGAGAATGCTCTTCATCTGGGCCCCCATATCAAACTGGCCAACCACCAGGCAGGCAGGTGAATCCGTCAGACGGTTAGTGACTCTCACCTCTTCGACACTGTCACCCAGTGCAGTTTTGATACGTCCAATCAGATCTTCATGGGTTTTGGCCGCGTCTTCCTTGGCCTTCTTGTCCTCTTCGTCATCCAGGCTGCCCAGATCCAGGTCACCGCGGCCAACATCGACGAACGGCTTGCCTTCAAATTCGTGCATATGGGACATCAGCCACTCATCCACACGATCAGTCAGGAGCAGGACTTCAATCCCCTTCTTGCGGAAAACTTCCAGGTGGGGGCTGTTGGCCGCCGCATTGTGGCTTTCCGCTGTAATGAAGTAGATCTTTTCCTGGCCTTCTTTCATGCGGCCCATGTAATCGGCCAGAGAAACCGTCTGCGCAGATGTACCTGTCTGAGTTGACGCAAAGCGCAGCAGGGACGCGACCTTCTCACGGTTGGCAAAGTCTTCCGCCGGACCTTCCTTCAGCACCTGGCCAAATTCATTCCAGAATGCCTGGTAGGTGTCTGCGTCACTTTTCGCCAGCTTGGACAGCATATCCAGAACCCGCTTGGTCAGGGCGGTCTTCATGCTCTCCACCTGCGGGTCTTTCTGCAGGATTTCACGGGAAACGTTCAGGGACAGGTCATTGGAATCCACCACACCCTTGATGAAGCGCAGGTACATGGGCAGGAACTGCTCGGCTTCATCCATGATGAACACGCGCTGCACATAGAGCTTCAGGCCCTGCTGCATGTCACGGTTATACAGGTCAAAAGGCGCTTTGGATGGTACATACAGAAGACTGGTGTACTCCAGCTTGCCCTCAACCCTGTTATGGCTCCACTTCAGCGGATCGCCAAAATCGTGGCTGATGTGCTTGTAGAACTCCTTGTACTCTTCATCGCTGATATCACTGCGACTCCGGCACCAAAGCGCTTTTGCGGTATTAACCGTTTCCCATTCGGGCTCAACCGCCGCCTTCTCTTCACCTTCTTCGGGTTCAGGCTGATCCTTGAGCATCAAGACCGGCAGGGAAATATGGTCAGAATACTTGCGAATGATGGAACGCAGACGCCAGCCATCGGCAAATTCCTGCTGCTCAGGCTTGAGATGCAGGGTAATGGTGGTGCCACGCTGCTGGCGCTCAATCGACTCAACCGAGAATTCACCGGTACCTTCAGAAATCCAGCGAACCCCCTCCTTCTCACCCGCCTTACGGGTTTCAACCGTGACTTTGTCCGCCACAATGAAGGCCGAGTAGAAACCGACACCAAACTGACCAATCAGCTGGGCGTCTTTTTTCTGGTCGCCTGTCATCTGCTTCAGGAAATCACCGGTACCGGACTTGGCAATGGTCCCCAGGTTATCAATCACTTCCTGGCGATTCATGCCAACACCATTATCAGTGATGGTGACGGTTTTGGTCTCCTGGTCAAAGCTGACCCGAATATCCAGGTTGGGATCAGACTCCAGCAGGCTGCTGTCATGCAGCGCGGCAAAGCGCAATTTGTCAGCCGCATCGCTGGCATTGGAAATCAGTTCACGCAGAAAGACTTCCGGGTGGGAGTACAGGGAGTGAATCATCAAGTGCAGCAGCTGCTTGACTTCGGTCTGGAACCCCAGGGTCTCCTTACTGGCTTCAACGGTCATAGGGTGCTTTATCCTCTTGAATTCAGCATGACAAACGAATACTGAAACCCTAGATAAGGGCATCCCGACCAATTTCAAGGGCAGATTTCCAGCAAATTAATTTCAGCGTCATCGATGATCCCTAGTATTGTCGAACCGCTGCACATCGGCTTCGGGGAATAACACCATCGTCATTGACCATTTCAACCGTTCAAAATACTTATTGTCGCTGACGGCCATGGCCCCTAAGATGCGCCGCTTTGGCATAGAAACCGCCCCGTTGCGGTGACACGGTCTTCAATCGACCCCTGTCAGGATGACAGCATTACATGCCCAGCAACTGGTGCAATCGCGTACCGCCGGAGGACAAGCAGAGACACGATGACACCCATTTCCTTTATTTACGGCCCCATGAAGTCCGGCAAGACTGCACGACTGATCGGTGACTTTTACGCGCTGTCTGAGCACTACAAAGTTACTGTCGTCCGACCGTCCATTGATACCCGGTCACCGGATGGCTATGTGAAAAGCCGCAATGGCAGCGAACTGCAGTGCAAGGTGTTTGCGTCTACGGATCAATTGCTGTCAATAATGAATGCGTCGGGCACCGAGGTTCTGCTGGTCGATGAAGCCCAATTCCTGCCTGCCGAAACCGTCAGGCAGTTAATCCGTCTCAGCCTGAACACTGCACTGCAGGTGCGCTTCTACGGCCTGATGACGGATTACCTGGGCAATATTTTTGAAGCGTCGGAAACCATCACGAAGTTTTCGCAGAAGCTGGAGCCCCTGTTTGCCAACTGTCACTGCGGCAAACCCGCCCAGTTCACCCAGTTTACCGGTGAAAGTAATGGCCGAACCATCATCGTCGGCCACGATGAAGAATACTTTCCCGTTTGCACCCACTGTTTCCTGGAAGCCTGTTAACCATGACCGATTGCCAGACCAACCATTTTGTTGCTGTAGAAGCTAACATCGCCGCCGGTAAATCGACGCTGTTGCCGCGTCTCGCCGAGGCCATGGGCTGGGAAGCGCTGAAGGAACCGGTTGACGACCCACGCTTCACCGAACTGCTGGAAGATTTCACCAAGCATCCCCACGATGCCAACCGTCGTATTCGTTTCCAGAAGTACATCACCGAACGTCGTGCGACACTGGTTGAAGGATTGGATCGCGACAAGAATTACCTGATCGAGCGCTCGCTCTACTCAGACCTGATTTTTTCCCAGGCCAATTTCCTGTCCATGGAACAGCCTGACGCCATGTACATGGATTATTACTACGATATCAAGCGCCGACTGGAGCACTATCCACGAATCAGCGCTGTTGTATACCTCCAGACAGATCCGGCTGTTGCCCACGACCGTCTGCTGGAACGTGCCCGTTCAGCAGAATCAGGCACACCGCTGGCTTACCTGGAAGACCTGCATCGTTTCCACGAAGCCTGCCTGCCCCAGATCTGCCGGGAAATGCAGACCCCCATGCTGACCGTCAACTGGAATGCGTTCGGTTGCGAACATGAGCTGGCTAAAATGATATTTTCGACCATCGAAGACAACCAGTCATTGGCTGCCTGAACGCATACTCAAAAGGGCCTCTTAGAGGCCCTTTTTCTTGTTAAGCGTTCTCTTCCTCCAAACCAAACCATTTCAATCGTTCATGCAACTGAACCACTTCACCCACAATAATCAGTGTGGGCGGCTTGATTTTTATCTCAGCAATATCACTGACGATTGAGTCCAGAGTACCGGTGTAGACACGTTGATCCCGTGTCGTACCCTGCTGTATCAACGCAACCGGCGTTTCCGGACTACGCCCATGGTCAACCAATTCCTGACAGATTCTGGGAAGCCCCATCAATCCCATATAAAAGACCAACGTCTGGTCCTTGCGCACCATCTCAGACCAGTTCAGGTCATAACCACCGTCTTTAAGGTGGCCGGTTACAAAGCGCACAGACTGCGCATAGTCACGGTGTGTCAGGGGAATACCGGCATAACTGGCACATCCGGAGGCCGCCGTGATACCCGGAACCACCTGGAAAGGAATACCTTCTTCGGCAAGGGTGTCGATTTCTTCCCCGCCACGGCCAAAGATAAACGGGTCACCGCCTTTGAGACGCAAAACACGCTTGCCCTCTTTGGCAAGCTTCACGAGCAACGCATTGATATCGCCCTGGGGTAACGAGTGCTGGTCCCGCCGTTTACCCACGTAAATATAATCAGCATCACGACGACACAGGGCCAGTACATCTTCTGAGACCAGACGGTCATGCAGCACGACATCCGCCTGTTGCATCAGCCGGAGGGAACGGAATGTCAGCAAATCAGGATCGCCCGGTCCGCCACCGACAAGATACACTTCGCCGACCTGATGCTCTTCCTGCGCGTCCAGCGCCTGACCGATCATTTTCCGGGCCTGTTCCATATTGCCAGCCAACGCCTGCTCTGCAGCAGGACCTGCCAGCACTTTCTCCCAGAAATAGCGGCGATCATTCAGGCTGGAAAATCGGGCTTTGACCTGCGCCCGGAAACTGCCGGCCAACTCCGCTAATCGCCCGTAACCATCAGGCAGCAAACTCTCCAGGCGGGTACGTAACAACCTTGCCAGCACTGGCGCCTTACCAGCACTGGATACGGATACAATCAGGGGAGAACGGTCTATGATGGCCGGCATAATGGCATTGCCCTGCTCTGCCCCATCCACCACATTCACGGTCAAACCGCGGGCCTTGGCTGCCTCAGCAACGGTTCCATTCACCTCATCGCTGTCTGTTGCTGCAATGATCAGCCGAACACCACTCAGGTCTTCATCCAGAAAAGGACGTTGAATGATTTCATGTCGCTGGTGATCCAGCATACCGGCCAGCTCTTCAAGAATATCCGGCGCCACCAGACGAATACGCGCCCCCGCTGAAAGCAGTAACCGAATCTTGCGAAGCGCTACAGCATCACCACCAACCACCAGGCATAAGGTATCCCTGACATCCAGATACAGCGGCAGATAATCCACTGTCGCACCCCCATGTTATTCTCGAAACGACCGGTTCCCTGTCTGTTCCTGTCCTTTGCGATGGCATTTTACACCGACTAAACGACAAAACGCTTATAAAACCCTGAAATATCCTTATACGGAAAAGGCTTTTTACCGAAACCATACCCCTGAAATCATCAAATATGGTAACCTCGGTGCGCCTGAAAAGGTTTAAAAAAAGAGCGGCAAACGCCACAAAGAGAACTGCCGTTCCCCACGGCACGCAGGTATCGACAAGGACCAGTAATGACCCAAGAGAGTCGCTATATTGTCGCGCTGGATCAAGGCACCACCAGCTCCCGCAGTATCATCTTTGATCATGACGCACAGATTGTCGGCATTTCACAACGGGAATTCACGCAGATTTATCCCCGGGCCGGCTGGGTCGAGCATGATCCCATGGAAATCTGGGCGACCCAGAATGCCACACTGACAGAAGTCCTCGACAAGGTCGGTATTGGTGTTGAAGAGGTCGCTGCCATCGGCATCA
Organism: Kistimonas ophiarachnellae; assembly: GCF_057552235.1. Taxonomy (NCBI): domain Bacteria; kingdom Pseudomonadati; phylum Pseudomonadota; class Gammaproteobacteria; order Oceanospirillales; family Endozoicomonadaceae; genus Kistimonas; species Kistimonas ophiarachnellae. The sequence continues at coordinate 15,797 of NZ_BAAJPA010000002.1, read as the reverse complement.
CCAACCAGCGTGAAACAACGGTTGTTTGGGATCGTCACACAGGCAAGCCGGTTTACAATGCTATTGTCTGGCAATGCCGGCGAACCGCCGAGATCTGTGAGTCCCTGAAAAAACAGGGTATGGAAGACTATGTCCGTGATAATACCGGACTGGTGCTCGACCCTTACTTTTCCGGCACCAAAATTCGCTGGATTCTGGACAATGTGGATGGCGCACGGGAAAAGGCCGAAAAAGGTGACCTGCTGTTTGGCACCGTGGACACCTGGCTGGTCTGGAAACTGACCAACGGCCGCACCCATGTCACCGATTACACCAACGCCTCCCGAACCATGCTGTTCAATATCAAGACACTGGAGTGGGATGATACGCTGCTGGAAGCACTGCAAATTCCACGCAGCATGCTTCCAGAGGTCAAAAGCTGCAGCGAGATCTATGGCAAAACCACGCTTCGCAACAATATCAGCGTTCCGATCGCCGGTATTGCCGGAGACCAGCAGGCAGCACTGTTTGGCCAGCAATGCCATGAGAAAGGCATGGCCAAGAACACCTACGGCACGGGATGTTTCATGCTGATGAATACCGGTGAAACACCGGTCCCTTCCAGCCACGGACTGCTGACGACCATCGCCTACGGCCTGAACGGCAAGGTGAATTATGCCCTGGAAGGCAGCGTCTTCATGGGCGGCGCCTCTATCCAGTGGCTACGGGATGAGATGGGCCTGGTGCGGGATTCTGCTGACTCCGAGTATTTCGCCAGCAAGGTTGAGGATACCAACGGCGTCTACATGGTACCGGCATTTACCGGACTTGGTGCGCCCTTCTGGGATGCCCATGCCCGTGGAACCATTGTCGGCCTGACCCGCGGCGCCAACCGAAACCACATTATCCGGGCCACCCTGGAAGCCATTGCCTACCAGTCACGCGATGTACTGGATGCCATGCAACAGGACGCCGGCATTGAACTACACCAATTGCGTGTTGATGGCGGCGCCTCTGCCAATGAGTTCCTGATGCAGTTCCAGGCCGATATGCTGGGTGTGGACGTGGTACGCTCCGGTATCACCGAAACAACCGCAGCCGGCGCCGCCTGTCTGGCGGGTCTTGCTGTTGGTTTCTGGGACAGCGTCGACGCATTCAAACAAAAAGCCAGTGATACCTCGACCTTTTCCGCCAGCATGCCTTCCGACCAGGTTGAACAACGCTACAGAGGCTGGCAGAAAGCCCTGCAGCGCTCGCTAGCCTGGTTCTGCAACGAACAAAATCCGTAAATTGAGGCCTGGGTGGAGGCCTGTGTTCCTCCACCCAGGCATCCTATACCCTTGATTCAGGCATACTAACAAATTATGCCTGTTCAATGCCGCCATTGAGAACATTTTGTGTGTTGCGTTGTCATGGGTATAAGGGCAAACAAGTCATTATCAATGCAGGCATAGTTATTAAACATACCCTGCTCTGTTCTTCTGCCAAGAATTATCTCGCGATATTTTTGTGGTATCAATTCCGAAATCCATAATCACGCATAATTACAATATACCAATTAAGAGTGATACCAGAAAATTTACCAGAATTATTAAACCTAACCAACATGACGGGGGAACGATATGCATGAAAATCCAGCATTTTTAAATTCATTAAAATACATTTCAACAGCGACAACTGACCATTCCGGAGAGAGCGACAAGCGATCAGAAGAAATGAAGGTAGCATATAACAACACGCACATCATGAGCCTTACCGATTACGATTGGACTTGTTTGCTGAAATATATACCCTGGAAAGAACTGGTGTGCTATCGCAGAATATGCAAAAGAACAATGAAAATCATAGATAACAATCAATCTATAGCCACGGCATTTTATAGAGGCTTCAGGTTAGCAGGAGAACATTTATTTTCCACCAAACGATACGATCAATATTTAAAGCCGCAACATAAGCTTTATGGAAAGAGTCAGACAAATGAACTCGACACTTTAAGAAGCAAACCCTACTTCCATGAAATTTTGCATTTCGCCGCCCTTGACGCATTAACTCTACCTGAAAAAATTATCCTGAAAGAAAAACATAGAGCGAACACCGATGATTTAATTACCAGAAACAATTCCTATCTATTTAGTCCTGATGGCAATCATGTATTCATAAATACATTTAAAAACTATGCGTCGATATTCAATATCACCACATATAAAAGGCAAGACGTATACAGTAAAATCGATTCACATAAACCTATACATCATGCCCATTTCAGCGATGACAGCAGTCTTTTTTTCGCAATTATCGGAAATAACCAGGTAACCATCCTTGAACAAGAAAAAAACAACGATTGGATTATAGTTAGCACGAATTTTATTGAAACTGATGTTGAGAATCTATCTACCAGCAAAGGATGCGATCTTCTTGCAGTTTCAACCAGCTACCACAACATCCATTTCTTTTCCAGCTACAGGCATGAAAAAGAAAACAAATGGGAAATAATAGCCACTCTAAATCTGGATAATGTCGAGAAAATAAAAACCAACAAAATTATGAACTTCAAATTCATTAACAACAACCAACACATACTTGTTATCAGGGCTATCCGAGCATCCATAGAAGGCTTTGCTTACTGCGACTACAATTTTTCTTTATATGATCTAAAAACAATACATAAAAAAATACTCGAAAACATAAACAAACCCATAACCTTACCTTCACGCCCCTTATGGAACACAACATCTACATCAGGCTATTTAATAAATACAACTTTAACGCATCCAAGCTATACCCTGCTTTTTAAGCTAGACTCTGGCCACACAGTGCAACAGAGACTCACTCTACAACAACAAAAACTCACTCAGATGACAGCCTGTGATAGCGTTGACACTTCATTCAAAACCCACAAAATCGACTCAAAATATCGGTACTCTAATTATAACGGGCGACTCATCGTAACATCCGACGGTAATGATTTATTAATCTGGAAATATGAAAATAAAGCCTGGAAAACGTCCATCAAACATAATATCGAAAATCTTGCAGAAAGAGCGGCATTCAAAGATCCGGAATTCAGCCCTGACTGTCGTTTTTTTTATTGTTCTGTCAAAAGAAAGATACAACTCTTTGGAGAATGCGATTCAATGCAATGGAACTCTCTGCTGGAGAAAGTGCCTGAAGAAATCCGGGTATTTGCCAACACCCGGTTAGTGAGACCCGGCCTTAGCCATCAAGGCAACCCTGTATTCACTGCCGATAGCAGTCTGTTGATCTTCTTCAGTCACAACAATATACGCATATTGAACCTGCATAATTTTAAAGAAAAAAAGGTCAACATGGATCCTGTTCCAATGGCAAATCTTTGTACTGTCATATGCACTCCTGACCGCACCCACATCCTGACAAGTTGGGATAATCGATCCTGTTTGTTCTATGAAATCAACCCTGAATCAATGACCGATGACGAGGTTGATAGCGGCGAATCAAAAACCGGCGCCATGGGTCTGATTTGCGCAACTGACCGACGAGAAGAGCCATTGGCGGCAGCTCCCCTGCCTGCGATCGACGCATCTGCTGACGTATCTGTCAATGAGATTGACGGGTAGACCGCTCATCGCATTCCCACAGCCGCAGCGATCAGCCATTGAGGGCCTGAGTGCCTGTCAGTGCCGGGAACACAGGACAAGACAGCTAAGGGACAGCAGTAATCACAGAGCACTGATGGGTAACCGACGGATACATAATACCAATCGTTCTTTCAAAATCCTGGGATTTGCTCAGTATTACTGGGGAGCCGGGATATTTGACGTCGTTAGAAAGTACGATGGGTATTACCCATCCGGCTCCATGAAAAAACCCGGCTTTCGCCGGGTTTTTTAAAACAGCAAAGCGATCACTGAATAATCTCAATGCCGCCCATATAGGGTTTCAGCGCTTCCGGCACGTGGATTCGACCTTCTGCATCCTGGTAGTTCTCAATGACAGCCACCATGGCACGGCCAACAGCTACACCGGAACCATTCAGGGTATGCACCAGCTCAGGCTTGCCTTCGGCATTACGGAAGCGGGCCTGCATCCGGCGCGCCTGGAAATCCAGACAGTTGGAAACAGAAGAAATCTCACGGTACTTCTGCTGGCCGGGCAACCAGACTTCCAGGTCATAGGTCTTGGTCGCGCCAAAGCCCAGGTCGCCCCCACACAACGCAACGACACGGTAAGCCAGGCCGAGCTTCTGCAAAATCGCTTCCGCATGACCGGTCATTTCTTCCAGCGCGTCAAAAGACTTCTCCGGATGAACAATCTGTACCATCTCGACTTTGTCGAACTGGTGCTGACGGATCATACCCTTGGTGTCTTTGCCATAACTGCCCGCTTCACTGCGGAAACAGGGCGTGTGGGCCGTCAGGCGCAACGGCAGTTCAGCGGATTCAAGAATGGAATCCCGCACGATGTTGGTCAGCGGTACTTCTGATGTCGGAATCAGATAGTATGGCTTTTCTTCCCCCTCGCAGGAGGTCTTGAACAGGTCTTCCTCAAACTTGGGCAGCTGTCCGGTACCACGCAGTACATGATCGTGTACCAGGTAAGGGGTGTAGCACTCCTCATAGCCGTGTTCACTGGTCTGCACATCCAGCATGAACTGCGCCAGTGCGCGGTGCAGGCGTGCGATCTGGCCACGCATCAGGGTGAAACGGGCTCCGGAAAGCTTAGCGCCGGTTTCGAAATCCAGACCATAAGCCTGGCCCAGCTCAACGTGATCCTTCGGCTCAAAATCTAACTGCTTGGGCTCACCCCATTTGCGGACTTCGAGGTTGTCTTCTTCGTCCTTGCCTTCCGGTACTGACTCGTGCGGCAGGTTGGGCACGGTCAGGAAAATGCCGTCCAGCTCTGCCTGAAGGTCCTTCAGCGTCTGCTCGGAGGTTTTCAGTTCCTCGTTAATGCTATCCAGACGGGACTTGAGCTCAGTGACATCCTCGCCTTTTGCCTTCAACATGCCGAACTGTTTGGAACCGGACTTGCGCTCGCTCTGCAGTTGTTCGGTACGCAGCTGGATGGACTTCCGCTCGGCATCCAGGGACATGATCCGTTCCACATCCAGTTCGTAGTGCTTCTTGCGCAGCAGGGCCGCGACTTCCTCAGGATTGGCGCGAACGTATTTGGGATCTAGCATGAGAGCTCTGTTACCTTGTCTGTATTAAGCAAAGACCTTACCGGCCAGCGCGTAACCGGCCCAGGTTGCCAGCAGGCAACCTGCCACACTGGTCAGCATGTAGGCGATGGCACCTACCGGGTCGCCGTCCTGTATCAGGCGAAACGCATCCAGCGAAAACGTCGAAAAAGTGGTTAATGCACCCAGGAAACCGACCATGATGAACTGCCGCCAGAGCGGCGGTAATGATGCCAGTTCAACCAGTGCGTAGTAAGTCACGCCAATGATAAAAGATCCAATAATATTGGCAACCAGCGTGGGCACCGGGAACAGCTTTGCTTGACCCAGCTCAGCAAAACCCAGGTAGATCAATGCCCTGGAGACCGCGCCAAGCGCGCCGCCCAGGGCAATGGCAATCCATTCAAACCAGAGAAACATAAGACAATATTCCGATTTTCATTTAAAACAGGAAAGCACCTGTTCAAGGTGTTCCAGGCAACCGTCTGACATTAACCGTCAGGATGAAGGTCGCCGGGGATTCGCAGACGCCGCATCCAGGGAATGCAGCCATTCCAGTTTCTGACGAATTTTGATTTCCAGCCCGCGATCCGAAGGGTCGTAATAGCGCCGAGGCTCCATAGCATCCGGGAAATAACACTCACCGGCGGCGTAGGCATTGGGCTCATCATGGGCATAGCGATAGCCTTCATGATGTCCCAGGGATTTCATCAGTTGGGTCGGCGCATTACGAATATGCAGCGGCACCTCATGGGAAGGGTTATTCCTGACATCATCAAACGCAGCCTTCATCGCCCGATAGACGGCATTGCTCTTCGGCGCGCAGGCACAATATACCGTCGCATGGGCAACCGCAAGCAACCCTTCCGGACTTCCCAGCCGTTCAAAAGCCTGCCAGGCATTGAGCGCCATCTCCAGGGCCCGGGGGTCCGCGTTGCCGATATCCTCACTGGCAATCGCCACCAGCCGTCGCACGACATACAGGGGATCGGCGCCACCATCCACCATTCGGGCAAACCAGTAGAGCGCCGCATCCGGACTGGACCCCCTGACCGACTTGTGAAAGGCGGATATCTGGTCGTAAAAGGCATCACCGCCCTTATCAAAGCGACGGCTGCTGTCTGCCAGCACGCCCTGTAAAATCTCTGGCGTGATCGCCTGATCCGACGCCAGGTCAACCGCAATCTCCAGTAGATTCAGCAATCGTCGTGCATCGCCATCGGCGGCACGAAACAACATGGTTTTTGCCTCATCGGTAAGTATCGGCGGGTTTTCACCCAAGCCATGTTCCTTATCGCTGAGGGCATGTTCCAGCACACTGGCCAACGCCTCTTGTTCCAAAGGCTTGAGTACATAAACACGGGCCCGGGACAACAAGGCGTTATTCAGCTCAAAGCTGGGATTTTCCGTCGTCGCACCAATGAAAATAATCGTGCCATCTTCAATATGCGGCAGAAACGCATCCTGCTGACTTTTGTTGAAACGGTGAACCTCATCGACGAAAAGAATACTGCGGCGTCCATTCTGCTCGCGGGCCATCCGCGCCCGTTCTACCGCGGCCCGAATATCCTTAACCCCTGACAACACCGCAGACAGGGTTTCAAAATGCGCATCGCAGACATTGGCCACAAGCCTGGCCAGTGTGGTCTTACCAACGCCCGGAGGCCCCCAAAGTACCATGGAATGGGGACGCCCCTGCTCCAGCGCTTCCCGCAATGGTTTCCCTTTTGCAAGTATATGGGATTGCCCGAGGTAATCATCCAGGGTCCGTGGCCGCATCCGGGCAGCCAGCGGTTCATAGGGTTTTTCCAGGGTATCAAACAGAGAGCGGCTCATGGGTTGTTGCGGTGTCCTTATCAGCTCTCATCGTCAATCACATCCACGCCGGGCGGGATATACAATTCAAAATCTTTCTCTGCCAGCTTTCGCTTGCTGCTGCTGGACAGATTGCTGAACTCAATACGGGTTCTGGCGCCCAGCGCATCGGTCAGCATCATTTCCCGGAGCGTCTTGCCCTGGAACGATAACTGCAGGTTTTCAAACAGCGCATCCTGCCCTTTCGGTGTCAACGTAAACAAAGCCACACCATCAGAAACCGATTCAGTGACACGGAAATTGCGCGTCAGATCCGACGTTTCACCACTCAGGATCAATGCCGGCGTGGTGTTGGTCCGGGCATCGAGCGTCTGAATCGTGACTTGCTCAAGATCCATATCATACAGCCAAACCTTATGGCCATTGGACACTACAACCTGGGGAAAGGGTTTCTTGACCTCCCAGCGGAAAAGATTCGGCCGCTGTACAGTCATCACACCTTCCGATTCCTGAATGCGCTTACCGCTGGCTTCCAGCGTATGCTGGGCAAAACCGGCCTGGATGTAATGAAGCGGATTGAGCAACTTTGCCAGCTGACTCGCCGCCTGCTGCTCCCGGGCTGACACCTCGACAGCATTCGTTTTGTTGCCTGGCACACTCTCACCATAAGCTGGTGATGTCAGCAGCGTAATAGACAAGACCAATCCACCCAGGCGACGGATGGAGAATTTATCGCTCTGAAACATGCAATAGGATTCTGCTCTGAAAACTGCGCTTAAGGGTAACACAAGCTTTCCCTGAAGGATGGCAGTTTTGATCAACCACCCTTTCACCTTCAGGCCAACAGCATTATGTTACTACCGTGGTGGTGGCGGAGCGATCACTTCCCGGTTACCGTTACTGCCCATGGCAGAGACCACACCGGCGGCTTCCATGCTTTCGATCATCCGGGCTGCGCGGTTATAACCAATTTTAAGCTTGCGCTGAACCGACGAGATAGATGCACGTCGCGTCTCAGTCACAAAGGCGACTGCCTCATCGTACAGGGGATCCTGCTCTTCATCACTGCTGACACCAAAAGCTCCCGCTTCGCCATCAGCATCCCCGGCACCACCAAGAACATCCTCAATGTAATTGGGTTCCTGACGTTTCTTCCAGTCAGCCACGACCCGGTGCACCTCATCATCACTGACGAAAGCACCATGGACCCTTACAGGAAGGCTGGTACCAGGCGGCAGATATAACATATCACCATGCCCCAGCAACTGTTCACCGCCCCCCTGATCCAGAATGGTCCGTGAATCGATCTTGGACGATACCTGGAAACTGATCCGGGTCGGAACATTCGCTTTGATCAGACCCGTAATGACATCCACCGAAGGACGCTGTGTCGCCAGGATCAAATGAATGCCTGCCGCCCGCGCTTTCTGGGCGATTCGGGCAATCAATTCTTCAACTTTCTTGCCAACAATCATCATCATGTCAGCAAATTCATCAATCACGACGACAATGAAAGGCAATTTTTCCAGTTCTGGCGCAAGGTCATCAGCGGAAACGGATTGATAGAAAGGATCTCGCAACGGTTCACCGGCCTTTTCAGCCTCTTCCAGCTTGCGATTGAAACCTGCCAGGTTTCTCACACCCATAGCGGCCATCAGTTTGTAACGCCGCTCCATCTCAGCGACACACCAGCGCAGGGCATTGGCCGCTTCTTTCATATCAGTGACAACAGGCGCCAGAAGATGCGGAATGCCGTCATAGACCGACAGTTCAAGCATTTTCGGGTCAACCATGATGAGGCGAACTTCTTCCGGCGATGCCTTGTAGAGCATACTCAGGATCATCGCATTCACGCCCACTGACTTACCGGACCCCGTTGTACCGGCAACCAGCAGGTGCGGCATCTTGGCAAGGTTCGCCACCATCGGATGACCGCCAATATCGTGCCCCAGCGCCAGGGTGAGCGGCGACTCTGATTCATCAAAGACTTTTGACGCAATCAGTTCACTGAAATAAACGATTTCGCGGTCTTCATTAGGAATCTCAATCCCTACGACCGATTTGCCTGGAATGACTTCAACCACCCGCACGCTGATCACGGCCAGAGAGCGGGCAATATCTTTCGCAATATTGGTGATCTTGCTGACCTTAACACCAGCAGCCGGCTGAATCTCAAAACGGGTAATGACCGGGCCCGGATGTACAGCGACCACTTCCGCATCAACGCCGAAGTCTTTTAACTTAAGCTCAAGTAGACGAGACATCCCCTGCAGGGATTCTTCGGAATATCCTTTTTTACGGGAATGATCCGGCGCATCCAGAAGACTGACGGCAGGCAGGCTACCTTCAACAACCGTATCGTCAAACAAGACCTGCTGTTTTTCCTTCACTGCCCGTGTACTGGGTTCAGGCTTCTTCGGCGGTGGCGCAATCGCTGGAGGTGTCCGCTCAGCCTGCCTGGCTTTTTCTTTCTGAATAACGGACTCACGTTCCTGGCGTATTTTTTCAACGGTCCGCTTTTCCCGGCGAGCTTCCATGCTACCCGCCAAGGCTTTTAGACCATTCCGTAGCAAGGAAAAGCCATCCAGCGTCCACTTACCCACCAGGTCCATGAGCCGGAACCAGGACAAGTCCGTTAACAGCGTCAAACCAAAAAGGAACAGCGAGAGAAAAATAAGAGATGTGCCAAAACGGTTCAGTGCAGGCAGTGCAACATCCAGCACCAGCTTGCCCAGAATGCCGCCACTCGATGCAGGCAATCCGGCGCCAGCCTGCAGATAGTGCAAAGCCGCCAGCGCACAGGCGCTGGTCAGGACCAACAGCAGCCCGGCAAAACGAAGGGTAAAGAGCGGCCAGTTCCAGGCGCGGGTTTCGTAACGATCACGAAACACGGTCCAGGCTTTCCAGGCCAACAGCAGCGGAAAGAGAAACGCCATATGACCAAACAGGGAAAACAGCACATCCGCAAACCAGGCACCCGCCCTGCCCGCACTGTTCACCACCATCTGCGAATGGCCAATATGCGTCCAGCCGGGATCGCCGGCATCATACGTCACCAGCGCCATGCAAAGATACGCGGCGGCAACCAACAGGGTCAGCATGACCCCTTCCCTGAGTCTCAGAGCAAACGGCCCGGGCTGCCTGCTCTCAGTGTCCTGTTTTTTCTGCTGTTTCACTCTTGACCTGAAAATCTGACGCTAACGTAACATTCTCTATTGTAAGTCTTTTCCGTGAGGAATCTACGGTGGTCATTACCTGATTCCCGAAGCACTAACGATTACCTCACACCTTCGTCGCTGGCAACCGGGCAAGCGCCTGCGCATACGAACGAATAGCAGCACCATTTTCCAGTTTATGCAAAAAACGCTCGGGGATAGCACTCACACCATGGAGAGCACCCGCCAACGCCCCCGTCAGAGCGGCCCTGGCAACATTCTCTCCCCCACCGTTACTGGCGGACAGTATGGCCATTTCGAAACTGTCCGGATAACGGTAAAGAAGGTAGTAAGCTGCGGGTAAAAGATGGGTCACCTGACAATCCAGCCCAAATACGAGACTAATATATTTCGCGGGTTCTACACTGACCATTTCCGGTCGTTCAGCGATCTGTCCCAAACCCGGCTGTTGTAGCGAGCCGTATGATCCAACCCGGTTCATAACATCTTGATTACCCGACATGCCGGTCATCGTTTTATCCAGTGCCGTCAGCGTGGTCCCTTGAATCAAAGCCTGAACGGTAAGCGCATACACCAGCTGACAGGCACGAAGATAGCGATCCCGATAAAATATCTGCAGCAATTGATCAGCAACTTCAGCCAATGAGCATGGATCATCACATAGCACAGCCAAAATAACACAAAGCTGCGCACCAAGTGAGGTATCCGCACCGGTTGGCAGATCAGCGGCATTCCAGGCAACCCCCTGCTGACGTTTTTGCCATATGTCTCTGACGATGTCCTCACTGTATCGACCAGACAACGACTCACCATTGAGTTCGCTCATGAGTTCGCCCAAACGACGACCAAACGCCGATATATGAAGACATCTCTGCTCAACAACCGATTCAAGCAACAGGAATATTATCTGCCCTGTTTGAGAGTAATTACCCGCTCTCAGCCCCTGATCCAAACGGTACCGACTGATATGGCGACAACCATGCTCGCTCTTTACCACCGGATCCAGGTAGTCCGTCACCCATGCGCCAACATCGTGTTCCAGTAGGTTAACGTCATAGTACCAGTGATAACCGAGTCCAAGGGCATCACCGACAAACAGCCCCAGCAGCGCGCCTTCAATACGCTCTTCTCGAGTCAGGACTGTGCCGGCCTGTACATTGCCAGCCATGAGTTTTTTCCTGTAGACATGGGAAATAAGGATATATCACACAACCAGATGCCGGGTGAGAACACATTGGATTCTGGTCAGTCTAGCAGGAGGGTATGGGAAAGATTGTCAATCGGCAGTTAACCTTTTAGTTAACTGCCGCCGCAAGAAAGGTTTGATTAACCGTTGAAAACAGGCAGGAGTTTCAACATATTCAATACTTCCAGCAGCATCACTGCAATACCGAAAGTCAGCACCAGCCAAAGACGGGCATTCCCTCCCGAAACACGGAAAGAAGAACCGGACAATCCCTGGCGACGGGTCTGGCGAACCATCAGCACCGGACCAATCACACAGAAGAACGTCGCACCCAGGCCGGCAAAACCGATCGCGGTAATGAAGCCGTCAGGAATAAACACACCGAGCAAGGTGGGAGGAATGAACGTCAGGGCTGCAGTTTTCAGACGACCGGACATATCATCAGAAAACCCGAACAGGTCTGCCAGGTAATCGAACAGCCCCAGCGACACACCGACAAAAGAGGTCGCAACAGCCAGCTGGGAGAACACCTGCAAAGCACCAGACAGATGGACACTGATGCCAGAATCTTCCAGCGCGCGGATCAATGCGCCGATATTACCGCCACTGGCCAGCACGCCACCGAATGCATCACGGGACAGGTTACCCATGATACTCACCTGCCACAGAATATAGATCACCAGCGCCAGCAGGGAACCCACAAGAAGCGCATTGCGCAAAGGACGGGATTCCTTGCCACCCATATACTTCACGAGGCTGGGGACACAATTATGGAATCCAAAGCTGACCATCATGAACGGAAGCGCCATCAAAACGAAAGGCAGACTCTCACTCACTGGTAACGCCGGAAAGAGGGTTTCCTGCTGCGCGCTGCCAACAAGGCCACCTGTGAAGCTGAGGAATGTGATCACCATACCGGCAACCATCACGGTCGTAATACGATCAACAGCCTTGGGACCAATAATGACAAAAATCGACAGACCCACCGCAAATATCAGGCTGGCCAGGTGCGACTCCACCGCAATGCCCGCCAGTGACTCCATGGAATGCGAAATAATGGAGCTGCCACCGGATATGTAGGCGTAGGTCAGGATATAGCAGACGAAGGCAACAGAGGCACCATTGATCAGTCGACCAGTATTACCAATGGTTTTTCCGGCCAGCGTATCAAAGCTGGCACCGTCCTTATAATGAAGATTCACTTCAAGAAGGTACAGTGCAGAGCTGTAACAACAGAACCAGGCCAGCACGAGGACAGCAATCGACACGCTAAACCACATGCCACTGCTGACAACAGGCAATGAAAACATACCGGCGCCAATGCCTGTGCCGGCAACAAGCAAGGCTCCCCCAAGGACTTTACTCAGGCTGGATCGGGACGTACTCCCGATATCTCCCGCAGAAACTGCAACATCATTCATTATGTACTGCCTGTATAGCCTGTATTAGAAAGTCACGTTCGTCGTCACTCATGGATTTGAGATTGTTGGAACCCCGCGTGACGGTGGCGATACTCACCCCCAAACGCGTCGCGATTTCCCGCTGACTCTCGTCACCATCAATCAGTGCCTTTGCAATGGCGACCCGGCCATTGATGGCATGATGCTCATCCCTGGTCAGCATCAGCTTGAACAAGCGCTCAATCGCTTCCCGGTTTGTCGCGTTTTGAATCAGATCAATAAACACGGAAGTACCAACTACCCATCATTCACTATGTAACGCTGTAACAGTACAGCAGTACACGCTATTGATAACATAGATATATATACGTATTAATTTATAGGTTATTTATTTATATGAAATCGGCAGGTAATCGGGTCAATAACCCTTCCAGTAGTAGCGGCCATAATCAATCAACAGTTCCTGACCTAGCTGAACAGCCTCAAGAGTGACGACAAACACATAGGGCCACCCCTGATAAGTTACCAGCACAAAGCAGGCATTATCTTTGAAGACAGGATCATTTTCTGAGTAAGTGGTGTTGGCATTAATACAAACAGTGACATTACCATGGCCATATCCACACAGATCAATTTGCACACCCCCGAGTGAACAATCTACAGCGTATCGACCTACATTAGCGCCATACCGCGCTTTTTCTTCAGCGACATCATTACCCGCACAATACAGGCCTACATAGGGCGCTATGATGCTATAAGCAGGGATATCTGATGCCGCGATCACGCCAGACTGACCATGCAGCCTTGCTCGCGGGTCATGGCTCTCTATCGTGGTATGTTGCAGTCGTGCCTCTATAACATTTTTACGCTGTTCTGCGTCGAGAGATAACCAATACGTAATACGTTCTTTCCAGACCTCTCGATCCAGTAAACCATGAGTATCAGAGTCAACTCGCAGTTTCTGCTCAACAGCCGGTGGCCAAATAACCTGCACGTCTGCATTTCTTTCACTAAATTCCGCTTGTAGGTGACTTGCATCTGTACCGAGTAAACACAACGGTGCCCTGTTATCCCAATATTCGGATAATACAAGTGCTTTTCTATTCTTAGCGTTTCTTTTTTGGGTATCTGGATCAGACTCAGCGGGCTGCTGTAATGATAAGTTCTCTACCGGCATGGGCAATGGCGAGATCATAATACTCTGCAAGGTACGCTTTCTTACCCAGTCCTCTGGAGTGTCTGAAAGCAGATAGGGTCTGTCAGTTTCATCACTGTGCATCTGCTGGTTACGATTGCCGCTTGGCTGGTGATAACCTGCAGAATGCCCAGATGGAATTTTTGCCGACAAAATTAACACCCTGAAAAAATGGTCAATGATAATGCTCAAGCACTAACGTAATCGCTCCACTGATTCAACACGGCGCATTTCAATTGGCATGGAAAAAGTACCGCTGCCGTGCCGTAGCTGCAACGTCAATGCACCTGACTCAACAGACTCCAAAAGGCCACGGAAGTGTCTGGATTTTTCGACAGAAACCTTCACATAGTGCCCGATATAGTCAGAGAGCTGATCAAGTGGTATCACACGGCTGTTACCAATCTTCTTTTTTGTCTGAGGCTCTGGTTTAGCAGCTTTTGTGGAGGGAGCTTGAAGTTCAGGCTCTGCGACAACTTTCTGTTCAAAGCTATTTTTAACGGTCTCAGGTTCTTCGGTTTTGACCTGATGAGAAAGTAAATAATTATCTTTAGGGAGATTCAATTCAAATGGTGTAACACTTTTATCATTAATACTGAGAGACAAACCCAACAACTCTCCCCAGTACTGCATTTCGTACATACCCAAAGCCATTGGGTTGAACGTTGGCGACGGGTACGATGTCAGGGTGATATTGTCAGGATTTTTCATAAAGTCGAAATAAGCTGCCTTCATTGCCCTATTGGGGATCAGACCTAACGTTACTGCATAGTAATCATCAGGTAGTGCAGCAAAGCGCTTATGGTATTGATCGACCGTTATCCCTTCTTTGTTCGCACAGTATCGATTGGTTTTTTCCGTTAAACCCTCATCACGATAGACCAGTTCAACACTGCCAATGGTTGGCATGGACATCAGATCCTGTACCCCCAAAGATCGCAGATTTTCAAAATTGACAGTGGCAGTTGCGGTATACGAATCAGGAACACCACCACCGATTTTCAAACTGAGTTTTTGATCAAGACGATTATAATCATATGCAACGAACATACTTGAAAAGAGCGCATCATATCCCATCTCCTTGATTGCCGCTGGACCAATCACATAGTGTTCGCCGCATATCGGTTCAGCTACGCCTTCCAAGCGCTGCCTGATGATAGCATTCATCTGTTTTACAGACTGAGCATAAAGGCCGTACTCACTAATTAACGGATCATTGATACCATCAAACCGAAGTGTCAATGAGCCAGGCATTTCCCATTCATTCTCCATCTTAATGTCATACATGAGTTTCATCATTTCAAAGGTATTTGGAAAAACAAGTGATGCTTTTTTTGCATAAAACTTATCTTCCATATAGCTTCTGGGGGCAATCTCAAGCTCAGAAATGACTATTGCGCCCCTGACATCAACGGTCACTTCATCAAATCGAATCCGAGCTTCCGAAGAGGCCATATAAGCCGCTTCCTCAAGTTTCTCCTTAATCTTTTTCTCTGAATAATATTTAAATCCCAACCAGCCCACTAAGAGCACCAGAGAGAGGGAAACAAGCTTCTTGAGAAGTGAAACTATCATGCAGACACCTTAACATCCTGTATAAATGTCATAATTCACAAGTGACAAATATGACTAATAAGTAGATTATTGTTCATTATGCCCCACCCGTTAGAGATAAACTTATAATAACTGCCTTTTTTACCAATCTAGAAAGCTTAAAATACAACGACTATAGGCATATAAACAGCATCGTCAGTTTTTTGACCTTTATTCTAACCCCCCCCGGTTCCGGAATATTCAATAAAAAATTTCCGCCACACAAACGAAAAACCCTGACCAGTTGCCTGATCAGGGTTTTCGCAGCCTTGAGCGAATCAAGGTAAATAGAAGT